>NZ_CP126740.1:325977-651955 GCF_030246925.1 Microbacterium sp. zg-Y625
GTGCTCGACGAGTCGGCGGCCCTCGCGCCGCAGGACGACCGCGCCATCATCCGCGACAACCGCCCGTTCGGGTACGCCACGCTCTCGCTGCTGCTGTGCACGGCGACCGTCGGAACCGACGGCGTGGAGGTGCGCTACGGGGCGTTCGACCGTCCGGGGGTCTGGCGGCGCGAGGCGCTCGAGGGGCGGGGTTAGGCGAGCGTCGTGGGGTCGCGCAGCAGGCCGTCGAACGCCGCCTCCGCCGCCCCGACGAGCAGGCGGTCCTCGGCCAGCAGGGCGGGGCGGATCTCCAGATCCTCCGCGCACGCCGGCATCGCCTGCGCACGCACTGCCTGCAGCAGCCCGTCGAGATCCGGTCCCGCGAGGGTGGCGAGGAAGCCGCCGAGCACGACCACCGACGGGTTCAGCACGTTGACCGCGTTCGCCAGCGCCGTCGAAAGGATGCGGCGCTGACGCGCCACCTCCTCGGTCACCGACGGCGAGGTGCTGGTGTGGAGCACCGCCGCGAGTGTCGGCTCATCGGCCGAGGCGAGGCCCGCCACCGCGAGCAGCCGCGCACGGCTGACCTCGTCTTCGAGCACGCCCGCGCCGGCGCGGCGATCGGTGACGGTGGCGATGCCGGGGCGGTTCTGCCCGAACTCACCGGCGTAGCCGCCCGCGCCGCCCACGGCCATCCCCTGCACGATCAGACCGCCGCCGATGCCGCTCGCGCCGCCGTTGAGGTAGACGAGGTCGTCCACCCCGCGGCCGGCGCCGAAGAGGTGCTCGGCGATGACGCCCAGCGAGGCGTCATTGCCGACGGCGGTGGGGAGCCCCGTGGCCTGGGACACCAGGTCTCGCACGGGCGCGTCGGTCCACCCGAGGTGCGGTGCGGTGCGCACGAGTCCGTCGAGGGTGCGGACGAGACCGGGCACGGCGAGCCCGACGGCGACGGTCCGGGCGGATGCCAGGGTGTCACCACGCCAGCGGGCGATGCGCTCGGCGAGCAGGTCCGCGATCTCTTCCGGAGTCGCGAGGTGGTCGAGGTCGATGCGCTCCCGCAGGCGGACGCTCCGGTCCAGGCCGATGGCGGCGATCTCGAGCGCGTCGACTTCGGGGTTCGCGGCGATCGCCACGATGTCGGCGGATGCCGCCACGACGGGTGAGGGCCGGCCCACCCGTCCGGCGGCGGCGGGTGCCTGCTCGACCACGAGCTCGCGGCGGGCGAGTTCGGACACGAGGTCGGCGATGGTGGAGCGGTTGAGTCCGGTCGCCTCGGTGAGGGTCGCACGGGAGAGCGGGCCGCCCTGATGCACGAGGCGCAGGAGGCGGGACAGGTTGCGCTGCCGCACGCCGTCGCCGGGTGTGTGGGAGTCGGTCACGGCACCACCCTAGGTGACGGCGCCACGCGCGCCGGCTTTTGTTGCGGCGTACCCGAAAACGACGCGGGGCCCCCGAGGAAGCTCCTCGAGGGCCCGCGTCGGGTTCAGGCCCGGGCGGGGCCGCGACGGGGCCGGCGGATCGCGACGAGTCCGGCAAGGACGAGGCCCAAGGCCACCGCGAGGGCGATGCCCCACGGCACCTCGGCGCCCGTGTCACCCAGGCGCGGCGCCACCACCAGCACCGACGTCGAGAGGGGCTGAAGTCCCGCCGACTCGATCACCAGGGTGTGCTCGCCGAGCGCCAGGTTCCGCGGGATCGCCACCGAGAACGACGTCCGTCCCGCGGCATCCGCTGCCGGAATGCCGGTGATCACGATCGGGTCGCTGAACAGCGTCGCCGAGATCCGCTGGCCCGGGGTCAGGCCCGAGACCGTCACCGGCAGGGTTCCGCCCTGGGTGACCGACGTCGGGACGTCGATGGTCGCCCAGTCCGTGCCCGTGCCGGGGTCGGTGCCGGGGTCGGTGCCGGGCTCGCCGGGGTCGGTGCCGGGGTCGATCGGGTCGGTCGGAGCCGCGACCAGCTCGGCGACGCCCCAGCGGGCGGTGTTCTGGTACCCCGTGCCGGTCGGCTCGGCCCACGTGTGCACGGCGTACCGGGAACCGGCGCGGCCGTCGTTGACCTGGAAGTCGATGCCGTGGAACGTGCCGAGCCCGCCGAGCGGCACATCGCTCTGCCCGCCCGACTGCCCGACGAGGTTGATGGCGACCTCGACGATGTAGCCGGTCTCGGTGTCGGCTGTGGCGCTGGCGGTCACCCGTGCGAGCTGGCCGGCGGCGTTGCCGGAGCCGAACGACAGCTGGTTGTCCGCGGTGATGCGGATCTGCGTGTCGTTGGGCCCGTACGTGCCGTTCTTGTTGTTGCCGAGGTCGAGGAACAGCTCCACGCCGTCGCGGTTCCACGGGTCGCTGTTGGTGGCGTCCCGTGCCGGGTCGGTCACCTCGAAGAGGGCGTAGAGCGTGTTGCCGTTCCAGAGGGTGCGCACCTCGGCGGTCGCGCCGTCGGGGCTGCCCTCCACGGTCGTCGCCGTCGTCGCCGCCGCCGCGCGCTGCCACACGTCGTCGATCTGCGCGTTCACCACCGGGGCGGGCAGTTCGGGAACCTGCAGGGTCGCGAGCGGGCCGAAGAACGTCAGCTGGCCGGTGGAGCCGGGGGAGTTCCACCCGCCCGCGACGCCGCCGTCGGCGACGACGCGCACGTCGAACGCCGCGGTCGAGTTGACCGTCACCCCGCTGTGCGGAAGATGCACAACGGTGTAGTGGATGCCGTCGACCTCGACCGTGCGTCCGGCCGGGCCCGACGCGGCACCCGGCGTGTAGGCCGACTCCTCACCGCGGTAGGTGAACTCCACCCGCTCGGGTGCGACCGTGCTGCGCACGAGGACCGTCAGGTGGTCGTCGCTCCATCGGGTCTGGAATCCACCGGCGTCGCCGGTGAGAGGGTTCTCGGGGAGGTTCCGCCACTCGGCCGCGTCTTCGAAGCCGTCGGCGAGCGGCACGTCACCGGCGAAGACGTTCGCGTTGGTGATGAGCCCGGGCAGGCCTTCGTCGTCGCCGATCGCGCCGTAGTAGGCGGGCTTGGCCTGCAGCTGCGCGTCGAACAGCAGCGGCATCTGCTCGGAGCGCCACGAGCGGTCATCGGTCAGACCCCAGACCGTCACCGCGAAGAGCTTCTCGTCGGCGGGTGCGGCGGCGTGATAGTCGCGGAACAGCCCGAACGCGTCGCGGTAGAAGTGCCCCTGCCGCACGAGGTTGGCCTCGGTCGCCGGGTTCACGGTGACGTCGAGCTCGGTGACCTCCTGCAGGAGCCCCATCCCCGAGAAGCGCGCGAGAGCGGCCTCCATGGACGCGACCGTGGTGTTCAGCGAGACGTGGAACTGGTGCCCGACGCCGTCCAGGGGCGTGCCGGCATCCACCATGCGCCGCACCAGCGCCTCGTACTGGGCGCCCTTGCGGTCCTGCTCGGTGTTGTAGTCGTTGATGAAGAGCTTCACCGGGCGGTCGGTGCCGGGGGCGGCGTAGGTCTCGTTGAACGCCTCGTCGGCGAGCTCGAACGCGAGGTGGATGTACTCCTCGCCCAGCACGTCGTGCCAGCGGCTCGTGCGCAGGCCGTCCGGAGTCTCCTGGTCGGCCACGACCTCGTTGACGACGTCCCACGCGACGAGCGGGTTCGTCGCCGAACCGAACAGGCCGTAGTCATCGGCGATCGAGCGCGCGATTGCGTCGATGTGCGTGGCCAGCCGCTCGCGCAGCACCTGCTTGTCGGCCTCGGACGAGGTGAGATCGCGCCCGTCCTGCTGGAAGAACCAGTCCGGGGTCTGCGAGTGCCAGAGCAGCACGTGACCGTACAGGCGCAGGTCGTTCGCGACGGCGAAGTCCAGCAGCGCCGTGGCCTGCGGGTGACGCCCGACGTTCTGCTCGTCGTCGTACCAGGCCTCGACCTTCATGTGGTTCTCGCCGGTGATCTGCGAGAAGTGGTGGGTCAGCAGGGTGGCGGCGTCGCCGGTGGTCTCGCGGGAGTCGATCGCGACGCCGACGGGGAAGTCGACGGTGTCCTTCAGAGGCGTGAGCGACGTGTCGACGGCGCTCGGCTGCGGGGCGGTCACCGTGATCTCGTCCACGAGGAAGCTCGAGGTGTTGCCGCTGTTGTAGCGGGCCTCGACGTACAGCTCGGCGGCGGTGTCGTATGCCGGCACGGTGAACTGGCCGGCGACGGTGGTCCACCCGGTCGCGGTCACCGTTTCGGCCTGGATCAGGTTGGTGTACGTCGTGTCGGCGCCGTTGACGGTGCGCATCGACACCGACAGGCCCTGGCCGGGGTCGCCGCCAGGGGCGAAGCGCATCTGCGCCTCGAAGGCGTAGGTGGCGCCGGCCTGCAGCACGTCCGTCACATCGATCTGCATGCCGTCGCCCTCGTGGGTGCGGTCCGAGACCTGGGCGGCGTATGCGGTGTCTGCCGCGCCGCCCGCGACGACGGCGACCGTCGGCGCGGAGGCGCCGGAGCCGGCGCGAGGCGTCCATCCGGAGAGGTCCTCGTCCTCGAAGTCGGCCGCGATCAGGGTGCCGGCCGGGGGCGCGGCGGGGGCGGCGGCGGGAAGGGCGAAGGTCCAGCCCGCCGCGAGGCGCTCGTCGACGACGGTGGTGACGGCCTGCAGCGACGGTTCGCGGTTCCCGCCGCCGTCGTGCACGAGCACGAGCTCGCCCGGCTTCATCGCCGCGCGCAGGTTCTCGGTGAGGACGGCCGCGTTGGTCTCCGACCAGTCGTTGATCGTGTTGACGACGCCGAGGGGCTGCATGCCGAGCGCGACGGCGACGCCCGGGGTCGCGCCCCAGCTGCCGTTGGGGGCACGGAAGTAGGGCACGGGCGCTGCCGGGTCGCCCAGCACAGCGCGGATGATGCGCAGGTTCTCCTCGAGGTCGGTGCGGATGGCGGCAGCGCTCCAGCTGCCCATGTCGGCATAGCTCGTGGTGTGGTTGCACAGGGTGTGGCCCTCGGCGACCATGCGGCGCACGAGCTCGGCGCCGCCGGGCTGCTGGATGTTCTGACCGATGACGCAGAAGACCGCGGGGAGGTCGTTGTCGCGCAGGTAGTCCAGGAGTGCCGCGGTCGTCGCGCCGTTGGGGCCGTCGTCGAAGGTCAGCGCCGAGACGTTGCCGGTGCCTTCGGCGCGCGTGACGGGGGTCGTGGTCGGGTTCACCGCACCGCCCGGCGCCACCGCGGAGCCGTCGTCGGGCGCGGCCGCGGTAACCACGACGTCGTCGACGAGGAACTGCACGTCCGCCGAGGCGGACTCGATGTACAGCGCCGCCGGGGGGTTCCCCTCCGTCGGGGTGTACGTGCCGGTCAGCTCGACCCACTCGGCGTCGGTCGCGGTGACGCGGCCGCCCACCCAGGGGTATTCGTTCCAGTCGGGTGCCTGCGTCACGTTCGGCTGCTGCACGCCCAGGTTGAGGTCGGCGGCCGGCTGCCCGTCGACGAGCTTGACCCACGCCGAGACGGTGTAGGCGACGGTGCCCGCCGTGAAGACGCTCGCGGCGGGCGCCTGCGGCCCGTGCCAGCCCTCGGTGCGCCCGGTGACGCTGAGCGCCTGGGCGCCGCTGCGGGCATCGTCGCTCACGGCGAGCATGGCGCTGCCGCGGCCCGTCCAGGGCGCGACGGCTCCGGACTCGAAGTCACTGGCGAACACCACCGTCGGTGCGGCCGTGGCGGAAGCGGCGGGGAGGAGCGGGGTGAACACCAGGGCGGCCGCCACGGCTGCACCGATAGTGGACCGAAGAGGACGTCGCGACACGGGGCGCTCCTTTGCGCATCGATTTGTGGTGCGGCCGAACATATCCGCATCCCGTGACGGCGCGGCAGGGCGTTATCGAACCGTTACGAAACCCCGCCCGGGTTTTCGAACACGGCCACATCTCCCGGGGACGCGTGGCAGTAGTACAGCGGCGAGATGCGGCCGTCGGCATCGCGGCTCGCCGCCGCCCGCCCGCTGGTGACCTTCGGGGCGCTGTCGCACCTCGTTCTCGCGGTGCCGGTCGTCACGTTCACCACCGACGTCGTGCTGGCACACGTGGCGGTGCTCTTCGCGGCGTTCGCGCTGTCAACGCCGTGGTGATGACGGCCGACGTCACGGTGTCGTTCGTCGCTGCGGGCGAGTAAGGACACGAGAGGCTACGCCCGCCAGGGAACCGCGTCAACGGGGCGCTCGACGGTGTCGAAAACGTTTGACGAGGCGCGAGCCCGTGGTTACGTTCGGACGACCTCGCGGGGGGTGACACCCCGCTCATCGGGACTCAAGGAAGAGGTCGCACGATGCAATATCCACCATTCCGCCGCGCTCGCGCCGGAACCGACCGCCGCAGCCTGCGGCGCCCAGCGGGCGGGGTCGCCGCGGCGGCCGCGCTGGCGCTGGCCCTGACCGGGCTGGCTGTTCCGGCTCAGGCCGCCGAGACGTATGACGTGGAGATCCGCGTGACGGGGGAGGGGCAGACCACCGGCGCCGGCACCTACGCTGCGGGCGAGACCGTGCAGCTGGACGCCATGCCGGCAGCCGGCAACGTCTGGGGCGGCTGGACCTCGGAGCAGCTGGACTGGCTCCGAGCGCGCCTGGACTCGTTCACCATGCCGGCATCCGACGTCGTCATCGACACGTCGTTCCGGCCGCAGGCGCGCCCCCTGAAGGAGGTCTACGACGGGCTGTTCCAGATGGGCAACATCTGGTCGGGACCGCAGACCTACGAGGCGGGCTCGCCGGCGTCGGAGCGGATCGAGCGCGACTTCGAGGTGATGACGGCCGAGAACGCCATGAAGCCCGAGTCGCTGCTTCCCAACGCCAACATCGACGACACCACCGGGGCGTTCACGTTCAACTGGGGTGAGGCCGACCGGTTCGTCGACGAGACCATCGCCCGCGGCTCCACCGTGCACGGGCACGTGCTGGTGTGGCACGGCCAGTCGCCGCCCAAACTGAACTCCGGCACGACCGGCGGGACGCGCGAGCTCGCCCGCGAGAACATGCGTCGCTACATCCAAGAGGTGCTCACGCACTTCAGCGGCCGCGTGCCGACCTGGGACGTCGTCAACGAGGCCTTCGTCGACGGGCTGGAATCCTTCGACCCCGAGACGCAGAACTGGGAGGACTTCCTGCGCGGGGGCCCGAACGGCGGACAGTCGAACTGGTACACGGTGTACTCCGAGGGTGCCGACGTCGACGCGGGGGAGAGCGCCGGCGACTTCATCTACGACGCGTTCGTGTTCGCGCGCCAGTACGGCCCCGAGGTCAACCTGCAGTACAACGACTTCAACATGTTCCAGTCGGCGGGCAAGGGCCGCGCGGCCGTCACGATGGCCAAAGACCTCAACGCCCGGTACGCCGCCGAGTACCCCGAGGACCCGCGGCCGCTCATCGAGACGATCGGCATGCAGTCGCACAACTACATCAACCAGACCCCGGCCTTCGCGTGCGGGGACCGCACACAGCTGGGCGGGCTCGTCGACGAGGACGCCGAGTCGTGGCAGGCGGGCGCCTGCTCGAACGCCGCGTCGGTCGAGGCGACGATCCAGCAGATCATCGATGCCGGCCTCAAGGTCGCCATCAGTGAGCTGGACCTCATGGTCTGGGAGGCGTGGAACGCCGAGCCCGAGACCTCGAACGCGGCGAACTACCGGGACCTGAACGACCCGGAGGTGCGCGACCGCATCTCGCGTGGCGAGTTCACCTACTGGGTCGACAAGATCTCGCATCGCGCCGAGCTCGAAGAGATCCAGGCGCAGCGGTTCGCGGAGTACTTCTCCGTCTACACGAAGTACGCCGACGCCATCGACCGGGTCACCTTCTGGGGCCTGAACGACCAGCGCAGCTGGCGTGCGACGCACAACCCGCTGCTGCTGAACGGCGACTGGTCGGAGAAGCTGGCGATGTGGGCGGTGTCCGACCCGCAGGGCTGGTACGACCGCGATGCGGCCGACGGCGACGGCATCCCGATCGAAGCCACCGTGCCCGAGGCCTCGGAGCCCGGGAGCCTGTCGCTCACGGTGGCCGATTACGGGGACGGGGTGAAGCTGGACTCCGCGCAGAACGCCGGCGACCGGCTGCGTTTCACCGGCTCGCTGCCGACGATCACCGTCACCGACTCCCGCAACGACGAGCAGGCGAGCGACGGCGGGTGGTCGACCTCCGGCCAGTCGACCTCCCTCGTCTCCGGTGAGCGCACGCTGACGGCCGACCACCTCGGCTGGACGCCCAAGGTGCTCACCCCGCGCCCCGGCGTCACCGCCGGCGCATGGGTCCCGACGGTGCTGAGCAACGGGCCGGGTCTGGCCACCGCGCAGCGCCTGGCCGCAGCCACGGCGGACGGTCGGTACGGGTCGACGCAGCTCAGCGCCGGCCTCGTGCTCGACGTGCCCGTCGGCACGGCGCCGGGCACCTACCGCGGCACCCTCACGGTGTCGCTGTTCCCGGTGGACTGACACCGGGACACGCAAAGGGGGGTGGAAGCCGGCCCGACGGCATCCACCCCCCTTTCGCGTGCCGTCGGTGGGCCATCCGCGATTCCACCGGACGGCCGCGCGCGGCCTGCTGTCGCGCGCCGACTCCGTCAGTCTGCGGCGCCGCCGCGCGCTGCGCCGGCGGTCGTGGGGCCTGCAGCCTCCTCCGGTTCGGCGGGGCTGGATCCGGATGCGGAAGCGGGAGCGGATGCCACGGCCTCGGCCACGGCGGCGTCGATGCGCGCCTGCATCAGCGCGCGCGATCGGCGCCGCTGGCGGCGGATCACGAAGAACGCGACCACGAGCAGCGCGAGGAGGGCGAGCTGCGCCCAGGGGATCGTCCAGACGGTGAAGGTCGTGGATGCCGTCTCGGTGGGAGCGGCGATGTCGTCCTCGCCCACCACCAGGGGGGTGACGGTGACCTCGCCCCATCCGAACACGAGCGGCCAGCCCGTCAGTTCCACGCTCGACACCGCGCGGCGGCCAGGCAGGATCTCGCGGGTCTCCGCCGTCGCGCTGGCGGCGCCGAGCCCGAAGGATCCCGCGACGTCGACGACCGTCGAGGCGCCGAGTCTGACGTTGCCGTCGTTCACGAGCGCGTATCCGACCTGCACCACGCCGGGGGCGAAGGGATTCCACGAGGGCTGCCACGCCGCCGTCACCTCCTCGGGGGTGATCGCCGCAACGACATCGCCCGCGACGCGCAGGTGCACGCGCACGCCGACCCTGCTTGTCATCTGCACGGCGTCGCCGACTTCCTGCACGAGCTCGGCGACGATGCCGGCAGGGTGGTCGCCCGGGGAGGCATCCGCCGGGACCGCGATGGTGACGGGAAGGGTCACGGCGGCTCCGGCATCCAGCGCGATGACCTGTCCGCCTTCGGCGCGCGGGGTGGAGCCCTCGACGGGCTCGACGCTGACCCATGACCCGCCGTCGACGGGCGTTTCGCCGGGGGGAAGCAGATCGAAGTCGCCGCTGTCCGAGATGATCCCGTCGCTCGCATAGACGTTGAACGCGGCCGGCTGTTCACTGAAGTTCGTCACCGTCACGGAGTCCTGTGCGCTCGAGCCGGGATCGATGGTGTGCCGCAGCGAGACCCGCGCGTCCGCGCCGTCGGCCCCCGCCGGCTGGATCGACCAGGTCGTCGCGCCGTCGGTGCCCTCGGTGGCGGCAACGGCGCCGGCGGCGGGAGCCAGGGCGAGAGCCACCAGAACCGTCGCGGCGAGCAGCGACACGGTCTTGTTCACAGGTGCCCTTCGATCGGGAGTGCGCGATGTAAACGCGACCCTAGGGTGGCCTGCCGCCATGGTCAACGTTCGGGGTCCGCGATGCGGGCCGATGGGCTGGACGCGGCATCCGTTCCGGTATACGTTGTCGTCAGCAACATTTAGCGCCACCAACGAAGGAGCGTCATGCCCACCCCCACCCGCGACGACAAGTTCTCGTTCGGCCTCTGGACGATCGGCTACAACGGCGCCGACCCCTTCGGCGGCCCCACCCGGCCCGCCCTCGACGTCGTGCACGCCGTCGAGAAGCTCGCGGAGCTCGGCGCCTACGGCCTCACGTTCCACGACGATGACCTGTTCGCCTTCGGCTCCAGCGACGCCGAGCGTCAGACGCAGATCGACCGCCTCAAGGGCGCGCTGGACGACACCGGCCTCATCGTCCCCATGGTGACGACCAACCTGTTCTCCGCCCCCGTGTTCAAGGACGGCGGCTTCACCTCCAACGACCGGGCCGTCCGCCGCTTCGCCCTCCGCAAGGTCTTCCGCCAGCTCGACCTCGGTGCGGAGCTCGGCGCGAAGACGTTCGTGATGTGGGGTGGCCGCGAAGGTGCGGAGTACGACTCCGCGAAGGACATCCGCGCCGCCCTCGAGCGCTACCGCGAGGCCGTGAACCTGCTCGGCGACTACGTCACCGACAAGGGCTACGACATCCGCTTCGCGATCGAGCCGAAGCCCAACGAGCCTCGTGGCGACATCCTGCTACCGACCCTCGGTCACGCGCTGGCCTTCATCGACTCGCTCGAGCGTCCGGAGCTCGTCGGCCTCAACCCCGAGGTCGGGCACGAGCAGATGGCCGGGCTCAACTTCGCCGCCGGCATCGCGCAGGCGCTGTACCACGGCAAGCTCTACCACATCGATCTCAACGGCCAGCGGGGCATCAAGTACGACCAGGACCTCGTGTTCGGTCACGGCGACCTGCACAACGCGTTCGCCCTCGTCGACCTGCTCGAGAACGGCGGCCCCGGCGGCGTGCCCGCCTACGACGGCCCCCGTCACTTCGACTACAAGCCGTCGCGCACCGAGGACGAGAACGGCGTGTGGGATTCGGCTGCCGCGAACATGCGCACCTACCTGCTGCTCAAGGAGCGCGCCGCGGCCTTCCGCGCCGACCCCGAGGTGCAGGAGGCGCTCGCCGCGTCGCGCGTCGACGAACTGTCGGTGCCCACGCTGAACGAGGGCGAGTCCTACGACGACTTCCTCGCCGACCGCTCCGCATACGAGGAGTTCGACCCCGAGGTGTACTTCGGCGGCAAGGGCTTCGGCTTCGTGCGGCTGCAGCAGCTGGCCACCGAGCACCTGATGGGCGCTCGCTGACGCAGATCCCGAAGGGGGACGGATGCCGCGTGAGGCGGCATCCGTCCCTTTCGTCCGTGCCGTGGGGCACCAGAGAGAGGATGCCGGCATGACGCTGGTGATGGGTGTCGATTCGTCGACGCAGTCGTGCAAGGTCGTCGTGACCGACGCCGCAACCGGTGCGATCGTGCGCGAGGGGCGCGCCGCGCACCCCGACGGCACCTCGGTGGACCCGGCCGCGTGGTGGGAGGCCCTGCAGGCGGCCATCGCCGACGCCGGGGGCCTGGGCGTGCCCGGCGCCGCCGACGCCGTGGCGGCGTGGGCGGTCGGCGGCCAGCAGCACGGCATGGTCGCCCTCGACGCCGACGGGCGGGTCATCCGCGACGCGCTGCTGTGGAACGACACCCGCTCGGCGGGCGCCGCGGCCGACCTCATCGCCGAGTTCGGCGCCGACGAGCTCGCCCGGCGCACCGGCCTCGTGCCGGTGGCATCCTTCACCATCACCAAGCTGCGCTGGCTGCGCGACAACGAGCCCGACAACGCCGCCCGCGTGGCGGCCGTCGCCCTGCCGCACGACTGGCTCACGTGGCGCCTGCGCGGCTTCGGGCCCGAGGGCGAGTCGCCGCGAGGCCCGGTGCTCGACGAGCTCGTGACCGACCGCTCCGACGCCTCGGGCACCGGCTACTGGAACCCCGAGACGGGCGACTACGACCGCGAGCTGCTGGTCGCGGCGCTCGGGCACGACGCTGTGCTGCCCCGGGTGCTGGGGCCGCGCGAGAGCGTGACCGACGGCGATGGCCGCCTCGTGGGTGCGGGTGCCGGCGACAACGCCGCGGCCGCCCTGGGAGCGGGCGCGCGCACCGGCGACGTGGTCGTGTCCATCGGCACCAGTGGCACGGTGTTCGCCGTCACGCCCGAGCGCACCGTGGACCCCACCGGCACGGTGGCCGGCTTCGCCTCGGCCGACGGGCACTTCCTGCCGCTCGTCGCGACGATGAACGCCGCGCGCGTGCTCGACGCGATCGGCCGGCTGCTGGGCGTCGATCACGCCGAGCTGTCGCGACTGGCGCTGGCAGCGGCCCCGGGAGCGGGAGGACTGACCCTCGTGCCGTACTTCGAGGGCGAGCGCACCCCGAACCTCCCCGACGCCACGGCGTCGCTGACCGGCATGACGCTGGCATCCACGACGCGCGAGAACCTGGCGCGGGCCGCGGTGGAGGGCATGCTCTCGGGCCTGGCCGCGGGGCTCGATGCCCTGCGCGGGCTCGGCGTCGAGCCGCAGCGCGCGCTGCTCATCGGCGGCGGTGCGCGGTCGCAGGCGGTGCGCGAGATCGCACCGCTGGTGTTCGGCATTCCGGTGGAGGCTCCGGAGCCGGGCGAGTACGTCGCGCTCGGCGCCGCGCGGCAGGCCGCCGGGCTCGTCACCGGCTGATCCCGGGTCGGGGGCCCGCCGGCGGCGCGTGCACAACGTCGGCGATCCGGGCCGGCGACCGTGCCGACGGCGTGATCCGGCCGGGCCTCCCGCCCGACCGGCGACGTTGTGCACGGCGCGCGCCACCGACGGCGGCGGTTCACAGCAGACACCTCAGCCGGCGGCATAGGGTCGGGGTATGGCGACCCCGGTGGGCGAGCAGCCCGTCTCCTTCTCGGCGCAGCAGCTGCGAGAGCTGCGCGACGACCTGCAGCGGTTCCTGCTGGAGTACCGGTTCGGGCTGCACGAGGTCGAGACGAAGATCTCGATCCTGCGCGAGGAGTTCTCGCACATGCACGACTACAACCCGATCGAGCACGTCACCAGCCGTGTGAAGTCCCCCGACAGCCTGGTGGCGAAGGTCGTGCGCAAGGGCGTCGAGGCCGACTTCGACAGCATCCGTGCGCACATCACCGACATCGCCGGAGTGCGCATCACCTGCAGCTTCCGCGCCGACGCCTATCGCCTCTTCGACCTGCTCACCGCGCAGCCCGACATCACGGTGATGGCGGTCAAGGACTACATCGCCGAACCGAAGCCCAACGGCTACAAGAGTCTGCACGCCATCGTCTCGGTGCCGGTGTACCTGTCCACCGGCGCCGTGCAGGTGCCGGTGGAGATCCAGTTCCGCACGATCGCGATGGATTTCTGGGCGAGCCTCGAGCACAAGATCTACTACAAGTACGACCAGCAGGTGCCCGATTCCCTGCTGGCGGAGTTGAAGGATGCCGCAGACTCCGCCTCGGCGCTCGATGCGCGCATGCAGCGGCTGCACCAAGAGCTGCACGGCCCGGCGCGCCCGCCGCACATGCGCGCCGTCTGAGCGTCGCCGCCCGCGGCCGGGCAGAATGGGCGGGTGGCGCACGAGGACCTCGACGACGTGGCGGCGCAGCTGTACGCCCTGCCGCCGGCGGAGTTCACCGCCGCCCGCAACGCGCGCGCCGCCGCCGCCGAGCCGAAGCTCGCGAAGGCGGTGCGGGCGCTGCGCAAGCCGATCGTGTCGGCGTACGCCGTCGACCTGCTCGTGCAGGAGGGGCAGCTGGGGGAGGCCCTGGATCTCGCCGCGGCGCTGCGCGAGGCGCAGGACGACCTGGATGCCGCAGAGATGACGCGGCTGAGCCGGCAGCGCCGGGCCCTCGTCGCCGCGCTGTCACGGCAGGCGGTGGACCTGGCGCGCGATCGCGGGGTCTCGGTCAGCGACGCCGCCGCCTCCGACGTCGAATCGACCATCGATGCCGCCGTGCGCGACCCGGCGGCGGCCGCTGCCGTGATGACGGGGCGTCTCGTGCGCCCACTGGTAGCGACCGGGGTGGATCCGGTGGACCTGACCGACGCCGTGGGCGGCTCGATCCCGGGCGTGGCGGAGCGTCCGGCACCTCCCCGCGACGACCTGGCCCAGCGCCGTGCGCGCCGCGCCGCCGAGAAGGCGGTGCGCGAGGCGGAGCGTGAGGCATCCGAGGCGAGCCGTCGCCTCGCCCGCGTCGAGGCGACGGTGCAGAAGGCGCGGGAGCGCGCGGATCACCTCGCGGAGCGCGAGGCGGACCTGCGTGCCGACCTCGAGCGCGTCCGCGCCGAGGCGGCCACGGCGGAGTCGGCCGTGGCCGCGGCCGAGACCGAGCGCGAGCAGGCGGCCGCCGCGGCGCGCGCCGCGCAGCGCGGTGTCGACACGGCGCACGCAGCACTCGACGAGACGGGCGCCAGGCCGTCATGACCGCTTCCCTCCACGACGTCTTCGCCGATGCCCGTCGCCGTCTGGTGGGCGCCCCGCGCGAACGACTGGGATCTCCCCTCACGGTGCGGCGCCTGCTCGGCTTCGCCCGCGCGCCCCGCATCACCCCGGTCGGCGACGGCTGGCACCTGGGCGTGCTGCTCGTGACCGATGACGCGGTGCTCGCCACCGGAGAGATCGTGCGTGCCCGACAGGAGGCGCGGCGCGGCTACACCGCGCAGTCCCAGCGCGAGCGGGCGGAGCGGCAGGCGGCGGCCTTCCGCGGCGGGTTCGCCGAGGGGGAGGTCGTGCACATCGGATGGCGGGTGCTCGACCTCGACGCGGTCGCGCGGGGCGAGGCATCCGGTCCGCTGGCGCTGCGCGACGGCGTGCCGAGCGTGCGCTGGAGCGCGGCAGGCGGGTACCGGCCCCTGGCGGACTATCTCGGCGAACGCATCGACCTGCTGCGGCAGCCTCCGCAGGGCGCGTCCTGAGCAAACCGGGGTGCGCGGCGCGTTTGTCAAGTCCTCCGGGGGGAGTTTTCGTCGGTCTAGTGTTGCCCCGTGCATTCATGGCCAGGCTCTGCGTATCCACTGGGCGCGACGTTCGACGGTAACGGAACGAACTTCGCGCTCTTCAGCGAAGGCGCCGAGCGCGTCGAACTCTGCCTCTTCGGCGATCGGGGCAAGGAGACGCGCGTCGAACTCGTCGACGTCGATGCCTTCGTGTGGCACGCGTATCTGCCCAACGTGCAGCCGGGCCAGCGCTACGGCTACCGCGTGCACGGGCCGTACGACCCGGCATCGGGCAAGCGCTTCAACCCGAACAAGCTGCTGCTCGATCCCTACGCCAAGGCCGTCGACGGGCAGGTGAAGTGGGGCCAGGAGGTCTTCAGCTACCCCTTCGGCGACCCGGACGGCCGCAACGACGAGGACTCCGCCGCGCAGATGATGAAGGGCGTCGTGGTCAACCCCTTCTTCGACTGGTCGGGGGACCGGCAGCCCAAGACGCCGTATGCCGAGTCGTTCATCTACGAGGCGCACGTCAAGGGGCTCACCCAGCTGCACCCCGACATCCCCGAGGACATCCGCGGCACCTACAGCGCCATTGCGCACCCGGTCATCATCGAGCACCTCAAGAAGCTCGGGGTCACGGCGATCGAGCTCATGCCGGTGCACCAGTTCGTCAACGACTCCACCCTTCAGGACAAGGGGCTGTCGAACTACTGGGGCTACAACACCATTTCGTTCTTCGCCCCGCAGAACACCTACTCCGCCACCGGTCAGCGCGGCCAGCAGGTGCAGGAGTTCAAGGGCATGGTGCGGGCCCTTCACGCGGCCGGCATCGAGGTCATCCTCGACGTCGTCTACAACCACACCGCAGAGGGCAACCACCTCGGACCCATGCTGTCGATGCGCGGCATCGACAACGAGGCCTACTACCGGCTCGAAGACGACGACAAGCGGTACTACACCGACTACACCGGCACCGGCAACAGCCTCAACGTCGGGAGCCCCCACACCCTGCAGATGATCATGGATTCGCTGCGCTACTGGGTGCTCGAGATGCACGTCGACGGGTTCCGGTTCGACCTGGCGGCGACCCTCGCCCGCGAGTTCTACGACGTCGACCGGCTGGCGGCGTTCTTCGAGCTCGTGCAGCAGGATCCGGTGGTCTCGCAGGTCAAACTCATCGCAGAGCCCTGGGACATCGGCCCCGGCGGCTACCAGGTGGGAAACTTCCCCCCGCAGTGGACGGAGTGGAACGGCAAGTACCGCGACACGGTGCGCGACTTCTGGCGCGGCGAGCCGCAGGCCCTGGCCGAGTTCGCGTCGCGCATCACCGGCTCCGCCGACCTGTACGAGCACTCCGGTCGCCGCCCGGTGGCATCCATCAACTTCGTCACCGCCCACGACGGCTTCACCCTGCGCGATCTGGTGTCGTACAACGACAAGCACAACGACGCCAACGGCGAGGACGGCCGCGACGGCGAATCGCACAACCGCTCGTCCAACTTCGGCGTCGAGGGCCCGACCGACGACCCAGAGATCCTCACGGCCCGGGCGCGTCAGCAGCGCAACTTCATCGCGACGCTGCTGCTGAGCCAAGGCGTGCCGATGCTGCTGCACGGCGACGAGCTCGGCCGCACGCAGCAGGGTAACAACAACGGCTACGCGCAGGACAACGCGCTGACGTGGGTGCACTGGGATGCCGTGGACCAGCCGCTCGTGGAGTTCACCTCCGCCCTCGCCCGGCTGCGGCGCGAGCACCCCGCCTTCCGGCGCCGTCGGTTCTTCAACGGCCGCCCGGTGCGCCAGGAAGAGGGTGCGCCCATCCCCGACATCGTCTGGCTGCGCCCCGACGGCACGCGCATGCAGCCCGACGACTGGGACTCCGGCTTCGGCCGCGCCATCGGCATGTTCCTCAACGGCAACGGCATCCGCGAGCGCGACCGGCGCGGTGAACCCATCCGCGACCAGCATTTCCTCGTGCTGTTCAACGCCGGCGACGAGGCCGTGGACTTCTTCATCCCGGACCCCGAGTTCGCCCCGCACTGGGACATCATGGTCGACACGGCCGGCGAGCTGGCGGACAGCGCTCCCATCGACCCGGGTGCCACCGTGCAGGTGCAGGGCAAGGCGCTCGTCGTGCTGCGCGAGCACTCCGGCCCCGAGCAGGAGGTCGATCACTCCGTCGCGGCGTCGCTGGCGACCAACACCGGCGTGATCGACGAGGTCCCCGCCGCCTCGCCGAAGGACGAGGCGGGCCGGTGACCGAGCGGCGTCCCGTCTCGACGTACCGACTGCAGATCCGTGAGTCGTTCGACCTCGATGCGGCGGCCGGTGTCACCGACTACCTGCGCGACCTCGGGGTGGACTGGGCCTACTTGTCGCCGCTGCTGAGGGCGACCCCCGGCTCCGACCACGGGTACGACGTCGTCGACCCCTCGCAGGTCGACCCGGCACGCGGCGGCGCCGCGGGACTGCAGCGATTCGTCGACGCAGCGCGGGCTGCCGGCCTCGGCATCCTCGTGGACATCGTCCCCAACCACATGGGGATCTCGCAGCCCGCCGAGAACCCCTGGTGGTGGGATGTCCTGCGCAACGGCCAGGCAAGCGCCCACGCCGACGCGTTCGACATCGACTGGGAGTACGGCGGCGGCCGCGTGCGCGTGCCGATCCTCGGCGCCGAGCTCGACGAGGTGCTGGCCGCGGGTGACCTCGTCGTCGACGCGGATGCCGGGCTCGTGCGCTACTTCGACCACGCCCTGCCCCTCGCCCCCGGGTCCCTCGACGGCATCGACCCTGCGGACGTGGCCGCCGTGCTCGAGCGCCAGCACTGGGAGCTGATGTTCTGGCGACGGGAGGCTGCCGAGCTCAACTACCGCCGCTTCTTCGCCGTCACGACCCTGGCGGGCGTCCGCGTCGAGCTGCCGCACGTCTTCGACGCGGCGCACGCCGAGATCCTCCGCTGGGTGCGGGAGGGGCTCGTCGACGGACTGCGCATCGACCACCCCGACGGCCTGGCAGACCCCGGCGCGTACCTGGATCGCCTGGCGGAGGCAGCCGGCGGCCTTCCGGTGCTCGTGGAGAAGATCCTCGAGCACGCCGCCACCGAGCATCCCGAGGCCCTGCCGGCATGGTGGCGCACGACCGGCACCACCGGATACGACGCCATGGCCGAGGTGGACCGTCTGCTCATCGATCCGGCCGGCGAAGCGCGATTGGACGCCCTCGATGCGACCCTGCGCGCCGAGACGGGGCTGGGCGCGCTCACCGGGTACGCCGATCTCATGCACGACACCAAGCGCATGATCGCCGACACGATCCAGCGGGCCGAGATCGCGCGGCTGGTGCGCGTGCTGCGCGGCTCGCCCGGCCCTGCGATCGATGCCGACGACGCCGAGCTCGTCGACACCCTCGCGGAGCTGCTGACGAACTTCCCGGTCTACCGCTCGTACCTGCCGGCAGGCCGCGAGCACCTCGACCATGCCTTCGCCGAGACGGCGCGACGCCGACCCGAGGTGGCCGACCTCGCGCAGCTGCTCGTCGAGCGCCTCGCCGAACCGGGCACCGAGCTGGCGCGTCGGTTCATGCAGACCACCGGGCCCGTCATGGCCAAGGGCGTCGAGGACACCGCGTTCTACCGCATGACGCGGCTGGGCACCCTCACCGAGGTCGGCGGGGACCCGTCGGTGTTCTCGCTCGACGTCGACGGGTTCCACACCGCCCAGGCCAGGCGCCACGCCCAGTGGCCCCACGCGATGACGTCGCTGTCGACGCACGACACCAAGCGCGGCGAGGACGTGCGGGCGCGCCTGTCGGTGCTCGCCGAGATGCCCGACCGCTGGGCCGAGGTGCTCGAGCGGCTGCGGGCGGTGGCATCCAGCGGTCACGGACCCTTCGACTCCCTGCTGTGGCAGGCCGTCGTCGGCTCGTGGCCGGCGACCCCTGAGCGCCTTCACGCCTACGCCGAGAAGGCGGCCCGCGAAGCGGCCGAGCGCACCGGATGGTGGGATCCTGATCCCGCCTTCGAGGAGCGGATGCACGCTGTGGTCGATGCCGCCTTCGGAGCCGCGCGGCCGCTCGTCGAGGAATTCGTCGCCGAGGTCTCCGGGCCCGGGTGGTCGAACTCGCTGTCGGCGAAGCTCGTGCAGCTCACCGCACCGGGCGCCCCGGACGTCTACCAGGGGTCGGAGCTGTGGGAGACCTCGCTCGTGGATCCCGACAACAGGCGCGCCGTGGACTTCTCCACTCGCCGGGCGCTGCTCGGCCGCATCGACGGCGGGTGGATGCCGCCGGTCGACGAATCCGGCGCGGCGAAGCTGCTCGTGGTGTCGCGGGCGCTGCGACTGCGCCGGGACCGGCGAGAGCTGTTCACGCGGTACCGTCCGGTGGTCGCGGTCGGCGCGGCATCCGATCACGTCGTCGCGTTCGACCGCGGTGGGGCGATCACGGTCGCGACCCGGCTTCCGGTGGGCCTCGCGGCCCGGGGCGGCTGGGGCGACACCGCGGTGCTGCTGCCGTCGGGCACGTGGCGCGATGAGATCACCGGACGCACCCTCGCCGGGGGCGAGGTGCCACTGCGCGACCTGCTGGGGACATACCCGGTCGCGCTGCTGAGAGGGGATACGCGATGAGCGTGGACGTGTGGGCGCCGAGGGCAGAGCGGGTTCGCCTGCGCCGGCCGGGATCGTCCGATGTGGAGCTGGCCGTCGGCGACGGCGGCTGGTGGACCGCCGATGTGGAACTGGCCGACGGCGACCGGTACGGGTTCGTGCTGGGGGACGGCGATGACCTGCGCCCCGACCCGCGGTCGCGGCGGCAGCCCGACGGCGTGCACGAGGCGTCCGCCTACTTCGACCCGACCACGTTCGAGTGGACCGACTCCGCGTGGACCGGGCGGCAGCTCGCCGGCGGGGTCATCTACGAGATGCACATCGGCACCTTCACGCCCGAGGGCACCCTGGATGCCGCGATCGGCCGCCTCGGGCACCTCGTGGACATCGGCGTCACGCACGTCGAGCTGCTGCCGGTCAACGGCTTCACCGGCGTGCACAACTGGGGCTACGACGGCGTGCTCTGGTACACCGTGCACGAGGCGTACGGCGGGCCCGCGGCCTACCAGCGATTCGTGGATGCCGCGCACGCCGCGGGTCTGGCCGTCATCCAGGACGTCGTCTACAACCACCTGGGTCCCAGCGGCAACTACCTGCCGGAGTTCGGTCCGTACCTGCGCGACGCGAGCCGCAACACCTGGGGCGACAGCGTCGCCCTCGACCAGCCCGCGGTGCGCGCGTACATCGTCGAGAACGCGCTGATGTGGCTGCGCGACCACCACGTCGACGGTCTGCGACTGGATGCCGTGCACGCCCTGCTGGACGACGGCCCGAAGCACATCCTGCGCGAACTCGCCGAGTCCGCCGACGCGCTGTCGGCCCACGTCGGGCGCCCGCTCACGCTCATCGCCGAGTCCGACATGAACGACCCCACCCTGATCCTGCCGCGCGAGGCGGCCGGCTACGGTCTGACCGCGCAGTGGAGCGACGACTGGCATCACGCCGTGCACGTCGCCCTCACGGGGGAGACGGCCGGCTATTACGAGGACTTCGCCGCGCTCGAGGCCCTGCCGAAGGTGTGGACGCGGGGGTTCTTCCACGACGGCACGCACTCGTCGTTCCGTGGCCGCGGCCACGGGCACCCGATCCCCGAAGAGGTGCCCGCGTGGCGCCTGGTGACCTTCGCCCAGGACCATGACCAGATCGGCAACAGGGCGGCCGGCGACCGTCTGACCGCGACGCTGTCGCCCGAGCGACTCGCGATCGCCGCCGTGCTCACCCTCACCGCACCCGGCACACCCATGCTGTTCATGGGGGAGGAGTGGGGGGCGAGCACCCCGTGGCAGTTCTTCACGTCGCACCCCGAGCCCGAGCTGGCCGAGGCCACCGCGAAGGGGCGCACCGAGGAGTTCGCCCGCATGGGGTGGGACGAGTCGCTGGTCCCGCATCCCAACGAGCCGGCCACGTTCGAGCGCTCGAAGCTGGACTGGTCCGAGATCGACCCCGACGACGCCGCGTCCGGGCCGCACCGCCGACTGCTGCAGCTGTACCGCGACCTCGCGCGCCTGCGCCGGGAGCGGCCCGAGCTCACCGACCCCTCGTTCGGTGCCCTCACCGCCGATGCGGTGGAGATCGCCGGCGGTCGCCGGTTCCGCCTGGGCCGGGGGCCGCTCACGGTGCTGGTCAACCTGTCGGCGGAGCCCTGGCACGCGTCGACCGGACCCGATGACACGGTGCTGCTCGCCACGGACCCCGGTGAGGGCGCCGTGGCGCCGGCTGCGGGCGTCGTGACGGTGGCGCCGGAGGCGGCTGTCGTGATCGGTCCGCCGCAAGGCTGACAGGCTGACGCTGTCAACCCCTCCGCCGTCGGGCGCAGCGGCGCTTAGCCTGGGTCGATGAGCGTTCACACGGCTTCCCGGACGACCGCCCCGCCTCCCCAGACCCGGCCTGCCGACCTCGGTCGGCAGATCGGCGTGATCAGCGCCGTGAGCTTCATGCTCATCGCCGCGGTCGTGGGCGTGGGGGCTCTCGGAGGGCGACCGGTCGAGGACCTGCAGGGGGGTGCCCTCGATTCCGACGCCTCCTACCTCGCCCCCGCGAGCCAGGCGTTCTCGATCTGGAGCGTCATCTACGTGCTGATGGTCGCCTACGCGGTGTGGCAGGCGCTGCCCTCGCAGCGCGCGGACGACCGCCAGCGGCTGCTCGGCTGGTGGATCGCCGTCACCGCCGTGCTCAACGGCCTGTGGCTGGTCGCCGCACAGTTCACCACCCTGCCGCTCACGGTGCTCGTCATCGTGCTGCTCCTGGCAGCCCTAGCGTGGACATTCCGCCTCGCCGTGCGCCGACCGCCGCGCGGCGTGCGGCAGGCGCTCTTCACCGACATCACCGTGGGGCTCCACCTCGGCTGGGTGGCGCTGGCGACCGTGGCGAACTCCGCGGCCTGGCTCACCTCCATCGCGCCGCCGTCGTGGGCGGACGCTGCGGACCCCGTCGCGATCGCGGTGATCTCCGTGGTGGCGCTCGTCGGCATCGGCATCGCCCTCGGCGGGCGCGGTCGCCTCGCCCCGGGACTGGCGATGGGCTGGGGGCTCACCTGGATCGGGATCGGCCGCTGGAGCGACGAGCCGATGAGCGAGCCGATCGCGATCGGCGCATGGATCGCCGCTGCCGTCGTGGTGCTCGCCCCGATCGTCATCACCGCGGTCCGTTTCGCCCGCAACCGCGCCTGATCGTCGCCGTGCGCGTCCGTCCCGGGCGTCAGCCTGCGAACCGGGCGGCGAAGGACCGCAACAGCCGTGTGGGCTCCGAGAGCGAGGCCGCGATCACGCGGGCAGCGATCGCGTCGTAATCGCCGGCGGTGAAGTATCCGTCGTCACGGTAGACGGCCATGCGCTCGGTGAAGGCCGGCCCGGTCGGCTCGGGGTGGAACTGCGTCGCGTACAGCCGGTCCCCCACACGGTAGGCCTGCACCGGGCACGTCTCGTTCGTCGCCAGCAGGGTCGCCGTGGGCGGCGTGACGCCGGCACCCTCCTTGTGGGCGGTGAGGGCGGTGAACCGATCCGCCAGCATGCCGAAGAGCGGGTCCTGCGCGGCCTCGTCGGTGAGCCGCACCGAGCTGGGCCCGGTGTCCTCGGGATACGCGCGGGTGACCTCGCCGCCGAGCATGCGGGTGACGATGCCGATGCCGTAGCAGGTGAACAGCGCCGCCGTGCCGGCGGCGGCCGCGCGCTCGGCGATGCGCTCGAGGTCCGCCTCCACCCGCAATTGCACGTCGGTTTTGCTGGAGCGGGGGTCGGTCAGATTGAACGGGCTGCCGCCGACGACGAACCCGGCGTACCGGTCGAAGACGTCGTCCGGCAGGGGGCCTCGCACCAGATCGAGCTGGGCGAGGTCGTCGCGGCGCATCGCGGAGCGGAACGACGCGAACTCACCGGCCGCCGCGCCCGCCTGCGGACGCACGCAGACGTATGCGAGCGGGGCCATGCGACGATTCTACGGCGGCCTCAGCCGCGGGAGGAGTTCGCGGTGCGGCCGCGCACGATGCCGATGAACGCCTCGACGAGCGGCGTGGTCGCCTCGGTCGGCCAGGCCAGGGCCACCGGCGACACCGGCCCGTCGCGCAGCGGTCGCGAGGTGACGTCGCGACGCCGGTGCTGTCGGGCCAGCGACATCGGCACGATGAGGATGCCGACGCCGGCGGCCACGGTCTCCACCGCCTCCGCGGTGTCAGCGGGCGGGGCGAATGCCGGGGACACCGCGCCGGGAACCGCGATGTCGAAGACGGCGTCACGGGGGATGAGCAGGATCTCGCCTGCGAGGTCGTCGAGCGTCAGCTCGTCAGCCGCTGTGAGGTGCGAGTCGGCGGCGCACACGACCACCGGGCGCTCTTCGTAGAGAGGGATGAGCGAGATCCCGTCGGCGTCGACGGGAACGCGCACCAGGGCGGCGTCGACCTCGCCGGTCGCGAGAGCCGCCGCCTGACCGGCCACCGTCAGCGGCACGAGTTCCAGGGGGTTGTGCGGCATGCGCTCCGACCACACATCGATCCACTTGCCAGGGGTGGCGCCGGGGATCGCGCCGAGCCGGAACGGGCCGCGTTCCGGCGGTGGCGCGACGGGGGGAGCAGACGACGACGGGGTGCGCGAGCGCTTCGGCGGGCTCTGCGGCTGACCCTTCAGTGGTCGCCTCGCGGGGCGCCTGGGAGCCCCGCCGGATCGGGGACCGCCGCTTCGTGCCATGGTCCGAGCGTAGCCGCCGCGGAGGGCGACCACGGGGCTGAGAGCCTGGTCAGGCGGCCAGGCGCAGTCCCCGGCGGTCGGTGGCGACCCGTTCGCCGTCGCCGACGATCTCGCCGTCGCCGATCAGCGACCCGGTGGCGACCTGCGCGTGCGCGCCGACCGTTGTGCGGATGCCGATCTTCGCTCCCGCGCCGATTGCGGCGCCTGAGCCGACGTGCGCGAGCTCTGCGATCTCGCAGTTCGGCCCGATGACCGCGTCGGGCTCGATCCACGCCCCGCGGCGGATGCGTACGCCCGCGGCGACTTCCGCGCCGGGTTCGACATATGCGCCCGCCTCGACCAGCGCGGTCGCGTGCACCTTGGCTCCGTGCGCGATCAACCCGCGCCCGTTCACGTGCTTGCGATAGCGCAGCGTCTCGCCACGGTCGTTCTCGATGTCGATGTAGTTCTTGCCCACAATCCCCTCCTGCGACACCCGTCTGGCGCCGGACTAGAGACAACCCGGCCCGGCCCGGATTCATTCCCCCACCTGGTCGTCCTGCGATGATGTGGGGGTGACCGATACGGGGCCCTCGCTGGTGTTCGACGAGAAGACCACCAGGCACAGCGTGGGCGAGGACGTGCTCGGCATGCTGACCGGTACGTTCACGGCATCCTTCGGGCTGTTCCTGCTGAACGCCTCGCACGCGGTGACCGGTGGAACCGCGGGACTGTCGCTGCTGCTCGGGTTCGCGTCGGAGGTGCCTTTCTGGGTGCTGTTCGCCGTCATCAACCTGCCGTTCGCGGTGCTGGCGGTCTGGAAGAAGGGGTGGGACTTCACCCTGCGCACCCTCGTCGCCATCGCCCTCGTCTCGGGATTCTCGGTCGTGCACGAGACGTTCTTCGTCATCGGCGAGCTCAACCCGGTGTACGGCACACTCGCCGGCAACCTCATGGCCGGCATCGGCCTGCTCATCGTCTTCCGCCACGGCGGGAGCCTCGGCGGTTTCAACATCGTCGCCCTCGTCGTGCAGGATGCCACCGGCTTCCGTGCCGGCTGGACCCTCATGATCTTCGACCTGCTCGTCGTGCTGGCAGCGCTGCTGGTGGTGCCGTGGCCGAACGTCGTGATGAGTGCGGCGGGGGCCGTGCTGCTGAACCTCGTGCTGGCGCTGAACCACCGGCCGGGGCGCTACATCGGGCGGTGACCTGCGGTCAGCGCTGGCAGACGGGACACCAGAAGACGTTGCGCTCGGCCGTCGGTCGCGCGCCGAGGGTCCCGGCCCCCACCGGCGTGCCGCAGCGGCGACAGGGCTTCGCCTCGCGACCGTAGACCCACATGCCGCGGCCCGGCCGGGCGTCGCCCGTGAAGACCCGGCGGGAGCGGTCGCGGTTCGCGCGGATCATGCGCGCGGCCGTGTCGATGAGCGCCGGCGCGTCGACCTCGGTCCCCGGCGTCGCCGGCAGGATGCCCCGGACGAACAGCACCTCGTTGGCGTAGACGTTGCCGAGACCCGCCACGTTGCGCTGATCCAGCAGCGCCACATGCACCGGCCGGGGGTCGCCGCCCACGCGTCGTGCCGCCTCGGCCGCGTCCCAGTCCGGAGCGAGCGGGTCGGGACCGAGGTGGCCGACGACGCGTGCCTCGTCGGCGGTGCGCAGCACCTCCACCATCGCGAGGTCGAACCCCACGGCATCCGCCCGCTCGTTGCCGACGATCGCGCGCGCGGTGTGCCCGGGCCGCCGCCAGCGGCCGCCCGCGGGATAGACGTGCCATTCGCCCTCCATCTTGAGATGGGAGTGCAGCGTCGCCCCGCCCGCGCGCAGCAGCAGGTGCTTGCCGCGCGGCACCACCTCGCTCACCGTCTCGCCGCGGAGGTCGACGGTGGCGCTGCCGGGGACCCGGATGTCGAACCGTGTGATCTCGTGGCCGGCGAGGGCCTCGTTCAGCGCCCGTGCGGTGCGGTACACGGTGTCGCCCTCAGGCATCCGCGGCCCCGGTGTGCGCGGTGGCCTGCGGCTGGCGCAGCGCCGTGCCCGCGGTGACCTTGCGCAGGGTGAGTCCGCGGGTCGCCTCGACGAAGCCGGCGGACCGCAGCGCACGGCCGACGGCGGTGCCGTAGACGAACTCGCCGTTCACCTGCTCGATCGTGAGGGTGTCCAGCCGTCGCGTGCGCGATGTCTCGGCGAGGTGGGCGGCGGCGGCGGCGAGCTGCGCCTCGTCGTCGGTGAAGGCCAGCGCCGAGCGGCCGCCGCGCTCGAGGTACAGCGTGAGCGCCCCGTCGACGAGCACGACGAGGCCCCCCGCCTTGCGGCCGGGCCGGTGGGTGACGCCGTCCAGCGGCGGCCACGCCAGTGCCGCGCCGTAGGGGTTGGCGGGGTCGGTGGCGGCCAGGGTCACGGCCTTCAGCGGCGCGGGATCGGAGAGGCCGGCGAACTCCCGCAGGCGGTCGACGGTCGCCGAGGCGGCGAACTGGGCCGCGCCGAGCTTCTCGATGACGTAGCCGCGGCGGCAGTGGCCCGCCTCTTCGAAGCCCGCCAGCACCCGGTAGGTCTGCGCGAAGCCGCCGGGCACCCCTTCGGCCTGCACGCTGCCGCGGGTGACGACGCCGTACCGGTCCAGCAGCAGGCTCGCGGTGGCGGTCGCACGCGCCGAGGCATCCGGCTCGGCCTCGGGCAGCAGCGACCACCGGCCGCCGAGCGCGGGCGGACGCGGCGGGGTGGCGCCGGGGCGGGGGAGCGCCATGCCGCGATAGAGCCGCGCGCGCGGCGTGCGGCGGGCGGTGCGGTGGGCCTGCGAGCCGCCGCCGAGGAGGGTGCGCACCGGGGCGAACGTGTCGTTGGTCACGCGGCCCCGCCACGTGAGATCCCAGAGCGCCTCGATGACGGACTGCTCGTTCTCGGCATCCGTCAGCTGACGCAGCTGCGACGCGAAGTAGGCTCCGCCGCTGGTCAGAGCGGCCACGATGCGCTCGGCGAGGGCGTCGGGATCCGCCTCGCCCGTCTCCGCGTCGTCGTCCGGCGCGAGCAGGGTCAGCGGCGCCGTGTCGGCGACGTGCAGGGCGATCCAGCCGTCGCGTCCGGGAAGCGATCCGTGACCCGACCAGAGGATCTCACCGGTCGCGGTCAGCTCGTCGAGCATGCCCGGGGCGTAGTCGCGCACCCGCGAGGGCAGGATGAGGGACTCCCAGGCGCTGGCGGGGATGGGCACGCCGGCGAGCTGCTCGACGACCGCGACGACCCCGTCGAGTCCTTCGAGGGGGCGGGTGACGTGCTGCCATACCGGCAGGAACCTCGCATACGCCTCGGGCGAGACCGGCTCCACGCTGCCGCGGATCGCGGCGAGCGATCGCATGCGCAACCGCCGCAGCACCTCGGTGTCGCACCACTCGCCCTCGTCCGCCGCCGCGGACGTCGTGCCGCGTCCACCCGGGTCGGGGAGGAAGAAGCCGCTCTGGACCCGGCCCTGCGACTCCAGTCGCTGCAGTGCCTGCCGGGCGACGGCTTGCCCGAGCCCGAGCCGCACGGCGACGTCGGACGCGCGGAACGGCCCGTGCGTGCGGGCGTGCCGGGCGACGAGGTCGGCCAGCGGATCGGCGACGGGCTCGAGGAACGCCGTCGGGAGCCCGACGGGCAGGGCGGTGCCCAGGGCGTCGCGCAGGCGCGCGGCATCCTCGATCGCCGCCACCCGCTCCGCCCCGCCGATCGTGACGCGGATCGCCCGCCGTGTCTGCACGAGCGACTCGAGGTGGCCGGTGGCTTCGGCGGCAGCGGCGCCGTCGCCGGCGCCTTCGACGTCGAGCCGGTCGGCGACCTCGGCGGCGTCCAGGGGGCCGAGTAGCCGCAGCAGGTCGGCGACGCCCTCGACACCGCGGGCGCGACGCTCGGGGTCGAGCCGCTGCACCTCCCGTTCGAACTGCGCGATGACGTCGGGGTCGAGCAGCTCCCGCATCTCGATCTTGCCGAGCAGCTCCGCCAGCAGGGCCGGGTCGACCGACAGGGCGGCGGCGCGCCGCTCGGCCAGCGGCGAGTCGCCCTCGTACATGAACGCGCCGACGTAGCCGAACAGCAGATCGCGGGCGTAGGGCGACGGCGAGGCGGGGTCCGTCTCGACGAGACGGATGCGGCGGTCGCCGATCGACCGGGCGATGCGCAGCAGGGCGGGGAGGTCATAGACGTCCTGCAGCACCTCGCGGAGGGTCTCGAGGATGATCGGGAACGTCGGATGCCGCCGCGCGACTTCCAGCAGCTGGGCCGACCGCTGGCGTTGCTGCCAGAGTGGCGCGCGCTTCTGCGGATTCAGGCGCGGCAGCAGCAGGGCCCGCGCCGCGCACTCGCGGAAGCGCGAGGCGAACAGGGCCGAGCCGCCGACCTCGTCGGTGACGATCTGCTCGAGCTCCTCGGGGTCGAAGACGAAGAGGTCGGCGCCGGGCGGCTCGGTCGCGGCATCCGGCACACGCGCGATGATGCCGTCGTCGCTCGCGACCGCCGCGCCCTCGACGCCCAGGCGCTCACGGATGCGGGCGTTGACCGCCAGCGCCCACGGCGCGTGCACGTGCATGCCGTACGGGGAATGCAGGATGATGCGCCAGTCGCCGACTTCGTCGCGGCCGCGCTCGACGGTGAGCGTGCGGTCGGTGGGCAGGCTCCCGGTGGCTTCGCGCTGCTCGGCGAGGTAGCCGAGCAGGTTGCCGATGGCGTTGTCGTCGAGACCCGACTCGGTCAGGCGTGCGACGGCCTTGTCGTGCGGTGCCGCCGAGACCTCGCGCGAGAACCTGCCGAGGGCTTCGCCCAGCTCGGCCGGACGACCGAGGCCGTCGCCGTGCCAGAACGGCAGTTTGCCGGGCTGCCCGAACGCGGGGACCACGTTGACGCGGTCGTGGGTGATCTCCACGATGCGCCAGCTGGTCGTGCCGAGGGTGAACACGTCGTTGACGCGCGACTCGTAGACCATCTCCTCGTCGAGCTCGCCGACGCGGGCGTTGCGGGACTCTCCGGCGACGAACACGCCGAACAGGCCACGGTCGGGGATCGTGCCGCCGCTCGTCACGGCGATGCGCTGGGCTCCCGGGCGTCCGGTGAGCGTGCCGTGGTCGCGGTCCCAGACGATGCGGGGCCGCAGCTCGGCGAATTCGTCCGAGGGGAAGCGCCCCGCCAGCAGGTCGAGGGTCGCCTCGTATGCCGAGCGGGGGAGCGTGCGGAACGGCGCGCTGCGGCGAACGGTGTCGAACCAGCCCTCGACGTCTATCGGGCCGATGGCGCAGGCGGCGACCGTCTGCTGGGCCAGGATGTCCAGCGGGTTCTGCGGCACCGCGATCGCCTCGATCTGACCGGCGAGCATGCGCTCGGTCACCACCGCGGTGTGCAGCACATCGCCGCGGTGCTTGGGGAAGAGGGCCGCCCGGCTCACCTCGCCCACCTGGTGGCCGGCGCGACCCACTCGCTGCAGACCGGATGCCGCCGACGGCGGCGCCTCGACCTGGATGACGAGATCCACCGCGCCCATGTCGATGCCGAGTTCGAGGGAGCTCGTCGCCACGACGCAGCGCAGCAGCCCGGACTTCAGCTCGTCCTCGACCTGGGCGCGCGCCTCTTTCGACACCGACCCGTGGTGCGCCTTCGCGAGCACCGGCTCGACCCCGGCGGTCGAGCCCGCCTGTGCCATCATCTGCGCGGGGACGGCGGGGGCGGGCGGCTCGAGGCCCAGCCGTTCCGCGTAGATCTCGTTGAGGCGCCCGGTGAGGCGCTCGGCGAGGCGCCGGGAGTTGGCGAAGACGATGGTCGAGCGGTGCGCCAGGATGCGGTCGACGATCGCCTCTTCGACGTGGGGCCAGACGGACCCGGTCGCCTCGGTGGATTCCCCCGTCGGCCGGGGCCGGGCCGACGGCGCGAACCAGTCGCCGTCGCCGCCCGCGTCGGTCTTGGCGGCGTCGTCGTCGGCGGCGGCGTCGGGCGGCTCGGCCGCGCCGGGGGGAGGCGGCGGGTTCAGCATGTCGTCGACGGGCACCACGACGCGCAGGTCGAACGCCTTCGTCGCCCGCGGCGCAACGATCTCCACCGGCGCCGAGCCCCCGAGGAACCGGGCGACCTCGTCGATCGGGCGCACCGTGGCCGACAGGCCGATGCGCTGGGCGGGGGCGAGGGTCGCGGCATCCTCGGCGTGCTCCCGTCGCAGGGCCTCGAGGCGTTCGAGGCTGACCGCCAGGTGCGCACCGCGCTTAGTGGCTGCCACGGCGTGCACCTCGTCGACGATGACGGTGTGGACGTTGCGCAGCGTCAGCCCGGCCTGGCTGGTGAGCATGAGGTACAGCGACTCGGGGGTGGTGATGAGGATGTCCGGAGGGTCGGCGACGAGCTTGCGGCGGTCGCTCGACGGCGTGTCGCCGGAGCGCACGCCCACCGTCACCTCGGGAACGGTGAGGCCCAGCCGCCGGGCGGACTGCCCGATGCCCACGAGCGGGGAGCGGAGGTTCCGCTCGACGTCGACGCCGAGCGCCTTCAGCGGCGAGATGTAGAGCACGCTCGTGCCGGTCGACGGTTCCCGCCGGGCACGCCGGCCGCGCGGCGCGGGGGAAGCGCCGTTGCCGGCATCCGCCGGTGGAGGCTTCTCGTGGAAGACGCGGTCGATGGCCCACAGGAACGCCGACAGCGTCTTGCCGGAGCCGGTCGGGGCCACGACGAGCGCGTGCTTGCCGTGCGAGATCGCGTCCCATGCACCGATCTGCGCGTCGGTCGGCCGGGGGAAGGCGCTGCGGAACCAGTCCTGCGTGGCAGGACCGAATCGCGCGAGCACGTCGTCCACTCTCTTATCCTCTCCCCGACCACCGACAATCGGGCAGGTCTTGACGCCGCGGCGTCCGCCACGGGGTGTGGCGCTTGCCGCAGCACAGGCGATCTCACCGGCACAGGACGATTCCGCCGCAAACGACCTGTCGCGGGGAGTCCTCCTGTTCTGCGGCCGGTCGGCGGCGAGCAACCCCCGGCTCCGCGTTCGTTTTCCGAGCGCCGGGGCGATAGGCTGGAAGATCTTTGTCAGTGCGGAAAGGGACAGTCATGTCGAACGAGCAGGAAACCGTGTGGATGACCGCGGCGGCGCTCGCCGCGCTGCAGAGCGAGCTGGATGAACTGAGCCGGCGGGCCGAGGGTGACGCCGACCAGGCGCGCCAGGTCGAGCTGCGCAGCCTGATCCGCCGCGCCGAGGTCGGCACGAAGCCCGACGACGGACTCGTCGAGCCCGGTATGACGGTGACGGTGCGCTTCACGCGCGACGGCTCGGAGGAGACGTTCCTGCTGGGCAGTCGTGAGCTGGTGAAGCAGGGCGGGCAGGTCGACCTCGACGTCTACTCCCCGTCGTCGCCGCTGGGAACGGCCATCACCGGCCGTTACGTCGGCGACACCGTCAGCTTCGCCGCGCCGAACGGCTCGACCCTCGAGGTCGCGGTCGTCTCGGCCGTTCCCTTCGCCTGAGCCCGGTCTCGCGCCCGCCGAGCGGCGGACGCAAGCACAACGTCGCCGTTGCGCGCCGTATCGTGCGCAACGGGGCGGTCCCGGCCGCTTGCGGCCCCGGATTGGCGACGTTGTGCACGCCCGGGTCGGCGGGCGGCGGCCGCGTGTGCGGCCTCACCCGCGTTCGCGGAGGGCGCCGTCGGCGTTCAGCTGCAGCACCAGGTCGGGGTGCAGCCTCTCGAGGAACGCGTCGTCGTGGCTCACCACGAGCACGGCGCCGCGATAGGCGGCGAGCGCCTCGACGAGCGCGTCGACGGTGTCGAGGTCGAGGTTGTTCGTCGGCTCGTCGAGGATCAACAGCTGCGGCGGCGGTTCGGTCAGCAGCAGTCTGGCCAGGGCGACGCGGAAGCGCTCACCGCCTGAGAGGCTCGCCACCGGGCGGCCGACGGTCGCGCCGCGGATGAGGAAGCGGGCGAGCCGGTTGCGCAGCTCCGCCGCAGCGACGCCCGGCGCCGCCGCCCGCACGTTGTCGAGCACCGACGCGGCGTCGTCGAGGCCGTCGATGCGCTGCGGCAGGTAGCCGATGCGGTCGGTGTGCGCGGCGGCGTGTGCACAACGTCGCCGATGCGGCGGCGGGTGGTCGGATGCGGCCGGGTTGGGCGCGATCTGGCGCGGGATGCCGACGTTGTGCACGGCGCCGGCCGCATCGCCGGCCACGACGAGCTGCTCCACCAGCGTCGTCTTGCCTGCGCCGTTCGGCCCCACGAGCGCCGTGCGCTCGGGGCCCTTCAGCACCCAGGACCGCTCGCCGTCGCCGAGGGTGGCGATGCGCCGCGAGGCGGGGACCCCCGGATCGGGCAGATCGATGTGCACCGAGGCGTCGTCACGCACCCGGCGCCCCGCGGCATCCAGCGCCGCGCGCGCTTCGGCCTCGCGGTCGGCGACCATGCCGCGCAGTCTTCCCGCCGACACCTGCGCGGCGTGCGCGCGGTTGCCCGCGACGATCCCCGGCACGCGCTTCTCGCGCCGGGCCTTGCTCCCCATCGCCGCCCGCGACGCGAGCGTGGACTCGGCCCCGATGCGGTCGCGCTTCTCACGGCGGACGACCTGGGCGGCGGCCCGCTCGGCCTGTCGGGCGGCGGCCTGCTCGCGCTCGTTCGCCTCGCGCCACCGCGAGTACGGTCCGCCGAACGTCGAGAGCGTCTGGGCGTAGAGCTCTGCGGTCTCGTCCATCGTCTCCAGCAGCGCGGTGTCGTGGCTCACGACGATGAGCGCTCCCGGCCAGTCGCGCACCATCGCCGTGAGCCGGGCCCGGGCGTCGCGGTCCAGGTTGTTCGTGGGTTCGTCCAGCAGCGTCACCGCCGCACGGCGTCGGCGGATGCCGGCGACCGCCGTGAGCACGGCCTCGCCGCCCGACAGCTCCCCGACCCGGCGCTCCAGCGCGTCCGCGGGCAGCCCGGCGTCGGCCAGGGCCGCGACGGCGCGGGACTCCACGTCCCAGTCATCGCCGACGGCGTCGAAGTGGGCCGGGTCGACGTCGCCGGATGCGATAGCCCGCACCGCCCGCAGCGCCGAGCCCACGCCCAGCAGATCTACGACCGGCCGGTCGACGGCAAGGGTGAGGGTCTGCGGCAGCCAGGCCACGTCGCCGCTCACGGCGAGATGACCGCTCGTCGGAGCCGCAGCGCCGGCGATCAGCCGCAGCAGCGTGGACTTGCCGGAGCCGTTGCGCCCGACGAGCCCGGTGCGGCCGGTGCTGAAAGCGCCGGAGATCTCGGTGAGCGCGGGGGTGCCGTCCGGCCAGGCGAACGAGACGCGGTCCAGGAGGACCGATGGGGAAGGGAGAGGGAGGTGCATGAGGATCCTTCGGTGCCAGCCCTGCGATGCAGGGGCGCGCTGACACGAAGGTCGCGGTCACGGCGGGCGGAGGCTCCATGCCGGGGGCGACGGGATCGACGGGTCAGCGCAGGGATGCGCTTCCTCGTCGAAGGGATCGACGGTCAGCGCGCGAACTGCGCGGCCGCGACGATCTCCGTCATTTCATTCCTCACCTGGGGGACAGGGACGCGGACAGCATAGCCCCGCGGCCCGGAGCGGGCTACTGTTCCCGGCATGGGGGACGCGCGGCAGGGGGAAGGGGCGGCCGCCGTGCGTGCGTGGGCATTCGCCGCTGTCATCGGCGCCGCGATCGGCGCCGCGATGGGGGCGACGCTGGCGAGCGTGCCGCTCGGGGTCGGCCTGGGCCTGTGCTTCGCGGTGGTGTTCGCCGTCGCGTTCGCACCGTCGGTGGACCTCGACCCCGGCGAGGTGGCCCAGAGCAGCCCCGCGCCGGCGGCTTCCCCGCTTTCCGCGGAGACGCGGGAGACGCGGGAGACGCGCGAGACGCGCGAGGAGCGCGAGGAGCGCCTCATCATGGGCGACCGGCACGTGGTCGATGGGAACGGCGCGATCGGACCGGGGGACAGGCTGGACGTCGACCCCGACCGCTACGACGGGGAGTGAGCTGCGGCCTCGAGGCGCTTGCGCAGGAAGGTCACGACGTCGTCCAGTTCCTCCTGCGAGACGCTGTGGGCAAGGCCCGTGTACACCCGGCCGCTCAGATCGACGTGATCGGGGAGCCACTGCACCGTGTGGTCGATGAGCGCGGGCGGGATCACGTCGTCACCGGTGCCGCGTCCCCAGAACACCGGCGGCCGCAGCTCGGCCAGGCGCGCGTCGCCCGGGAGCGAGCCGGGCGCGACGTACCCGCTGAGGTTCACCGCGAACGACACGAGGTCGGGGCGCAGCCGCAGCGCCTGCAGCGCGACCGACGCGCCTTGCGAGAACCCCAGAAGACCGACGGATGCCGCGTCGGTCTCGGCATCCAGCCATTGCACGAACCGCTCGGCCGCCGCCGTGACATCGTCGGGCCGACGGCTCTCGAGCCCCTCGATCGGGTACCACGAGTAGCCCGGCGTGGGGAAGGGCGGGGGCAACGGCGCGCGCACGGCCGCGACGACGAAGTCGGCGGGCAGGTGCGGTGCCAACGAGAACAGGTCGTCCTCGTTGGATCCGTACCCGTGCAGCAGCACCAGCAGGGGACGGCCGGCGCGCTCGGCGGGGCCCACCGACCAGCGCACGGCGTCGGGATCGAGGGCGGGGATGGCGACCATGCCCTCCATCCTGACAGGGCGCACCGACACCGGGTTGGTATACATGAGGCATGGCCGTCCGAACCCCCGACCCCGAACCCGGTGACCGCGACGACGATTCGCCGCGCGACCCTCTCCGCGAGGGGGGTGCGCCCTTCGACCGTCCGGGTCATCCGCTCGGCGGCAGCAGCTTCGGGTCGCCCGTCTCCGGCTCCGCGCAGAATCCCGCCTGGCTGAGCGAGGTGGAGCTGGCCGAGGCGCGCCGGCGCCTGCCGATGCTCTACGTCGAGGCGGTGCCGGTGCGCACCGACGGTGTGGGCGCGGTGACCGAGGTCGGCATCCTGCTGCGGGCCACCCCGCTCGGCGAGATCACCCGCACGATCGTCTCCGGCCGCGTGCGATACGGCGAGACGGTGCGCGACGCCCTGTTCCGTCACGTCGAGAACGACCTGGGGCCGATGGCCTTTCCGCTGCTGCCACCGCAGCCGGTGCCGTTCACGGTCGCGGAGTACTTCCCGATCCCCGGCGTCAGCGCCTTCCACGACGACCGCCAGCACGCGGTCTCGCTGGCGTTCGTCGTGCCGGTGTCGGGCACCTGCGAGCCCCGGCAGGACGCCCTCGAAGTGACCTGGATGACGCCGCAGGAGGCCGCCAGCGACGCAGTGTCGGCCGAGATGGAGGGCGGCCGCGGCACCCTCGTGCGGCTGGCACTGGCCTCGGTGGGCGCTCTGCGCTGAGGCGCGGCGCGCGCGGGCGCCTGACGGGCAGGGCGGGGGATGCCGGAACATCCCTGGCCGATCGATCCCATTTCCAATAGGATCGACGCGATGGTTCCGTCCCGCCAGAGGAGTACGCAATGACGCGCCTGTTCAACGACCCGGACGACTTCGCCGCCGAGATGATCGAGGGCTTCGCCGCCGCATCGTCGCGGTGGGTGCGCCCCGTCGTCGGCGGCGTGGTGCGGGCCACCCGAGGTGCCGAGCCGACCGTGGCGGTCGTCATCGGGGGCGGCAGCGGGCACTACCCCGCGTTCGGCGGGCTCGTGGGGCCCGGGCTCGCGCACGGCGCGGCCATGGGCAACCTCTTCGCCTCGCCGTCGGCGCACCAGGTGCACTCCGTGGCCACCGCAGCCCATGAGGGCCGGGGCGTCCTGCTGAGCTTCGGCAACTACGCCGGCGACGTGCTGCACTTCGGGCAGGCGCAGGAGCGCATGCGGGAGGCCGGAATCGACTGCCGCACCGTGGTCGTGACCGACGACGTGTGGAGCGCGCCCAAGGACGAGCTCGACCGTCGCCGCGGCATCGCGGGCGACCTCGTCGTCTTCAAGGTCGCCGGCGCGGCCGCCGAGGCCGGCCTCGACCTCGACGACGTCGAACGGCTTGCGCGCCACGCCAACGCCCGCACCCGCTCCTTCGGCGTCGCCTTCGGCGGCTGCACGCTGCCCGGCGCGGACGAGCCGCTGTTCGACGTGCCCGAGGGGCGCATGGCGGTGGGGCTCGGCATCCACGGCGAACCGGGCATCGACGAGGTCGACGTGCCGACGGCAGCGGGACTTGCCGAGATGTTCCTCGACAAGCTCCTGGACGAGCTTCCCGACGGGGTGACCCTGCCGGGTGCTCGCGTCGTGCCCATCCTCAACGGGCTGGGCAGCGTCAAGTACGAGGAGCTCTTCGTCGTCTACCGCTCGGTGGCCCGACTGCTGGCCGACGCCGGCGCCACCGTCGTCTCCCCCGAGGTGGGCGAGTTCTGCACGAGCTTCGACATGGCCGGCGCCTCGCTCACGCTCGTGTGGCTCGACGACGAGCTGGAGCGCTTCTGGCTGGCGCCCTGCGACACCCCGGCATTCCGCCGCGGCACGGTGGGGGAGCGCCGTGCCGTCACCGACGACGAGCTCGCGGCGCTCGACGAGACGCGCGAGATCGGCGCGGCCGGCGACGCCTCGCGGCGGGCCGCGGCGGTGATCTCCCGCGTCGTGACGGGGGTGGCGTCGATGCTCGACGCGCACGCCGATGAGCTCGGCCGGCTGGACCGCGTCGCCGGCGACGGCGACCACGGCATCGGCATGCAGCGGGGCAGCCGCGCCGCGGCCGAGGCTGCGGCCGCGGCGGCCGATGCCGGGGCGGGCGCCCGCACGACCCTGCAGCACGCCGGCGACGCCTGGGCGGACAAGGGCGGCGGCACCTCGGGAGCCATCTGGGGCGAGATGCTCATCGCGCTGGGCGGCGCGCTCGGCGACGACGACGCCGTGACCGGATCCCAGGTCGTCGCGGGCGTCACGGGAATGAAGGATGCCGTCATGGCGTTCGGCAAGGCACGCCCCGGCGACAAGACGATGGTCGATGCGATCGTGCCGTTCGCCGACGACCTCGCCGAGCGCGTAGCCGCAGGTGATGCGCTTGCGGTCGCTTGGGCGCACGCGGCCGAGGTCGCCACCACCGCGGCCGAGCGCACGTCCGAGATGACGGCGAAACTGGGGCGGGCGCGGTCGCACGGCGACAAGAGCCTCGGCACCCCCGACCCCGGCGCGGTGTCGTTCGCGCTGGTGACACATACTGTTCTGGACGTCCTGAAGGAGGACAACTGATGGCTCTGCGACTGGTGATCGGCTCGGATGACGCGGGCTTCGAGTACAAGGAACGTCTCAAGGCCGACCTCGAGGCCAACGACCTCGTCGCCGACGTGGTCGACGTGGGGGTGGATGCCGACGGGCACACCAACTACCCCGCCATCGCGATCGCCGCGGCCGAGCGCGTCGCCGCCGGTGACGCCGACCGGGCGCTGCTGATCTGCGGCACCGGGCTCGGGGTCGCGATCGCGGCGAACAAGGTGCCCGGCATCCGCGCGGTGACCGCACACGACCCCTACAGCGTCGAGCGCGCGGTGCTCTCGAACAACGCCCAGGTGCTGTGCATGGGGCAGCGCGTGGTCGGTCTCGAGCTCGCCCGGCGCCTGGTCCGCGAGTGGCTGACGTACACGTTCGACGCCGAAGGCGCCTCGGCCGAGAAGGTGCAGGAGATCTGCGCCTACGAAGGTGTCTGACTCCCCGACTGCGGAAGGGGTGCCGATGCTCGTCGGCTCGAGCCTGAAGATGTACTTCTCCCACGCCCGCACCGTGGCGTGGGCGCGCGAGGTGGCGGACCTGCTGCGTGCGAAACCGGCCACCGGGGTGACCGCGTTCGTCATCCCGCAGTACCCGTCCATCCCCGCCTGCGTCGAGATCGGCGCGCCGGTGGGACTCGCCGTCGGCGCGCAGGACATCGCCACCGAGGACGAGGGCGCCTTCACGGGGGAGGTGAGCGGCGCCGTGCTGGCGGAGCTCGGATGCCGCTTCGTCGAAGTCGGGCACGCCGAGCGGCGCCGGCTCTTCGGCGAGACCGACGACGTGGTCGCGGCCAAGGTGTTCGCCGCCCAGCGCCACGGCCTCGTGCCGATCCTGTGCGTGGGGGAGGCGGACCGGCAGGATGCCACGGACGCCGTGGCCGAGGTGGTGCGCCAGATCGAGTCCGGCCTCGCCGCGGCGCGCGCCGCAGGCCTTCACGGCGAGGTGGTGATCGCCTACGAGCCGCTCTGGGCGATCGGCGCAGCCGAGCCGGCCGGCGCCCCCCACATCCGCCGGGTCTGCGCGGCGCTGCGCAGCCACCTGGCCGGCGCCCCGGAGAAGGCCTCGGTGATCTACGGGGGAAGCGCGGGACCGGGCCTGCTGGGGAACGTCGCCGATGCGGTCGACGGACTGTTCCTGGGGCGCTTCGCCCATGACCCGCGCGCGTTCGGCGCGATACTCGACGAGGCGGCGCCCCTCGCGGCACGGCGTCTGGAGGAAGCACGATGACGATGGAGCAGGAGACCGGGGGCCTCGACGGCCTCACCGGGACGATCGAACGGCGAGGGCTTCGCGACCACGTCTACGAGCGCATCCTGCAGCTGCTGCTCAGCGGCGACGTGGCGCCGGGTGCACGGCTGTCGATCGACACGATCGCGCGCCAGCTGCACGTGTCGCCGACGCCGGTGCGAGAGGCGATGGTGCAGCTCGAGCGCACCGGTCTGGTGACGCGCGAGGCGCTGAAGGGCTACCGGGTCGCCCCGCCGTTGCGTCCCTCCCAGCTCGCGGAGCTGTTCGACGCGCGTCTCATGCTCGAGTCCACGGCCGCCCGGCTCGCCACGCCCGCCCCCGCATCGATGCTCGAGGAGCTGCGCCGCGCGCAGGCGCACCATCGCGAGACGGGTGAGCGGGTGATCGAGGCGATGTCCGTCGGCGACACCGACGTGGCCCTGATGACGGCGTACTTCGCCGCGGATGCCGCCTTCCACCGGGTCGTGTTCGACCATTGCGGCAACCACTACCTCACGGAGATGTCGGAGACCCTCGGCGCTCAGCTGCACCGCATGCGGCAGGCGGCGCTGTACGGTGTCACCGATGTGCGCGAGGCCATCGCCGAGCACGCGGCCATCGTCGACGCGTTCGCCGGCGACGACGCCCGCGCACCGGAGCAGGCGATGCGCCGGCACATCGAGCTGGTGCGCTCGCGGTCGCTCGATGTCGAGCGCGCGGGCTGACGCCCGAGAGATCTCCGCGGAGCCGTCGGACGGGGGAAAGCCGCTCTTCCCCACCCACCCTCTTTCCTGTAGGATCGAGGAAACGCACAACGAAGTCGCGCCGACGCGTCAACGGAGCCGTCATGACAGATTCCTCCTCTCCCCGCACCCTCGACAGCCAGACCTGGCCCATCGCCGTCTGCATGCACGGGTTCTCCCCGGTGGATCGTGAGGGCACGGCGCTGCATGACGCGGCCCCGGAGGTGTGGGACCGGCTGTTCGCCGAGGTCGCCCGGCTCGGCTTCACCGCCATCGAACTCGCCGACAGCCACATCCGTCCGGCGGATCTGACGCCCTCCCGGCGTGAGGAGCTGCTCGAGATCTCCCGCTCGTACGGTGTGACGCCCATCTCGGTGCACGTCCAGCGGCAGAGCGTCATTCAGCCGGGCCGCGGCGAGGAGAACCTCGCCTACGCGCACCGCACCATCGACGCCGCCGCGGAGCTGGGGCTGCAGGTCTTCTCGACGGGGCTGCACCAGCCCTTCACCCAGGCCCAGCGCGATGCGCTGTGGTTCTGGACCGCTCCCGGCCCGGTCGACCCGGACGACGCCGACACCCGCGCCCTCGCGGTGCGGCGGCTGCGCGAGCTCGGTGAGCACGCGGCATCCGTCGGCCTGCCGATGTCGCTGGAGATGTACGAGGACACCTATCTCGGCACCGCCGACAGCGCCGTGCGCCTCATCGAGGAGATCGGCCTCGACAACGTCGGCCTCAATCCCGACATCGCGAACCTCATCCGCCTGCACCGGCCCATCGAGGACTGGCGCGAGATGCACGAGAAGACGCTGCCGTACGCCAACTACTGGCACGTGAAGAACTACACCCGCGACGAGGCCCTCGACGGCAGCTGGTTCACGTCGGTCCCCACCACGATGGAGCAGGGCCTCATCAACTACCGCGCCATGGTCTCGCTCGCGATCGAGGTCGGCTTCCGCGGCCCGTTCCTCATGGAGCAGTACGGTGGCGACAGCCTCGGGGTGTGCGCCGCCAACCGCACCTATCTGCAGTCGCTGCTGCCCCAGCCCGCAGGCGACTGACCGCTTCAGTGACGAAGGAGACCGATATGACCGAAATCTCTCGCCCCGTCTACGCCGTGATCGGCAGTGGCTACATGGGCGGCGGCATCGCCCAGGTGCTCGCGCTCTCGGGCGCCGACGTGCGCATCGCCGACGTCGAGATCGCGATCGCGCAGGGCAACCGCGACCGACTCATCGCCGAGGCGGAGCAGTTCACCGCCGACGGACTGTTCCCCGCCGATGCGGCTGCGGTGATCGCCGAGCGTGTCACGGCGGCGACGATCGAGGATGCCGTGGCCGGCGCCTCCTTCATCGAAGAGGCCGTGCCGGAGAAGATCGAGATCAAGCACGCGACACTGCGCCGCATCAGCGACGCCGCCGCACCCGACGCGATCATCGGCAGCAACACCTCGACGATCCTCATCGGAAAGCTGGCCGAGGCCGTCAGCCACCCGGAGCGCTTCCTCGGCGTGCACTTCTCCAACCCCGCCCCCTTCATCCCCGGCGTCGAGCTCATCCCGCATGCGGGCACGGATGCCGCCGTCATCCCCGTCGTCGAGCAGATCGTCGCCGCGACCGGCAAGGAGACGGCCCGCGTCAAGGACGCCACCGGTTTCGTGCTGAACCGGCTGCAGTACGCGCTGTTCCACGAGGCGACGCAGCTCGTCGAGGAGGGGGTCGCGACGCCCGAGGACATCGACACGATCGTCCGCACCACGTTCGGCTTCCGCCTGCCGTTCTTCGGCCCCTTCGCCATCGCCGACATGGCCGGGCTCGACGTCTACGCCTTCTGCTACGCATCGCTGCAGACGGAGTTCCCCGAGCGCTTCGCGACCCCGCAGATCCTCGAGGACCTCGTCGCCGCAGGCAAGTTCGGCACGAAGTCCGGCGGCGGGTTCCTCGACGTGCCCGCCGAGCGCACCCCCGAGCTCATCGCCTACCGCAACAAGGCGTACGTCGCGATGAAGAAGCTGGTCGACGAGCTCGGGCCCGCCCCGATCCACCCCGCCGCCGAGAGCCGCTGAAGGGATCCCCATGGCATCCGCATTCCCCGCTGACCGCACGGTCATCCTCACCGGCGCCGCGAGCCCCCGCGGCATCGGCCGGGCGACCGCCTACCACCTTGCCGAGCTGGGATGGAACGTCGGCATCATCGACGTCGACGGCGAGGCGGCGGCGGCCACCGCGGCCGACGTCGCCGACGAACACGGGGTCAAGGCCGTGGGTGTCGGCGCGAACCTCGCCGACCGCGAGCAGGCGATCGCCGCCGTCGACGAGCTCGAGGCAAAGCTCCCGCAGCTGGTGGCGCTCGTGAACTTCGCCGGCGTCTCGTCGCCCGTTCCCTATCTCGAGGTGACGCCTGAGGAATGGCACCGGGTGCTCGGGGTCAACCTCGAGGGCGTGCACTGGGTGACCCAGCGCGTCGCGGCATCCCTCGTCTCCTCCGGCGTCGGCCGCATCGTCGGCATCTCGTCGGTGTCGGCCCAGCGCGGCGGCGGCACCTTCTCGAAGACCCCCTACTCCGCATCGAAGGCGGGCGTCATCGGGCTCATGCGCTCCATCGCGCGCGAGTTCGGGCCGCTCGGGATCACCGCCAACGTGATCTCCCCCGGCCCCATCGACACCGACATCATGGGCGGCACGCTCACCGAGGAGCGCAAGCAGGCCATGGCCGCCGACGGTGTGCTGGCGCGCATCGGCACCCCCCGCGACATCGCCGCCGCGGTGGCGTATCTCATCAGCGAAGACGCCGGATTCGTGACGGGCCAGACCCTGAACGTCGACGGCGGCCTGTACATGCACTGAGGCATTCCATGTCACGTTCCTGGTCGAAAGGCCGCATCGCCTACCTCGTCATCGGGGTCGTCTGCGTCGCCGTCGGCGTCGCGCTCATCCTGCCCGGCCTCATCGGCTGAGCCGGACCCACCGCCGCACACCACTGCTCGAAGGAGAGTCGTCCGTGTCCACCTCAGATAGCGCCGCCGCGCGCGCTTTGCTCGACAACCCTCATCTGGACAGCGGTATCAAGAAGGCGACCTATCGCCTGATGCCGATGCTCATCATCCTGTACTTCGTCGCGTTCCTGGACCGCACGAACGTCGGGTTCGCCGAGGAGGCCCTGTCGGTCGACCGCGGCATCACCGCCGGAGCCTATGCGCTGGGCGCCGGCATCTTCTTCATCGGCTATGCGATCTTCGAGATCCCCTCGAACCTGCTGCTGGACAAGTTCGGCGCCCGGTTCTGGTTGGCCCGCATCGCCATCACCTGGGGCATCGTCGCGTCGGCGTTCGCCTTCGTGACGAACGACACGATGTTCGTCTGGCTGCGCTTCCTCCTCGGCGTCACCGAGGCGGGGCTCTTCCCCGGCGTCATCATGTTCCTGGCGCAGTGGTTCCCCAACAAGCGCCGCGTGCAGATGTTCGCGCTGTTCTACCTCGCCCAGCCGTTCTCGCAGATGATCGGCGCACCGCTGTCAGGCGGCCTCATCAGCTTCGGCGAGCAGTTCACGCCGTGGGCCGGCTGGCAGGTGATGTTCTTCGTCGAGGGCATGCTGGCCGTCGTCGCCGGCATCGCCGCGGTGTTCTTCCTCGTCGATTCGCCGCAGAAGGCGAAGTTCCTCGACGTCGAGGAGAAGGCCGCCATGAAGGCGGTCATGGAACACGAGGATGCGATCAAGCACAACGACGGTCCCCGCGGCATCGGCTCGGCGCTGATCAACTGGAAGGTCTGGTACTTCACCGTCATCTACTTCTGCCTGCAGATCGCGGTCTACGGCACCACGTTCTACCTCCCCCAGCAGGTCGCCGGACTCATCGGCCGGGACGTCGGCTGGGAGGTCGGACTCGTCACGGCGATCCCGTGGGCGGTGGGCCTGTTCGCCTGCTACTACGTCGGAAAGCACGCCAACACCCTGCGGCGCCGCCGCACGTGGGGCGCGTCGTTCTTCGTCATCACCGGCCTCGCCATCTTCGTCTCGGCATGGGCCGGCGCGAACGGTCACGCCCTGCTGGGCATCGCCGCGATCACCGTCGCCGTCGCCTCGTTCCTCTCGACCGGTCCGATCACGTGGTCCTTCCCGACCGCGTTCCTCGTCGGCGCGGCCGCGGCCACCGGTATCGGCCTCATCAACTCGCTCGGCAACCTGGGCGGGTTCGTGGCGCCGATCATGCGCAACGCGATCAACGAGGCGGTCCCGACCGAGTCCGGTGCGTGGGGCGTCGTGTCGCTGGGTGTGTTCGCGTTCCTGGCCGCGATCATGATGCTCTGCACCCGGTTCTTCCGCTCCAAGGCGGATGACCTGCTGCACGACGAGCCCACGGTATTGGGCCACTGACACCACCCGCGGGGTGCGCGTTCCTGCGCACCCCGCGCTGGTTCACAGAGAGGATCGAGCGCATGGACACGCACTCGCAGGTCGCCTTCGTCGGTCTCGGCGCCATCGGCCTGCCGATGGCCCAGAGCATCGTCCGGGCGGGCATGCCGCTCGTCGGCGTCGAACCCGCCCCCGCCGGCCGGGAGCGCGCCGCGGCGGCAGGCATCGAGACCGTCGCCGACGTCACCGGGATCGGTGCTTCGTCGGTCGTCGTCGTCATGGTCGCCACTGCCGCGCAGCTGGCGTCGGTCGTGGATGCCGCGCTCGCCGCCGGCGTCGTCGCAGACCGCACCTGGGTCGTCTCGTCCACGGTCGGCCCCGACGCGGTGCGCGCCGAAGCAGAGCGCATCTCCGCCGCGGGAGGCGCCGTCGTCGACGCCCCCGTCAGCGGCGGGGTCGCCCGCGCCGGCCGCGGCGACCTCGTGCTGTTCGTCTCCGGCTCGGATGCCGCGATCGCCGCTGCCCGCCCCGTGCTCGAGGCGCTGGGCACCGCCCGCGTCGTGGGCGCGGAACCCGGCGCCGGGCAGTCGGTCAAGGTCGTCAACCAGCACCTGTGCGCCGTGCACATCGCCGCCGCCGCCGAAGCGCTCGCGCTGGCCGAGCGGCTGGAGCTCGACCCCGCATTCGTGCTCGACGTCGTCGGCGGGGGAGCGGCGGCATCCTTCATGCTCGGCGACCGGGGTCCGCGGATGCTCGCCGACGACGCCCCGGTGCTCAGCCAGGTCGGCATCTTCGTCAAGGACACCGGGCTCGTCGCCGACGCGGCCGAAGCCGCCGGCATCGACCTGCCCGTGCTGCAGGCGGCCCGGGGCCGCTTTCTGGCCGCCGCCGATCTGGGGCTCACCACCCACGACGACTCGAGCGTCATCCAGACCTACCGCGTCGCCGCCGGGTCGGAGGGCGAGCGATGAAGACCGTCGTGCTCGACGACGACCCCACCGGCACGCAGTCCGCGTCGGGGGTCGACGTGCTGCTGGACATCGACGCCGACGGCATCCGGTCGGCGCTCGCCGAAGCCGACAGCGTCTACGTCCAGACCAACTCGCGGGCGATCGACGAGGATGCCGCCGTCGCCCTCGTCCGCGAGGTGCGCGATGCCGCCGTTGCCGCGGCGGCCGCCCTCGGCGAGGAGATGCAGTTCGTGCTGCGAGGGGATTCGACCCTGCGCGGGCACGTGTTCGCCGAGACCGAGCAGTTCGTCGAACCCGACTCGGTCATCGTGTTCTGCCCCGCCTTCCCCGCGGGCGGCCGCACGACGGTCGACGGCGTGCACCTCGTGCGCATCGGCGACGACGTCGTGCCCGCGCACGAGACCGAGTACGCCGACGACCCGGTGTTCCCGTTCACCACCGGGGTGCTGGTCGACTACGTCGCCGAGAAGTCGGGGCGCACCGCCGTCTCGGTGCCGTTGGCCGAGGTGCGGGCGGGCGGGGTCGCCCGTGCGATCGCGGCGGCGCCCGCCGGCGGGGTCATCGTTCCCGACGCCGAGAGCGATGCGGACATCGACCTGATCGCCGCCGGCATCCGCGATGCCCGCGCGGCCGGGAGGGACGTCGTCGTGCGCAGCGCCGCTCCCCTCGCCGCCTCGCTCGCCGGCGTCGCCTCGCACGGCCTGCTGCCGACCCCGCTCGTGGCCGGTCCCGCTCCCACCCTCGTGGCCTGCGGCTCGCACACCGCCGGCGCGTCGGCCCAGCTCGCCCGGCTCGAGGTGCGTCACGGTCCGGCGGTGGTCATCGCCACCGCCGACGCGTTCGCCGATCCCGACGCCGCCGGGCGCGCCGCCGCTGCCGAGGCCCGTCAGCGCCTCGCCGAGACGGGGCTGGCGCTGATCTCCACCGAGCGGCAGCGGCGGCCCGAGCACAACACGCTTCGTCACGGCCAGCTGGTGATGCGCGCCCTCACCACCGCGGTGCGGATACTCGTGCCCGAGGTCGAGGCGGTCGTCGCGAAGGGCGGCATCACGTCGGCAGAGCTCGCCCGCACCGGTGTGGGTGCCACCCGCGCTCGCGTGCGCGGGCAGGTGCTGCCGGGGGTGTCGGTGTGGGACCTCGTCTCGGCCGAGGGGGAGGACCGTCTGTACGTCGTCGTCCCCGGCAACGTCGGCGGTCCGTCGACCCTGGTCGACGTGGTCGAGGCCCTCGGCCGCTGACGCCCGGCTCCGCCCGCCGCGGCATCCGCCCGCCCGCCCCGCCCCCGCCCGCCCGCCGCCCCCCCCACGCGTCGAGAAACCACTTCTCGGATGAGACACCACGCAACGCGGTGTTTCCCGCCCGAAACGTGGTTTCTCGGGGCGTCTCGGCCGGTGCGGGAAGCGGCCCCCGGAGCAGAGCTGAAATAATCGGGGGCGTCCCCCGGTGAAGAAGGAGTCTTCGACGTGCCCGTCAGCTTCCATGAGGCATCCCCTGCCGAGATGGATCCCGTCCGCTTGTATTCGATCCTCAAGCTCCGAGTGGATGTGTTCGTCGTCGAGCAGGGGGCGGCGTATGAAGAACTCGACGGCAGGGACGTCGAGCCGGGCGCTCGCCTGTACTGGGCAGAGGACGAGGGCGACGTCCTCGCGACGCTGCGGCTCCTGAAGGAGGCGGACGGCTCACGCATCGGACGTGTCGCGACCGCCGCGGCGGCTCGCGGTCGTGGCCTCGCCGCGGAACTCATGCGGCGCGCGATCGCCGCATCCGACGGACAGCGGATCGTCCTGGACGGGCAGCTGCAGCTCGAGCGCTGGTACGAGGGGTTCGGTTTCGCCCGCTCCGGGGAGGTCTTCGTCGAAGACGGCATTCCGCACGTCCCGATGACCCGGGCCGCCGGAGTCAGCGCGTAGTCAGCCGCGGGTGAGGCGGGACAGCTCCGCGACGAACGCGTCGACGTCGGCCGGTTCGGTGTCGAACGAGCACATCCAGCGCACCTCGCGACGCGTGGCATCCCAGTCGTAGAAGCGGAAGCGCTCGCGCAGCCGGTCGGCGACCCCCGGTGGCAGCGTCGCGAAGACGCCGTTGACCTGGGTGGGCTGGGTGAACTCCACGCCCCGGATCGTGCCGTCGGCGATCCCCGCCTCGACGGCGCTGCGCAGGCGTGCGGCCATCGCGTTGGAGTGGCGCGCGTTGCGCAGCCACAGGTCGCCGTCGAGCAGCGCGATCAGCTGGGCGGAGATGAAGCGCATCTTCGATGACAGCTGCATGTTGAGCTTGCGGAGGTAGCGCAGACCCTCGGATGCCGCGGGGTCGAGCACCACGATGGCCTCGCCGATCATGGCGCCGTTCTTGGTGCCGCCGAAGCTCAGCACGTCGACACCGACGTCGCGGGTGAACGCCGCCAGCGGCAGGTCCAGCGCGGCTGCGGCATTGGCGATGCGGGCGCCGTCGAGGTGCAGGCGCATGCCGCGCGCGTGCGCGTGGTCGGCGAGGGCGCGGATCTCGTCCGGGGTGTACAGGGTGCCGAGCTCGGTCGACTGCGTGATCGACACGACCAGCGGCTGGGCGCGGTGCTCGTCGCCCCAGCCCCACGCCTCGCGGTCGACCAGCTCCGGGGTGAGCTTTCCGTCGTCGGTCGGGACGGTGAGCAGCTTGATGCCGGCGACCCGCTCCGGCGCCCCGCCCTCGTCGACGTTGATGTGCGCGGTGGATGCCGCGATGACCGCACCCCAGCGGGGGAGCATCGACTGCAGGCCGGTGACGTTCGCGCCGGTGCCGTTGAACACCGGGAACGCCTCGACGCCGTCGCCGAGGTGCCGCGCGAACACCTGCTGCAGGGCAGCGGTGTAGTCGTCGTCGCCGTAGGCGATCTGGTGGCCGCCGCCCGCCGCGGCGATGGCGGCGAGCACCTCGGGGTGCACGCCGGAGTAGTTGTCGCTGGCGAAGCCGCGGACGGCGGTGTCGTGGAGGGTCGTCACGGTCCCTCAGCCTAGTGAGGCGCTGCCGCCGCGCCGGCCAGCCGCGCGATCACACTGTCGTCCCCGACAGCCGTGTGATCGGTCCCGCCAAGGCCGGGGGACGGATGCCGCGTGCACAACGTCGCCAATCCGCGCGCGGCATCGCCGAATCCGGCCTCGGTGTCGTGGCGCCCGCCGAAACAGCGACGTTGTGTACGCGTTCCCCTGGCATACGTCGGCGCCGGTGACTACCCTCGCCCCCATGGCCGAGAACGCCGTCCCGGCTGGGGCCGCCGGGAACGCCTCACCGCTCGCGCCGCCCGGCGGCATGCGCGTGTTCGTGCAGGTGCTCGTCAACACCGCGGTGGCGAACATCACGACGAGCTTCCTCTGGTTCGCGCTGGTCTTCTGGGCCTACCTCGAGACCCGGTCGGTGCTGGCGACCGGCCTCATCGGCGGCGCGTACATGCTCTTCGTCGCGGCGCTCTCCATCCCCTTCGGAACCCTCGTCGACCGGCACCGCAAGCACCGCGTCATGATCGGCTCGAGCCTCGTGACCCTCACCGCGTTCATCGTCGCCGGCATCCTGTATCTGCTCTTCCCCGAATCCACCCTCATCGACCTCGGCAGGCCCTGGTTCTGGGTGTTCTCGGCGATCGTGCTGTTCGGCGGCGTCATCGAGAACATGCGCAACATCGCGCTGTCGACGACGGTGACCCTGCTCGTGCCCACCGAGCGGCACGCGAACGCCAACGGCATGGTCGGCACGGTGCAGGGGATCGCGTTCATCGTGACGAGCGTCTTCTCGGGTCTGTCGATCGGCCTGCTCGGCATGGGGTGGACGATCCTCCTCGCCATCGCGGTCACCGCCGCGGCCCTGGTGCACCTGGTTTTCCTGCGCATCCCGGAGAACGAGCCCGCCCCCGTCGACGGCCACGCGCCGAAGGTCGATCTGCGCGGCAGCATCGCCGCGATCGCGGGGGTGCCAGGCTTGTTCGCCCTCATCCTCTTCTCGACGTTCAACAACCTCATCGGCGGCGTCTACATGGCGCTGATGGACCCGTACGGCCTCACGCTCTTCCCCGTGGAGGTGTGGGGCGTCGTGCTCGGGGTGAGCTCCGTCGGGTTCATCCTGGGCGGCATCGTCATCGCCGCGCGCGGGCTCGGACGCAATCCCGTGCGCACCCTCCTGCTCGCGGTCATCGCGATGGGGGTGCTGGGGGCGCTCTTCACGATCCGCGAGTGGTGGTGGCTCTACGCCGCCGGCATCCTGCTCTACATGGCGCTGATCCCCGCGGCCGAGGCGGCGGAGCAGACGGTGATCCAGAAGGTCGTGCCGTTCGAGCGGCAGGGGCGCGTCTTCGGGTTCGCGCAGGCGCTGGAGTCGGCCTCGGCCCCCGTCACGGCCTTTCTCATCGCGCCGATCGCGGAGTTCTGGATCATCCCGCACCTGGCGACGGATGCCGGCGCCCAGGCATGGCGGCCGGTGCTCGGTGACGGTGAGGCCCGCGGCATCGCCCTGGTGTTCCTCGTCGCGGGGGTGATCATGGTGATCGCCGGTGTGCTGGCGTTCGCGTCCCGCTCGTATCGGCGCCTGTCGGCGTTCTACGCCGGTGAGCCCACCGCCACCGTGCCCGACCCCGCCGCGCCCGCCGCGCCGCAGCCCGCCGAGAAACCACAATCCGGATGAGAAACACCGCGTTGCGCGGTTTCTCATCCGAAAAGTGGTTTCTCGGGCGGGGCAGGCGACCCGGGCGGCGTCAGTCCGTGCCGCGGATGCCGGAGGTCGAGGCGATCACGTCGCGCATCTTCTTCTCCAGCGCCTCGTAGAACATCGACAGCGGGAACTCGTCGTCCAGCACCGCGTCGGTGTAGCCCTTCGGCGCACCCGCGAGCACCTCGTGGGGCAGCCCCCGCGCCCACGCCGAGGCGGGGTGCGGGGTCAGCACGGCGCGCACGAGGTCGTACGCGGCGAGCCAGTGCGCGACCTTGGGCCGGTCGATCGACTGCCAGTAGAGCTCGTCGATCGCAGATCCGAGCGCCACGACGGCCGCCGGCACCTCGTCCCAGTCGAAGGCCAGCGCCGTGTCGGTCCAGTGCAGCACGCCCCGCTGATGCAGCCACGCGAACAGCAGCTGGCCGCCCAGCCCGTCGTAGTTGCGCACCCGGCCGCCGGTGATCGCGAACCGGAAGATCCGGTCGAAGATCACCGCGTACTGCACCAGGCCCGCGTGCTGCAGGGTCTCGGCCTCGGCGGCGGAGAGGTGCTCTCCGGCATCCACCCGCGCCTGCAGCTCCTGCTGGATGCCGACGCACTCCCGGAACGCGGTGAGGTCGCAGCGCAGCTCCTCGAGCGAGTAGAGGAAGAACGGCATCCGCTGCTTGATCATGAACGGGTCGAACGGCAGGTCGCCGCGCATGTGGGTGCGGTCGTGGATGAGGTCCCACATGACGAACGTCTCCTCCGCCAGCTGCTGATCCTCGAGCAGCCGGGCGGCCTCGGCGGGCAGGTCGAGCTTCGTGATCTCGGATGCCGCGCGCACGACGCGCCGGTAGCGTGCCGCCTCACGGTCCTGGAAGATCGCGCCCCACGTGAACGCCGGGATCTCGCGCATCGCGACCGTCTCGGGGAAGAGCACCGCCGAGTTGGTGTCGTACCCCGGGGTGAAGTCCACGAGCCGCAGCGAGACGAAGAGGCCGTTGGTGTACCGGGTCTCGAGGTCGGCGATGAACTCCGGCCAGATGACCTCCGCCAGCACCGCCTCGACGAACCGGCTGCGCGAGCCGTTCTGGGTGTACATCGGGAAGACGACGAGATGGCGGATGCCGTCGACCCGCCGGCGCTGCGGCTGGAACGCCACCAGCGAGTCGAGGAAGTCCGGCACGCCGAATCCGCCGGCGGCCCACCGGTCGAAGTCGGCCACGGCGGCGGAGAGGTACTCCGCGTCGTGCGGGAACCGCGGCGCGAGGGCGTCGATCGCGTCGGCGATCTCGGCGACGAGTGTCTCGGCTGCGGCGTGGTCGGCCGGGTCCGGGACCGATCCGTCCTGCGCCTGCAGCCTCTGCAGCGCCGTGGCGGCGCGCTTGAGCGCGAGCCACTCGGTCGAGCTTTCGACCCCGACGGCCCGCCCGTCCTCGACGACCTCGGGTTCGCCGACGATGGCCTTGCGCTCACGGGTGGTGGCGGCCTTGATGGACATGGGAACCTCCGATCTTCGGGGTCGGCCGGCGCATCGGCGCGCCGGTGTGTGTCAGGGTGCGGCCCAGCCTATCCATGCGCTGTCAAGTGGCCTCGTCGACCGTGCGGCACCGGTAGCGTCGCGGGCATGCCCGACCACACCTCCCCCGCCCGTCCCGACGGCGAGGGGCTGCTGCTGATGGCGAACAGCGGCGCCGGCGAGGCGGTGCTGCGCGCCGATCCGCTGCCGGTGATCCGTGGGCGCCTGCCACGGGCGCGGTTCGTCGAGCTCGGTCCCGACGACGACCTCGCCGACGCTGTGGACGCGGCGATGGCCGGCGACGACCGGCCGCGGGCGCTGGGGGTGCTCGGCGGGGACGGATCGGTCTCGCGGATGGCGCATCTGGCCCGGCGTCACGGCGTGCCCCTGCTGGTGGTCCCCGGCGGCACCTACAACCACTTCGCCCGCGCCGCCGGGATCGACGACGTGGATGCCGCGCTGGCGGCCTTCACCGCCGGGCGGCTGCGCGAGGTGGTGGTGGCGGAGGTCTGTGTCGACGACGGCGACCCGATCACGGTGCTCAACGCGGTGTCGCTGGGGAACTACCCGCAGTTCCTCGCCGAGCGCACCGAGCGCGCGAGCCTCGGCAAGTGGCTCGGCGGGGTGGCCGCGATCGTCGCCGCCCTGCGGCACGCGCGCCCCGTGCGCGTGACCCACGAGGGGCGCACCGCCACGGTGTGGTCGGTGTTCGTCGGGGTGGGGCGCAACAACCCGCATCGGCACGCCATGATGCAGCGCGTGACGCTGGACGACCCGGTGCTCGACGTGCGCCTGCACCATGCTCGCGGCTCGCGGCTGCGCGCCATGGCGTCGCTGGCGTTCGGGCGCCGCACCCTGCGGCTGCTGCGGCTGCTGCACGTGGTGCCGCCGGCATCGCACTTCGAGCGGCAGGTCACGGGCCGCTGGAAGGCGCGCGTCCAGCCGGGGAAGGCCCCTGGCTCGTACGTGCACGACGGCGAACTCGAACAGGCCCCGCAGTCCGGCTTCACACTCGAGGTGCGGGCCGTCCCCGCCGGCCTGCGCGTCTACGCCCCCTGACGCCCGATCCGCGCGGCACGGTCAGTCGTGCTGCGGAAACCCGAGGTTGAGGCCGCCGTGGGAGGGGTCGAGCCAGCGGCTGGTGATCGCCTTCTCCGAGGTGAAGAAGTCGAACCCGTGCGGGCCGTACGCCTTGGCATCCCCGAAGTGCGACGCCTTCCATCCCCCGAAGGAGTGGTAGGCCACCGGCACCGGGATCGGCACGTTGATCCCGATCATCCCCACCTGGGCCTCACGCTGGAAGCGCCGAGCGGCACCGCCGTCGTTGGTGAAGATCGCCGTGCCGTTGCCGTACGGGCTGGCGTTGATGACCTCGAGTCCCTCCTCGTAGCCGGAGACGCGCACGATCGACAGCACCGGGCCGAAGATCTCGTCGCGGTACACCGAGGAGGTCGTCGGCACGCGGTCGATGAGGGTGGGCCCGAGCCAGAACCCGTCGGGATCGCCGTCGGCTTCGACGCCGCGGCCGTCGACGACGACCGTGGCGCCGTCGGCCGGGGCGCGCTCGATGTATGACGCGACGCGGTCGCGGTGGGCGCCGGTGATGAGCGGACCCATGTCGCAGCCGCGCAGCCCGTCGCCGGTGCGCAGCGTCGCCATGCGCTCGCGCACCTTGTCCACGAGGTCGTCGGCGACCGAGTCGACCGCCAGCACCACCGACACGGCCATGCAGCGCTCGCCGGCAGAGCCGAACCCGGCGTTGACGGCCGCGTCGGCGACGAGGTCGAGGTCGGCGTCGGGGAGCACGAGCATGTGGTTCTTGGCGCCGCCGAATGCCTGCACCCGCTTGCCCTGGCCCGTCGCGGTCTCGTACACATACTGCGCGATGGGGGTGGAGCCGACGAAGGAGATCGCCCGCACGTCGGGGTGCACGAGCAGCGCGTCGACGGCCTCCTTGTCGCCGTGCACGACGTTGAAGACGCCGTCGGGCAGGCCGGCCTCGCGCATCAGCGCGGCCAGCCAGTTCGCCGCCGTCGGGTCCTTCTCGCTGGGCTTGAGCACGACGGCGTTGCCGGCGGCGATCGCCACCGAGAAGAACCACAGGGGCACCATCGCGGGAAAGTTGAAAGGGCTGATGATGCCGACGACCCCGAGGCTCTGGCGGAGCGTGTAGACGTCGACACCGCCGGAGGCGTTCTCCGAGTACGCGCCCTTGGTGAGGTGCCCGAGCCCGCACGCGAACTCCACGACCTCCATGCCCCGGGCGATCTCGCCGTGCGCGTCGGAGAGCACCTTGCCGTGCTCGGCGGTCAGGATGTGCGCCAGCTCGTCCTTGCGGGCGTTCAGCAGCTCTCGGAACGCGAACATCACGGCGGTACGCCGGGCGATCGAGGCATCCCGCCAGTCCTGCCAGGCGTCGGATGCCGCGGCGACCACGGCGTCGACGTCGGCGGCGGTGGCCAGGCGCACCTCGCGGCGCACGATTCCACGGGCGGGATCGTAGACGGGGGCGGTGCGGGTGGCGGTGCCCGCCCAGGTGCTGCCGGAGACCCAGTGGTCGAGGATGTCGGTCACGTCCTGTCCTTTCCGGATGCCGGGGTGTGGCATCCGCGTCGGGTCGGAGCCGCGTTGTCGGCTTCGACGGGCCGGCGGCGGCGAGGGGACGGACGGATGCCGGCGCAGCGCGTGCTGTGCCGGGGCGTCGGTCCTCGTCGACCGGTCTCCGGTACGGCGATGCTACTGGACGCTGCCCCGCCCGCACCGCGCGGTTCCGGTGTCGCGTCGCGCTGTTCCGGTGTCGCGTGGCGCTGTTCCGGTGTCGCATCGCGCTGTTCCGGTGTCGCATGCGCACAGTCCTCGTCCGCGGCACCCGCCATTCGTGACACTCGAGCAGCGCGGGGCCACGGGCGGCGGCTGGTGCCCGCGTCGACCCCATCGCGCTGTTCCGGTGTCGCGTGCGCACAGTCCTCGTCCGCGGCATCCGCCATTCGTGACACTCGAGCAGCGCGGGGTGGGGGCGGCGGGATACATCCCGCGGCGGACGCGAGGCCCCCGCGCCTCCCGTAGCGTCGAGGGGTGTTCCGAGTCCTGAAGCCCTATCAGATCGTCGTCGACGTCATCGTCGCGGGGCTCTTCGCCCTCGTCGCGCTGCCGTACGAACTCGTGAGCTCCTCGACCGACGCGTACGCGACCCTGTCCTCGACGTTGCTGGTCCTGCTCATGGCGACCGCGCTGGCGGTGCGCCGAATCTCGCCCGCCCTCGCGCTGGGCGTGGCCTGGGCCGGCGCCATCCTGCAGATGGGGTTCCTGCGCCCGCCGGGTTTCGCCGACATCGCCATCTTCGCCGTCCTGTACGCCACCGCCGCCTATGGGTCGCGGCGGGTGTTCTGGGCCGGGCTCGCCTCGTCGATCCTCGGCGCCGTCGTGATCACCGTCTACCTGTTCGGCCCGCTGCCGGGGTTCAACACCCTCAGCTGGTCGAACCTGCCCACCGCCGTCGCCCTGCTCATCGCTGCGGCGTTCGGGCTGGGACTGTGGTGGACCATCGGCGCCCTGGTGCGCACCGGCATCCGTGCCCGCGAGAACCGCAAGGCGCAGGAAGCGGCCGAGGCCGAGACCGTCACCGAGCAGGAGCGGGTGCGCATCGCCCGCGACATGCACGACGTCGTCGCCCACTCGCTCGCCGTCGTCATCGCACAGGCCGACGGCGCCCGCTACGCCGCCGCGGCCGATCCGCAGGCGGCCACCGCAGCGCTCGGCACCATCGCGACCACCGCCCGCTCGGCGCTGTCGGACGTGCGCCTGCTGCTGACGCAGTTGCGTCACAGCCAGGGCGAGGGGCCGCAGCCGACGATCGCCGACCTCGAGGAGCTGTACGCCCAGGTGCGCTCGGCGGGTGTCGACCTGCGTGTCGACGTGGAGCCGACGCCGCAGGGCATTCCGCCCGCGGCGATCCAGCTGGCGGTGTACCGCATTCTGCAGGAGGCCCTCACCAACGCGCTGCGCCATGGCAGCGGCGGTTCTGTGACCGTGCGGCTGGCGTGGCATCCTGACCGGGTGACGTTGCACGTCCAGAATCCCCTTCCCGACTCGGTGGCACCCGACGAACCGGTCCGCGGGCACGGTCTGATCGGCATGCGCGAGCGCGCGCTGCTCGTCGGCGGCACACTCGACGCCGCCGCCGAAGACGGATCCTTCGTGGTGAGCGCCACGATCCCGATCGGCCGCGCGTCATGAGCGCGCCCATCCGGGTCGTGCTCGTCGACGACCAGGCGCTGTTCCGCGCCGGCATCCGCATGCTCGTCGACTCCCAGCCCGACCTCGAGGTCGTCGGAGAGGCCTCCGACGGGCAGGAAGCGATCGGAATCATCCGGCACACGCGGCCGGACGTCGTGCTGATGGACATCCGGATGCCGGTGATGGACGGGCTGACGGCGACCGCGCAGCTGCTGGTGGACCCGGTGTTCGACGGCGAGCCGCCGCGGATCGTCATGCTCACGACCTTCGACCTCGACGAGGCCGCAGCGCGCGCCATCCGGCAGGGGGCGAGCGGCTTTCTCCTGAAGGACGCCGAGCCGGAGTTCCTCCTCGCCGCGATCCGCTCGGTGCACGCCGGCTCGGCCGTCATCGCGGCCTCGGCCACGCGTGACCTCTTCGCCCACTTCGCCGAGCCGACGCGGCCCGTGCCGCCGCAGTTCGCCTCGCTCACCGATCGCGAGAAGGAGATCTTCGCGCTCGCCGCCCGGGGGCTCAGCAACGCCGAGATCGCCGGTCGGGAGTTCCTCTCCGAGGCGACGGTGAAGACCCACATCAGTCGCATCCTCGCGAAGCTGGGCCTGCGCGACCGCGTGCAGCTGGTGGTCTTCGCGTTCGAGCACGGTCTGGTCTGACGCCGGATCATCCTCGCGATGTATGCGGCAGCAGCCGCGCGGCCGACGCGGCGCAGGGGAGCGCGTCCGTAGCGTCGATGGCATGGAGATCACCACGACAGAGCTCGGGCTCGCCGCCCGCGTGCAGGGCCTCACCAAGACCTACGGCGAGGGCGGCACTGCGGTGCGCGCCCTCGACGGCGTGAACGTCGGCATCCGCCGGGGCGAGTTCACCGCGATCATGGGCCCGAGCGGCTCGGGCAAGTCCACGCTCATGCACATCATGGCGGGGCTGGATGCCGCGACCGCCGGGCGCGCCTGGATCGGCGACACCGAGATCACCGGGCTGAGCGACCTGGAGCTGACGGTGCTGCGCCGCCGGCGCGTCGGCTTCGTCTTCCAGGCGTTCAACCTGGTTCCCACCCTCGACGCCATCGGCAACATCCTGCTGCCGTTCGACCTCGACGGCCGGCGGCCGAGCGCCGTCGAGCGTGCCCGCATCGACGGCCTTGTCCAGACGCTCGGGCTCGGCGCCCGACTCGGCCACCGCCCGCATGAGCTCTCGGGCGGTCAGCAGCAGCGCGTCGCCATTGCGCGGGCGCTGGCGACCGCCCCCGATCTCGTCTTCGCCGACGAGCCGACCGGCAACCTCGACTCGCGCAGCGGCCGCGAGGTGCTGGCGCTCCTGGCCACGGCCGCGCGCTCGCACGGTCAGTCGATAGCCATGGTGACGCACGACCCCGTCGCAGCCTCCCACGCCGACCGCGTGCTGCACCTGGCCGACGGCCGCATCGTCGCCGACAAGCCCCGGCAGACCGCCGAGGAGATCTCGGCTTTCATGCTGGCCGCCGAAATCGCCGGCGCCGGCGCCGGCGCCGGGGTGCGGTCATGACCGCGCTCGTCGAGCCCGCAGGCGTGGCGGATCGCCCGGCCGCAGGACGCGGGATCGCGCCCGCATCGCGGCCGGCATCCGGTCGTCTGGCCTGGCTGCGGGAGCGGGGCATGGGCGCCACCGTGCTGGTCGCGGCGATCTCGGCCGCGTTCGGCGTCGCGCTGCTGACGGCCACGGGGTACCTCGCCGCGGTGCTGCGCTCCGACCCGTACTTCGGCGACTCCGAGACGCTCGCGATCGTCATCGGCATCCTGAGCGTGCTGCTGACGGGCGTGGCGGTGTATGTGGGCGCGATGGTCACCGCCAACACGTTCGCGACGATCGTGGCGGGCCGCACGCGCTCCATCGCACTGATGCGGCTGATCGGCGCCTCGGCACGCGCGCAGCGCGCGGAGGTGGCCGGACAGGGCCTCATCGTCGGCGCGCTCGGCGCGTTCGCCGGACTGGTGCTCGGGACGGCCGCGTGCATCGCGGCGGTGCCGGTGCTCGACCGGCTGGTCGGCGTCGACAGCTCCTACGTCGTTGCCGAGCCCGTACTGCTGCTCCCGGCGATCGCGGTGGCGCTGACCACCTGGGCGGCGGCGTGGGCGGGCTCCCGTCGTGTGCTGGCGGTCACGCCGCTGCAGGCGCTCGGCGGATCGGTCGAGGCGACGCGCGAGCAGGTCGCCCGCCGACGCGGCCGCAGCGTCGCGGCATTCACTCTGCTGGGCCTGGGCGCGGCGCTGCTGGCACTCGGCGTCGTCACCGGGTTCGTCACGCCGCTGGGCGTCGTGGTGTCCTTCGCCGGCGGGCTGCTGTCGTTCACGGGGCTCACCCTCGCCGCACCTGCGGTGATGCCACCGCTCCTGCGACTGAGCGCGCGAGCGTTCGGGCGGTCGGTGCCCGCACGGCTCGCTGCCGAGAATGCGCTCCGGTACCCCGAGCGTTCCAGCCGCATGGCGATCGGCGTGGTGATGGGCGTGGCGCTCGTGACGATGTTCGCGGTGGCGGCCGAGTCCGTGAAGACGTTGGTCGCCGTTTCGGCCGGCGGCGAGGTGGATCCGGCGTTCGCGGGGATGATGGATTCGTTCGCGGCCGTGATGATGGCGCTGGTGGGGGTCAGTGCCGTGATCGCCGGGGTGGGCCTGGTGAACCTGCTGACCATCGGGGTCGTGCAGCGGCGGCGGGAGCTGGGGCTGCTGCGTGCCCTGGGCCTCAGCGCCGGCCAGGTGCGGCGGATGGTGCTGCTGGAGGCCGCCCATGTCACGGTGACGGCGCTGGCCTTCGGGCTGCTGCTCGGGGTGGCCTACGGCTGGGTGGGTGCCCAGTCGGTGCTCGGCTCGGTGCGGATCCCGCCCGCGTGGGAGGCGCCGACCTTCATCGCCCCGGCGGTGCCGCTGCTGCCGGTGCTCGTGGTGGTGGCCGCGACCGCCGTGCTGACCCTCGTGGCGGCCGTGGTGCCCACGCGCCTCGCCACCCGCGTGGCGCCCGTCGCCGCCCTCGCGGAGTAAGGCGTCAGGCCTCGGTGGCGGGGGCCTCGGCCGCGGGCGGGTCGAAGGCCCACGTGCGCGCCAGCGTGCGCAGGCGCGCCGCCCGCCACTGCCAGACGGTCCAGAGCACCGGCCAGAGCGCGGGAGCAGCCGCTCCCCCGATCACCAGGCGCTCGCGCCAGAGCGTGCGGTCGGGGTCGCCGGGTGCCGGCGAGACCGCCATCTGGTGGTCCCAGACATCCAGGGCCGAGAGGGGTCCGGTGAGGGGGATGCCGCTGTCGCGCAGGATCCGCACCTCGCCCCGCGCGTCCTCCGCACGGCGATCGCTCACGTGGATGAGCTGCTGCCCGAGGCCCACCCCGGCCGCGCGCAGCTGCACCGGTACGTCGGCTCCCGACTCCAGCCGGGTCGGCAGGCCCCCGGCATCCATCGGCGTCATCTCGAGGAGCGGGCCGTAGAGCTCGGCCACCGCCCGGGGGGAGTGCAGCGCCCGCCACGCGGCGTCGGCGTCGCAGTCCAGAATCACCTTCAACATGATGCGCATTCGGGTAGTCTTCCACCAGACGTTGTGGGAGCGCTCCCACGCCATGATGCGATCCTGAGGACACTGATGCCCACCAATCCCGCCACCGAGTCCGGCGACCGCTCCCACGCGCAGCCCCCCGTCGAGTCGGTCGCCCAGATCTCGGCGCTGCTGCTGGACACCGATCCGACGCTCGACCCGGAGCTTGCGCGTGTGGCCCGCCAGGCCGCGGCCGAGGGTGTGGTGCTGCTGCGCAACGACGGCGTGCTGCCCCTCGGTGCCGAGCGCTCGGTCGCGGTGTTCGGTCGCGTGCAGATCGACTGGTTCGCCGTCGGCTACGGCTCCGGCGGCGACGTGAAGGTGCCCTACGTCTGGAACCTCCTGGCGGGTCTGCGCGATGCGGGGGTGCAGGTCGACGGCGAGGTCGCCGACCACTACGCGGCGTGGACGGCGGCGAACCGGCCCTCGTACGAGGGCACGTGGGGCCAGTGGCCCCACCACTTCCCCGAGATGCCGCTCGATGCCGACGTCGTCGCATCCGCCGCAACGCGCGCCGACACCGCGGTCGTCGTCATCGGCCGCGCGGCCGGCGAGGCGCGCGAGAGCGTGCGGGAGCCGGGGAGCTTCTACCTCACCGACGACGAGCGCACGATGCTCGACCTCGTCACGGCGTCGTTCGCCCGCACGGTCGTGGTGATCGACGCCGGCAACGTCATGGACCTGTCGTGGCTGGACGGCTACGGCGAGCGCATCGGCGCCGTGCTGTACGCCTGGCAGGGTGGCATGGAAGGTGCGCGCGCCGTCGCGGCCGTGCTGGCGGGCGAGATCGCCCCCAGCGGCAAGCTCACCGACACGATCGCCCTCTCGTACGAGGACTACCCCAGCGCGCCCTACTTCGGCGACCCCGACGTCAACGTCTACGCCGAGGATGTCTTCGTCGGCTACCGCTACTTCGAGACGTTCGCCCAGGACCGGGTGCAGTTCCCCTTCGGGTTCGGCCTCGGCTACGCCGCGTTCGATGTCACGGTCGTCGAAGCGACGACGGATGCCGCGACGAGCGATGCCGCGCCCGTGCGGGTGACCGTCGAGGTGCGCAACACCGATGCGACCTTCAGTGGCAAGGAGACGGTGCAGGCCTACGTCGCCGCTCCCGACGGGCGCCTCGGCAAGCCCGCCCGGTCGCTCGCCGCGTTCGCGAAGACGCGCCTGCTGGCGCCGGGGGAGTCCGAGCGGTTGACGCTGGAATTCCGCCTCGCCGACGTGGCGTCGTACGACGACTCCGGGGTCACCGGTCACCGCAGCGCCTTCGTGCTGGAACCCGGCGATCACGGCGTCTTCGTCGGCACCGACGTGCGCTCGGCATCCCTCGCCCTCACCGTGCCGATCGACGACCTGCGGGTCGTGCGGCAGGTGGCCGAGGCCGCCGCCGCCCGGGAGCCGTTCTCGCGCATGACGCTCGCCCGTGACGCGTCGGGCGCCGCCGTCGTGGCATGGGAGGACGTGCCGCTGGCGGCCGTCGACCGCCGCGAGCGGGTGCTCGCGGGTCTGCCCGCCGAGATCCCCATGACGGGCGACCGCGGCATCACCCTCGACGACGTCGCGGGCGGCACGGCGACCCTCGACGACTTCATCGCGCAGCTGACGGCAGAGGAGCTGTCGCTCCTCGCCCGCGGCGACGTGACCATGCACAGCCCGCTGGGTGCCCCCGGCAACGCGGGCGTGCTCGGTGGGGTGTCCGAGTCGCTCCGCGCCAAGGGCGTGCCCCCGATCACGACCACCGACGGTCCGAGCGGCCTGCGCCTGTCGGCCTACGCCTCGCTGCTGCCCTCGGGCACCGCGCTCGCGTCGACGTGGAACGCCCCGCTCGTGCGCGAGCTCGCGGCCCTGCACGGCCAGGAGATGCTGCAGAAGGGCTCGGACGTGCTGCTGAGCCCCGGCATGAACATCCACCGCGACCCCCTGTGCGGCCGCAACTTCGAGTACTTCTCGGAGGATCCGCTGGTCACCGGACGCTTCGGTGCCGCCATCGTGCAGGGCGTGCAGTCGGTCGGCGTCTCGGCGTGCCCGAAGCACTTCGCCGCCAACAACCAGGAGACCAACCGCACCCGCAACGACTCCCGTGTGTCGGAGCGGGCGCTGCGGGAGATCTACCTGCGCGGCTTCGAGCTGTGCGTCGCCGAGGCCGAGCCGCGCACCATCATGACCTCGTACAACAAGGTCAACGGCGTGTGGTCGCACTACCACCACGACCTGGTGACGACGATCCTGCGCGATGAGTGGGGCTACACCGGCTGCGTCATCACCGACTGGTGGATGGAGGATGCCGTCGATCCCGACTTCCCCGCGCTCGAGGACAACGCCTACCGGGTGCGCGCCCAGGTGGACGTGCTCATGCCCGGCGGCGTGAAGACGGCAGACGGCCCGCAGGCGTATGCGGACGAGACGATCCTGCAGTCGCTCGCCCGCCCCGACGGGCTCACGATCGGCGAGCTGCAGCGGGGCGCGCGCAACGTGCTGGGCCTCGCGCTGGCGCTCGCGCCCGTGCTGGGGCGTCGCACCGACGCGTAGCCTGGAGCGATGCCCAACCCGTTCGACCAGTCCCGCTACCAGGTGCGCTTCGAGTGGGGGGATGCCGGGCGGCGGCGGTTGGAGCCGGCGGACGTCACCGTCGTCGTCGACGTGCTGCGGTTCTGCACCACCGTCGCCGATCGGGTGGCGGCGGGGGAGTCCGTATCCCTCGCCGAGGCGGCGCACGCGGGCTCGTGGAACGGGGCGGCGCTCGCCGGTGCGCTGGCCTCGACCGGCACCACGGTGCTGCTCGGGTGCCTGCGCAACGCGTCGGCGGTGGCCGATGCCGTGCTGGCCGAGCAGATGCGCCGGGGCGCGCGGACGAGCGTCGCCGTGCTCGCGGCGGGAGAGCTCGCGGGCGCCGATCCGGGGGCGCCGCTGCGCTTCGCGGTCGAGGACCAGCTGGGGGCGGGCGCCGTGATCGACGCCCTGGCCCTGCGGGGGCTCGACCACTCCTCGCCCGAGGCGGCGGCCGCCTGCGAGGCGTTGCGGGGCCTGCGCGGTGCCGTGCGTCACCTTCTCACGGCCAGTGGCTCAGGGCAGGAGCTGCTCGAGCGCGGCCGTGGCGACGAGGTGCGCGGGGCTGCCGAACTGGACGCCGTGGACGTCGTGCCCGTGCTGCGGGCGGGCGTCTTCGAGCGGTACTGAGCGCCGCCGGGTCAGCGCGGCGTGAGCGCCGCGAGTCGCGTGGCGGGGGTGATCTCCCGCCGCCGCCACTGGAACAGGAACCGCTCGTCGAAGGTCGGCGCGCACTTCGCACACGACGTGGCGCGGGTGACGCGCCGGTGCCGGTAGGCGGTGTGGCCGGCCGGGCACACTCCGACCCAGGGGGCCAGGTCGTTCGCGGGCTCACCGTGGTGGGTGGTGCCGCCGGAGTAGCCGATGTGCCGGGCGGTGCGCCGCCAGGTCGCACCGTGACCGGCCGCCGCGCCGGCGAGGGCGTGGGCGACCTCGTGCAGCAGCGTCTGCCGGTTGGTCTCGTCGTCATAGCGGGCGGAGAGGTAGCGCGAGACGCTGATGCGCTTCTCGCCGTAGTTGCACAGCCCCGCTCGTCGCTTCGCGTGGTCGAACACGAACGACCACGAGTCGTCGAGGTGGAGGGCGATGAGCTGCTGCGCCATGCGGCGCACGTCTTGCAGGTCCGACATGACCGAAGAGTAGAACGTACCTACGACACTCAGGCCGTGAGCACCCGGCCGCGGCGTCGCTCTGCGGCGTCGATCGCCAGGAGTGTGGACTCGAGCTGGTCCTCGGGGGCTCCTGCCTCCTGGCGGAGGAACAGGGCGCGCTTGAAGTCCGCGCGGGCCGAGACGAAGTCCCCGGCGTCGAAGTGCACCTTGCCGCGGTGCTGGTAGGCGAAGGCGCCGACCGCCGCCCATCCTTGCCCGTCCGCCTCTTGGGCGCACGTCGTCAGCTCCTGCTCGGCGGCGGCGTAGGCGCCCCGGAACTGCAGCACCGTCGCATGCAGCACGCGGGCGCGCAACAGGTCCTTGCGGGTGCCCGCCATGCGCGCCAGTCGCACTGACTGCTCGGAGATGAGCAGCGCCTCGTCGAGGCGGTCGAGCACCTTCAGCAGCCACACGCGCTCCAGCAGCGCCGCCAGGCTCCGCTGCTCGCCGATCTCGTCGAGGCGCTCCTGGCAGCGGTCCGGATCCACCTGCTCGCGCAGCGTGTCCGGGTCGTATCCGAGGATGTAGCTCACGATCGATTCCTTCCGTGCGCGGCTCGCGCTGTCCAGTGTCACCCGCCGAGGCGAAAGCCGCCCGAGGGCACGCCGCGCGCGCGGCATCCGGTCCCGGCATCCGCCCGTTTCGACCCCCGCCCGGCGTGCGGTGCCCGCCCGTTCTTCGGGGATCTACGCTTTCTCGGGCCCGGATCTCAGGTTGGCTCCGAGGAACCGGCTTTCTCCGAAGCTGTGGTGTGGATGCTGCTGCTGATGCCGCCCCCCGCCGGCGCCGCCCGTTCTTCGGAGATCTCCGTGTCTTCGCAGGCGGATGGCGGTTCGGCTCCGAGAAACCGGCTTTCTCCGAAGCTGTGGTGTGGATGCTGCTGCTGAGGCCGCCCCCCCCGCCCGCGCCGCCCGTTCTTCGGAGATCTCCGTGTCTCCGGAGACGGATGGCGGTTTGGCTCCGAGGAACCGGCTTTCTCCGAAGCTGTGGCGAGCGCCCCCCCCCGCGAGCCCCTCAGCGCTCGAAGACGGATGCCGCGGGCTTCGGCGACGGGGTGGAATCGGCGTCGGTGGCCACCCGCGCTCCCCGGACGAACTCGTCCAGCTCCGCGCCCTCGGCCACCTTGGCGGGGTGCGGACCCGCGGCCATGAGCCGCGGCAGCCACTCGGTGGGAAGGGGCGACGCCGATGCCGCGATCACGAGGTTCCCGAATCGGCGGCCTTTGAACAGCTGCACCTCGGCCAGCACGATCACGTGTGCGAACACCTCCCGCACGGTCGCCACCTGACGGCGGGCGAAGGCCAGGCCCGACCCGTCCGCGACGTTCACCAGCAGCACGCCGTCGGGGGCGAGCACGGCGGATGCCGCGCGGTAGAACTCCACCGTCGTCAGGTGTGCGGGGGTCTGGGCGCCCGCGAAGACGTCCGAGATGAGCAGGTCGGCGTTGCCGCGCAGGGCCGGCGGGAGCCGGTCCAGACCTGCGCGGGCGTCGCCGATGCGCACGCGCACCTGGGCCCCACGGGGGAGGGGCAGCTCCGCGCGCACGAGGTCGACGAGGGCCTGCTCGAGTTCGATCACCTGCTGCCGCGACCCCGGGCGGGTCGCCTCGATGTACCGGGGGAGGGTCAGCGCGCCCGCGCCCAGGTGCACCGCCGAGAGGGGCTGCCCCGGCATCCGCAGCCTGTCGATCACGGCACCCATCCGGGCGACGTACTCGAAATGCAGGTGCGTGGGATCGTCGAGGTCCACGTGGGACTGCGGGGTGCCGTCGACGTCGAGCTCGAAGCCCGAGACATACCGCGACGGCACGATGCGGGCGATCGTGCCGTCGGACAGGCGTGCCTGCGGGGCCGGTTCCTCGATGCTCGCGCGCGCCATGCCTCCACGCTACCGGCGCCCGGCCCGCCGCCGCCGAAACAGGATCGAGACAAAGGTGTAATCAACCGGGATGCGCTGCACCGGTAGCGTCGAGGATCATCACCTGCCGACCCGTCGCCCAGAACGGTTCGGCGGCCCTGCCTCCAGGAAGGTGCACCACCCATGCTCCATTCACGTAACCGACGCGGAGCCTTGACGGCCGCCGCCGGCGTGGCATTGGCCGCGCTCGTGCTGTCGGGCTGCTCGAGCCAGCGCGACGCCGGCACGGACGACGCCGCCACCGACGCCGAGGTCGACGGCACGTTCGTCTTCGGCGCATCCGCCGACCCGGCCAGCCTCGACCCCGCCTTCGCGCAGGACGGTGAGACCTTCCGGGTCTCGCGCCAGATCTTCGAGGGTCTCGTCGGCACCGAACCCGGCACCGCCGACCCCGCGCCCCTGCTCGCCGAGTCGTGGGAGTCCTCCGAGGACGGCCTCACGCACACGTTCTCGCTCAAGGAGGGCGTGACCTTCCACGACGGCACGGAGTTCAACGCCGAGGCCGTCTGCGCCAACTTCGACCGCTGGTACAACTGGGAGGGCCTGGCCGCGAGCGAAGCGCTGGGCTACTACTACAACAAGCTGTTCCGCGGCTACGCGTCGAGCCCCGAAGAGGCGGTCTACGCCTCCTGCACGGCCGACGACGAGACGACGGCGACCGTCACGCTCAACCAGCCCTTCGCCGGATTCATCCCCGCGCTGTCGCTCCCCGCGTTCTCGATGCAGAGCCCTGCCGCGATGGAGGAGTTCGCAGCCGACGAGGTCGGCGGCACCGCCGAGGCCCCGAGCCTGTCGGAGTACGCCATGGGGCACCCGTCGGGCACCGGACCCTACGTCTTCTCGGAATGGGCGCCGGGCGAGCAGCTCACCCTCACCGCCAACGAGGACTACTGGGGTGACACCGGCCAGATCGACGAGATCATCTTCCGCGTGATCGACGACCCGACCGCTCGCCGTCAGGCGCTCGAGGCCGGCTCGATCGACGGCTACGACCTCGTCGGGCCCGCCGACACCGCCGCCCTCGAAGAGGACGGCTTCACGATGGTCTCGCGGCCGCCGTTCACGATCCTCTACCTCGCCTTCAACCAGGCCGTGCCCGAGCTGCAGGACCCGGTCGTGCGCGAGGCGCTGTCGTACGCGATCGACAAGGACGCGCTCATCTCCCAGGTGCTCCCTGAGGGCACCGAGAAGGCGACGCAGTTCATGCCCGACACCGTCAACGGCTACAACAGCGACGTCACGACCTACGAGTACGACCCCGCGAAGGCCGAGGAGCTGCTCGCGCAGGCCGGCTACACCGAGGCGAACCCGCTCACGCTGACGTTCAACTACCCCGTCAACGTCTCGCGCCCCTACATGCCGGACCCGGAGCAGATCTTCACCGTGCTCTCGGCTCAGCTGGGTGAGGTCGGCGTCGTCACCAACCCGGTCTCCAACGAGTGGGGCGACTACCTCGACCTCATCACCGGCGGCACCGAGCACGGCATCCACCTGCTCGGCTGGACGGGCGACTACAACGACACCGACAACTTCGTGGGCGTGTTCTTCGGAGCGCAGTCGGCCGAGTGGGGCTTCGACAACCCGGAGCTGTTCCAGGCGCTGCAGGAGGCCCGTGGCATCCCGAGCCTCGAGGAGCAGTCGGCTCTCTACGAGGACATCAACGAGATGGTCGCGACCTTCATCCCGGGCGTGCCCCTGGCCCACCCGGCGCCGACGCTTGCCTTCGACCCGCGGGTCGAGAGCTACCCGGCCAGCCCGGTCAACGACGAGGTCTTCAGCGAGATCGTCCTGACCGAGTAAGCGCGGCCTGTGCCGTAATGTGCGGTGCGGGATGAGGCATCCCCTCCTCCCGCACCGCACTCCGACGCCGAAACGACGAAGGACCCACGCCTTGCTGCGCACCATCGGTAAGAGGCTGCTGCTTCTGATCCCCACCCTCTTCGGGTTGAGCCTGCTGCTGTTCTTCTGGGTCCGGGCGCTGCCCGGCGGCCCCGCGGTGGCCCTCCTCGGCGAGAGGGCCACGCCTGAGGCCGTCGATCGCATCAACGAGCTCTACGGCTTCAACCGGCCGATCCTCGAGCAGTACCTCATCTGGATGGGGCGGCTCCTCTCCGGCGACTTCGGCGTCTCGCTGCAGACCGCGCGCCCGGTGACCGAGGAGTTCTTCCGCCGCTTCCCGGCGACCATCGAGCTGTCGCTGCTGGCGCTGATCATCGCGGTCGGCATCGGCATTCCGCTCGGGTACTGGGCGGCGCGCCGCCACGGAAAGTTCACCGACCACGCGGCGGTCGTGTTCAGCCTGGTCGGCATCACGATCCCGGTGTTCTTCCTGGCATTCATCCTCAAGTACGTCTTCGCGGTGCAGCTGGGCTGGCTCCCCAGCGACGGGCGGCAGAACCCGCGCATCGACGCGACCCACTACACCGGGTTCTACGTGCTGGACGGGCTGCTGACGGGCGAATGGGATGCCGCGGGCGACGCTCTGCTGCATCTGCTCCTGCCCGCCATCGCGCTCGGCACCATTCCGCTCGCGATCATCGTGCGCATCACCCGGGCCTCGGTGCTCGAGGTGCAGAACGCCGACTACGTCCGCACCGGCAAGGCGAAGGGCGTGTCGCGGCAGACGCTGCGCGACCGGTTCATCCTGCGAAACGCCATGCTCCCGGTGATCACCACGGTGGGTCTGCAGGTCGGCCTGCTGCTGTCGGGGGCGATCCTCACCGAGACGGTGTTCGCCTTCCCTGGCATCGGGTCGTTCCTCTCCCGCGCGATCTTCACCCGGGACTTCCCCGTGCTGCAGGGCTTCATCATCTTCATCGCCATCGCGTACGCGCTGATCAACCTGCTCGTGGACATCTCGTACAGCTTCATCGACCCGAGAGTGAGGGTCTCGTGAGTTCCGCCATCCTGCCCCCCGCCCCGAGCGGCGGACCCGTCGACGATAACCTCGTCGTCGACCACGAACTGCTCGCCGCCAAGACCCAGGGCGGCTTCTGGCGGGACGTGTTCCGGCGGCTGCGGGGCAACCCCACCGCCTGGATCGGCGCGGCGATCATCTTCCTCTTCGTCGCGGTGTCGGTGCTCGCGCCGTGGCTCGCCCCGTACCCCGAGACGGCGCTTCCCGGCGCCCGCTCGATCACACCGACCTCCATCCCCGGCCCCGGAGAGATCGCGGAGTTCCCGCTCGGGCTCGACCGCTTCGGCGGCGATGTGCTCTCCAAGCTCATCTGGGGTGCGCAGGCGTCACTGCTCATCGGCGTGATCTCCACCGCCATCGGCCTCGCCGGCGGCGCGCTGCTGGGGCTCATCGCCGGCACCTTCGGCGGCTGGGTCGACAACATCGTGATGCGCTTCGTCGACATCCTGCTGTCCGTGCCGACCCTGCTGCTCGCGGTGTCGATCGCCGCCGTGCTCGGTCAGTCGCAGCTCGCGGTGATGGTCGCCATCGGAGCGTCGCAGGTGCCGATCTTCGCGCGGCTCCTGCGTGCCTCGATGCTGCAGCAGCGCTCGAGCGACTACGTGCTGTCCGCCCAGACCCTCGGCCTCGGCCGCGGTCGCATCACGATGAGCCACGTGCTGCCCAACAGCGTCGGCCCGGTCATCGTGCAGGGGACGCTCACCCTCGCGACGGCCGTCATCGACGCCGCGGCGCTGTCGTTCCTCGGCCTCGGCGGCGGGCGCCCCGAGACGGCGGAGTGGGGCCGCATGCTCACCTACGCCCAGGCGGAGCTGGCCATCGCGCCGTGGCTGGCGTTCCTCCCCGGCATCTGCATCGCCGTCACGGCGCTCGGGTTCACCCTGCTGGGCGAGTCGCTGCGTGAGGCGATGGACCCGCGCACCCGCGCACGCTGAGCCCGGCCGGGGCCGGGACTGGCGCCGCCTGGCGCGGCATCCGCTCGGGTCAGACGGCGATGTCCAGCTCGTTGCCCGGGATGGATGCCAGCAGCTTGCGGGTGTAGGGGTCGCGGGCGTTGGTGAAGATCTCCTCGGAGCTGGCGGCCTCCACCAGCGCGCCGTCCTTCATGACGCAGACGTAGTCGCTGATCAGGCGCACCACGGCGAGGTCGTGGGAGATGAACAGGTAGCTCTGCCCGTACTCGCGCTGCAGGTCGCCCAGCAGCGTCAGGATCTGAGCCTGCACCAGCACGTCCAGCGCCGAGACCGGCTCGTCGCACACGATGAGGTCGGGCGACAGGGCCAGTGCCCGCGCGATCGCGACGCGCTGGCGCTGACCGCCGGAGAGCTCCGCGGGGTAGCGGCGCAGCATCGACTGGGGGAGGGCGACATCGTCCATGAGCTGTCGCACGCGGGCGGCGCGGTCCTTCGCGGAGCCGCGTTTGTAGAAGGTCAGCGGCTCTTCGATGATGCGCCCGATCGTGAACATCGGGTTCAGCGACGAGTACGGGTCCTGGAAGATCGGCTGCACCCGCTGCCGGAAGGTGCGCAGCTCGCGCCCCTTCAACGACGCGACGTCCTGGCCGTCGAACCGGATGGACCCCGAGGTCGCTTCGACGACCTTCAGCACCATGCGCGCCGTCGTGGTCTTTCCCGACCCGGACTCGCCCACCACGGCCACCGTCTCGCCGCGGGGGATCGCGAACGACACGTCCTTCACCGCGACGAAGTCGTCCTTGCTCCCGCGCACCGGGAAGACCTTCGTGAGTCCCTCGACCTCGAGGATGTTGTCGGCCGGGGCGGGCGCTCCATCGGACGCCGGGGTGCGCGGCGCCGTGGTGGCCGGGGCGCTGGTCCCGCTCGGGACGGCCGCCGGCCGCGCCGTCGGGATCGGTGCCGGTCCGGTGGACGCGGCGCCGGTGGCCGACGCGGGATCGGAGCCTGCGGCATCCGGGCGCCGGAAGACCTGCGGCCGCAGGCGCACGGCGGCCACCGAAGGCGCGGCGGCGACGAGGGCCTTGGTGTACTCCGCCTGCGGGTCCTCGAGGATCTGTCGCGCCGGTCCCTGCTCGACGATGCGGCCGCGGTGCATCACGATCACCCGCGACGCCCGCTCGGCCGCGAGGCCCAGGTCGTGGGTGATGAGCATGACGGCGGTGCCGAGCTCGCCGGTCATGCGGCCGAGCTGATCGAGGATCGTCTTCTGCACCGTGACGTCCAGCGCGCTCGTCGGCTCGTCGGCGATCAGCAGGCGCGGGTTGCAGGCCAGGCCGATCGCGATGAGGGCGCGCTGGCGCATGCCGCCGGAGAATTCGTGCGGGTACTGCTTGGCGCGCTTCTCTGCATCGGGAAGGCCGGCCGCCGCGAGGGTCTCGACGACCTTGCGGTCGACGTCGCCGCGGGTCGCCATGCCGTGCGCCAGCAGGGTCTCGGCGATCTGGGTGCCGATCTTCGACACCGGGTTGAGGTTCGACATCGGGTCCTGCGGGACGAGCCCGATGGACTCGCCGCGGATCGAGCGCATCCGGGACTCGGTGGCGCCGACCAGATCCTCGCCGTCGAGCAGGATGCTGCCCTCCGCCACGCGACCGTTGCCCGCCAGCAGCCCGATGACCGCCATGGCCGTCGTCGACTTGCCCGAACCCGATTCACCGACGATGGCGAGGGTCTCACCGGCGGCGAGGTCGAACTCGACGTTCTCGACGGCACGGACGGATCCGTCCATGGTGCGGAAGTCGACGGCGAGATCGCGGACCTGCAGCAGCGGCGCGGCATCCTGGGGCATGCGGTCCATCCTGCCGTGCCGCGGGGGTGCGGCGCACCGCCCGCGCGGCAGGCTTTACGGACTCGTAACGTGCGGCGCAGTCCCTACGGGCCGGGCGGGCCGGCCGCCCCGCGCACTACCGTGGTCGCATGCACGCGATCGACCTCAACGCCGATCTCGGCGAGACGGTCCGGGGCGAGCCCACGGCGGACGACGCCGCGATGTTCGCCGTGGTCTCCAGCGCCAGCATCGCGTGCGGCGGCCACGCCGGAGACGACGCCTCGATGCGCGTGGCGGTGGCCGCGGCCGCGGCGGGATCCGTCGCGGTGGGGGCGCATCCGTCCTTCCGTGACACGGCGAACTTCGGCCGCGTGCGCATTACCGTCGGCGCCGCCCAGCTGCGTGCCGACGTCACCGCGCAGCTCGACGCGCTCGCCGCGGCCGGGGCCGACATCCGTTACGTGAAGCCCCACGGCGCCCTGTACCACGCGGTGTCCGCCGAGCGCGGCGCGGCCGAGGCGGTGGCGGCATCCGTCGCCGAGCTCTCCGCGCGACTGGGGCGGGCCGTGCCGGTGCTGGGCCTGGACGGTGAGATCGCCGCGGCCGCGGCGGCCGCAGGGCTTTCTTTCGTGCGGGAGGCGTTCCTCGACCGGGGCTACCGCGCCGACGGCACCCTCGTGCCGCGGGGCGAGCCGGGGGCGCTGCTGCAGGGCGCCGCGGAGGTCGCCGAGCGTGCGGTGCGCCTCGCGATCCAGGGCGAGGTCGTGGCCGTCGACGGCACGGTGCTCGTGACGGATGCCGCCTCGCTGTGCGTCCACGGGGATTCCCCGGGAGCGGTGGCCATGGCCCTCGCCGCGCGCCGGGCGCTCACCGCCGAGGGCGTCGCGGTGCGGGCGCCGTGGTGAGCGCGCCGCGCATCCTTCCGTTCGGCGCGACGGCGCTGCTGGCGGAGGCCGATTCGCTCGACCAGGCCCGCGATCTGCATGCCCGGCTGCGGGCTTCCCGCCCCGCCGGCGTCGTCGACATCGTTCCGGCCGCCCGCACCGTGCTCGTGCAGGTCGATCCGGCGGTGCTGTCCGTCACGGCTGCCCGCACGTGGATCCTCCACGCGCCGCCGGCTCCGCACACCACCGCGGGCGCCGGTGACGTCGTGGTGCCGATCCGATACGACGGCCCGGACCTCGCCGACACCGCCGAGGCGCTGGGCGTCACCGTCGACGCGCTCGTGCGCCGCCACCGCGACGCGGTGTGGACGGTCGCCTTCACCGGCTTCGCGCCCGGCTTCGGGTACCTCGTGAGCGCCGACTGGCCGTTCGACGTGCCGCGGCTGCCGACACCACGCACGCGCGTGCCCGCCGGGAGCGTGGGGCTCGCCGGCGGCTTCACCGGGGCCTACCCCCGCGCGACGCCCGGCGGGTGGCGGATCATCGGCCACACCGACGCGCCGCTGTTCGACCCCGCCGCGGCGTCGCCGGTGCTGCTGACCCCCGGCAGCCGCGTGCGTTTCGCTGCGGCCGGCCACGCTGCCGCGCCGGAACCCACGCCGGCTCGCGCCGGCACGGGTCACGCCGCCCCCGCGACACGTCCCGCGGCGCGCCCCGCGGCGCGCCCCGCGGCGCGGGCCGCCCCCGCGACACGTCCCGCGGCGCGCCCCGCGGCGCGCCCCGCGGCGCGCACGTCCGTCGAGGTCGTGGCGCCGGGCCCGCTCGCCACCCTGCAGGACCTCGGGCGACCGGGGCACGCCGCCGAGGGCATCGCCCGCTCCGGCGCGCTGGACCGCGGCGCCCTGCGCACCGCGAACCGCCTGGTCGGCAACGACGAGCACGCCGCGGCCATCGAGGTCACCGTCGGCGGATGCCGCTTGCGCGCGACCCGCGATCTCGTCGGCGTGGTGACCGGCGCCTGGGGCGTGGTCACGGTCGACGGTCGGGCTGCCGACCCGTACGTCCCCTTCTCCTGGCCCGCGGGCGCCGAGCTGCACCTCGAGCCGTTCGCGCGCGGCGCCCGCGCCTACGTCGCCGTCCGGGGTGGCTTCGACGGCGACGTCGTGGCCGGGTCGCGTGCCACCGACGTGCTGGCCGGCCTGGGCCCTGCGCCCCTGGCGACGGGCGACGTGCTGGGCGTTGCGGCGGCGACCGCCGGCGGCATCCCGGCGCTGGGGCTGCACCCGTGGGGACCGCCGCCCGAGGGCGTGCTCGACCTCGACCTCGCGCCCGGCCCCCGCGCCGACTGGTTCGCGCCGGCGGCGCTTGACACCCTTTACGGGTCCACCTGGACCGTCACCGCCGACGCCGACCGCGTCGGCATCCGCCTCGACGGTCCTGCGCTGACCCGCATCCGCACGGGGGAGCTGCCCAGCGAGGCCATGGTGCCCGGCGCCCTGCAGGTGCCTCCCGGCGGGCGCCCCACGATCCTGTGCGCCGACGGCCCGGTCACCGGCGGCTACCCCGTCATCGCGGTCGCGACGGATGCCGCCCTCGACGCACTCGCGCAGGCCCTGCCAGGCCGGCAGGTGCGGTTCCGCCACGCCCGCCCCGTCCGCTGACGGGCGCTTCCCCGCCCGCCCCCGCAACAGGAGATCTCCCCGGCACAGGACCAAACCCGGCCGGATCGTCCTGTACCCGCGATTTCTCCTGTTCCGGGGATGCCATGCCTGGCACCACCCCAGACCGGCCACCCCTCACCGGCCAGCCACCCGGGGCCACCCCCTCACCGGCCACCCCACCGGCCACGCCCCGCCCTCCGCCACAGGAGATGTCACCGGCACAGGACGCACGCCGCCGGAACGTCCTGTCTCCGCGATATCTCCTGTTCCGGGCACAAGCGCGCCCGGCGCCCAGCCGGACACCAGGTTCACCCCCCAGAATCAGAGGATGCCGCGCGGTTATACCGCAGCATCCAGACCTCGTCAAGAATCAGGCTGGACATGGCGCGTCGTTCGGCATATAGTTGTTCTTTGCGCTCCCTTCCCCTTGCCCTCATATGGTGGTCGGCTGTGCCTGCGTTCCCCCGCTTCACGGCGGCGTGCGGTCGTCAGGCTTCGGGATTCGAGGGGAGCACTCCACCTGACGACAAGGAAAACGAGCCCTTCCCGGGCCCACGGAGGTAATCCCCTTGGCTGCTGCGCGCAACGCATCCAACCCCACCACCAACCTCAAGAACGGACGCGGCGCATCACGCCTGTCGTTCGCGAAGATCTCCGACACGCTGGAGGTCCCCGACCTCCTGGCGCTGCAGACGGAGTCCTTCGACTGGCTCGTCGGCAACGACGCCTGGAAGGCACGCGTCGCCGAGGCGCAGGCCCAGGGCCGCACCGATGTCCCCGAGATCAGCGGTCTGGAGGAGATCTTCGAGGAGATCTCGCCGATCGAGGACCTCGGCGAGACGATGCAGCTGTCGTTCACGAACCCGTATCTCGAGCCCGAGAAGTACTCGATCGAGGAGTGCAAGGAGCGCGGCAAGACGTATGCCGCCCCGCTGTACGTCGAGGCCGAGTTCATGAACCACCTCACCGGTGAGATCAAGACCCAGACCGTCTTCATGGGCGACTTCCCCCTGCAGACCGGCAAGGGCACGTTCATCATCAACGGCACCGAGCGCGTCGTCGTCTCGCAGCTCGTGCGTTCGCCGGGTGTCTACTTCGACAAGACGCCCGACAAGACGTCCGACAAGGACATCGTCTCCGCTCGTGTCATCCCCAGCCGCGGTGCGTGGCTCGAGTTCGAGATCGACAAGCGCGACCAGGTCGGCGTGCGCATCGACCGCAAGCGCAAGCAGTCCGTCACGGTGTTCCTGAAGGCCCTCGGCCTTTCCAGCGAGGACATCATGGCGGAGTTCGCCGGGTTCGACTCCATCGAGGAGACGCTGTCGAAGGACACGATCCTCACGAAGGAAGACGCGCTCCGCGACATCTACCGCAAGCTCCGTCCGGGCGAGCAGGTCGCCGCCGAGGCCGCCCGCGCGCTGCTGGACAACTTCTACTTCAACTCCAAGCGCTACGACCTGGCGAAGGTCGGTCGCTACAAGATCAACCAGAAGCTGGGCCTGGACAAGCCGCTGAGCGACTCGGTCCTGACCGTCGACGACATCGTCGCGACGATCAAGTACCTCGTGCGCCTGCACCGCGGCGACGCCACGTTCGACGGCGTCCGCAACGGACAGCCCGCCGAGATCCGTCTCGACATCGACGACATCGACAACTTCGGCAACCGTCGCATCCGCGCGGTCGGCGAGCTCATCCAGAACCAGGTCCGCACCGGTCTGTCGCGCATGGAGCGCGTCGTCCGCGAGCGCATGACCACGCAGGACATCGAGGCGATCACGCCGCAGACCCTGATCAACGTGCGCCCCGTCGTGGCCGCGATCAAGGAGTTCTTCGGCACGTCGCAGCTGTCGCAGTTCATGGACCAGAACAACCCGCTCGCGGGGCTCACCCACAAGCGCCGCCTGTCGGCGCTGGGCCCCGGCGGTCTGTCCCGTGAGCGTGCCGGCGTCGAGGTCCGCGACGTCCACCCGTCGCACTACGGCCGCATGTGCCCGATCGAGACCCCGGAAGGCCCGAACATCGGCCTGATCGGCTCGCTCGCGTCGTTCGCCCGCATCAACGCGTTCGGCTTCATCGAGACGCCGTACCGCAAGGTCGTCGACGGCCGGGTCACCGATCAGATCGACTACCTCACCGCCAGCGAGGAGAGCGACTACATCGTCGCTCAGGCCGGTGTGGAGCTCAAGGAAGACGGCGCCTTCGCCGACGAGCGCGTGCTCGCCCGTCGCGGCCAGGGTGGCGAGGTCGACCTCTTCCCCGCCGACGAGATCGGCTACATGGACGTCTCGCCGCGCCAGATGGTGTCGGTCGCGACCTCGCTCATCCCCTTCCTCGAGCACGACGACGCGAACCGCGCCCTCATGGGTGCGAACATGCAGCGTCAGGCTGTCCCGCTGCTGCGCAGCGAGTCGCCCGTCGTCGGCACGGGTATGGAGGGCTACGCGGCCATCGACGCCGGTGACGTCGTCACCGCTGAGAAGTCCGGCGTCGTCATGGAGGTCTCGGCAGACGTCGTGACCGTGCAGCTGGACGAGGGCGGCACGCAGGACTACTTCCTGCGCAAGTTCGACCGCTCCAACCAGGGCACCAGCTACAACCAGCGCGTCATCGTCTCGGCGGGCGACCGCATCGAGGCCGGCGAGGTCATCGCCGACGGCCCGGCGACGGAGAACGGCGAGCTCGCGCTCGGCAAGAACCTCCTCGTCGCGTTCATGACGTGGGAGGGTCACAACTTCGAGGACGCGATCATCCTCAGCCAGGACCTGGTGAAGGACGACACCCTCTCCTCGATCCACATCGAGGAGTACGAGGTCGACGCCCGCGACACGAAGCTCGGCAAGGAGGAGATCACCCGTGACCTCCCCAACGTCAGCCCCGAGCTGCTGAAGGACCTCGACGAGCGCGGCATCGTCCGCATCGGCGCCGAGGTCCGCCCCGGTGACATCCTCGTCGGCAAGGTCACGCCCAAGGGTGAGACCGAGCTGAGCGCCGAGGAGCGTCTGCTGCGCGCGATCTTCAACGAGAAGAGCCGCGAGGTGCGCGACACGTCGCTGAAGGTCCCCCACGGCGAGCAGGGCACCATCATCGCCGTCAAGGAGTTCAACGCCGAGGACGGCGACGACGAGCTCGGCTCCGGCGTCAACCGCCGGGTCGTGGTCTACATCGCTCAGAAGCGCAAGATCACCGAGGGCGACAAGCTCGCCGGCCGTCACGGCAACAAGGGCGTCATCGCGAAGATCCTGCCCGTCGAGGACATGCCGTTCCTCGCGGACGGCACGCCCGTGCAGGTCGTGCTGAACCCGCTCGGCATCCCCGGTCGCATGAACTTCGGGCAGGTGCTCGAGCTCCACCTCGGCTGGATCGCCCAGCAGGGCTGGAAGGTCGAGGGCACTCCGGAGTGGGCGGGCAACCTGCCGCAGGAGGCCTTCGAGGCAGCCCCCGGCACCAAGGTCGCCACCCCGGTGTTCGACGGTGCGTTCGAGCAGGAGATCGCGGGTCTGCTGGATTCGACCCTGGTCAACCGCGACGGCGAGCGTCTGATCGACTCCACCGGAAAGACGCTGCTGTTCGACGGCCGCTCCGGCGAGCCGTTCCCGGCCCCGATCTCGGTCGGGTACATGTACATCCTGAAGCTGCACCACCTCGTGGACGACAAGATCCACGCGCGCTCCACCGGTCCGTACTCGATGATCACGCAGCAGCCGCTGGGTGGTAAGGCGCAGTTCGGTGGCCAGCGCTTCGGTGAGATGGAGGTGTGGGCCCTCGAGGCCTACGGCGCCGCATACGCGCTCCAGGAGCTCCTCACGATCAAGTCCGACGACATCGTGGGCCGCGTCAAGGTCTACGAGGCCATCGTCAAGGGCGAGAACATCCAGGAGCCCGGCATCCCCGAGTCCTTCAAGGTTCTGATGAAGGAGATGCAGTCGCTCTGCCTGAACGTCGAGGTCCTCTCGGCCGACGGCACGGCGGTCAATCTCCGCGACGGCGACGACGAGGCGTTCCGCGCCGCGGAGGAGCTCGGAATCAACATCTCCACCCGGTTCGAGTCGACGTCGATCGACGAGATCTGACCCGGACGATCACGGGTGGCCGCCCTGCGGCCACCCGATCACCGAAAACTTTCTGAGACACAGGAGAACTAGTGCTCGACGCAACATCTTTCGATGAGCTTCGGATCGGTCTTGCCACCGCCGACGACATCCGCCGTTGGTCCTTCGGCGAGGTCAAGAAGCCCGAAACCATCAACTACCGCACGCTGAAGCCGGAGAAGGACGGCCTCTTCGGCGAGCAGATCTTCGGTCCCTCCCGGGACTGGGAGTGCGCCTGCGGCAAGTACAAGCGGGTCCGCTTCAAGGGCATCGTCTGCGAGCGCTGCGGCGTGGAGGTCACCAAGAGCTCCGTCCGTCGCGAGCGCATGGGCCACATCGAGCTCGCCGCGCCCGTGACCCACATCTGGTACTTCAAGGGCGTTCCCTCGCGCCTCGGGTACCTGCTGGACATGGCGCCGAAGGACCTTGAGAAGGTCATCTACTTCGCCGCCTACATGGTCATCTCGGTCGACGAGGAGGCGCGTCACCGCGACCTGCCGACGCACGAGTCGAACCTGCGCCTGGAGATGAAGAACCTCGGCGACCGCCGCGACTCCCGGGTCGCCGCGCGCCTCGCGAAGCTGGAAGAGGAGCTCGCCGCCCTGGAGGCGGAGGGCGCCAAGGCCGACCAGAAGAAGAAGGTCAAGGATGCCGCCGAGAAGGAGATGGCATCCATCCGCAAGAACTTCGACGAGCAGATCTCGAAGCTCGAGCGGGTCTGGGAGGAGTTCCGCACCCTGGAGGTCGGAAACCTGAAGCAGGAAGACGACGTCTTCTACGAGCTGCAGGACCGCTTCGGCCAGTACTTCGAGGCCCACATGGGCGCCGAGTCCATCAAGCGCCGCCTGGAGGACTTCGACCTGGCCGCCGAGGCCGAGAACCTGCACCTGCAGATCTCGGAGGGCAAGGGTCAGCGCAAGATCCGCGCGATCAAGCGCCTGAAGGTCGTCAACTCCTTCCTGTCGACGGGCATGAGCCCGGCCGCCATGGTGCTGGACGTCGTCCCGGTGATCCCGCCGGAGCTGCGCCCCATGGTGCAGCTGGACGGTGGCCGCTTCGCGACCAGCGACCTGAACGACCTGTACCGCCGCGTGATCAACCGCAACAACCGCCTCCGTCGCCTGATCGATCTCGGTGCCCCCGACATCATCGTCAACAACGAGAAGCGCATGCTGCAGGAGGCCGTCGACGCGCTGTTCGACAACGGCCGCCGCGGTCGTCCCGTCACCGGCACCGGCAACCGTGCGCTGAAGTCGCTGTCCGACATGCTCAAGGGCAAGCAGGGCCGGTTCCGTCAGAACCTGCTCGGCAAGCGCGTGGACTACTCGGGCCGTTCGGTCATCATCGTCGGACCGCAGCTCAAGCTGCACCAGTGCGGCCTGCCCAAGCAGATGGCGCTGGAGCTGTTCAAGCCGTTCGTCATCAAGCGCCTGATCGACCTGGGTCACTCCCAGAACATCAAGGCCGCCAAGCGCGCCGTCGAGCGTACGCGTCCCGAGGTCTGGGACGTGCTCGAGGAGATCATCCGCGAGCGCCCCGTGCTGCTGAACCGTGCGCCGACGCTTCACCGCCTCGGCATCCAGGCGTTCGAGCCGCAGCTCGTCGAGGGCAAGGCCATCCAGCTCCACCCGCTGGTGTGTGCCGCGTTCAACGCCGACTTCGACGGTGACCAGATGGCCGTGCACCTGCCGCTGTCGGTCGAGGCCCAGGCCGAGGCCCGCATCCTGATGCTGGCGTCGAACAACATCCTGAAGCCGTCCGACGGCCGTCCGGTGACCCTGCCCTCGCAGGACATGATCATCGGCCTCCACCACCTGACCACGGTCAAGGAGGGCGCCACCGGCGAGGGTCGCGTGTTCGGCTCCGTCGGCGAGGCGATCCTGGCCAAGGACGAGGGCACCCTCGACCTGCAGGCCAAGGTGCGCATCCGCATCCGCGGGCTGTCGTTCCTCGAGGGCGAAGCGCCCGACGGCTACGAGCGTCACGGTCTCGTGGACGCCTCGCTCGGCCAGGCGATCTTCAACGACACCCTTCCCAAGGGCTACCCGTTCGTTCGCGAGCAGGCTGACAAGGGCAAGCTGTCGCAGATCGTCAACAAGCTGGCCGAGGAGTACCCCAAGGTCGAGGTCGCAGCGTCGCTGGACCGCATCAAGGATGCCGGCTTCTACTGGGCCACCCGTTCCGGTGTCACCGTCGCGCTCAGCGACATCCTGACCCCGCCGAACAAGGCCGAGATCGTCGCCGGCTACGAGAAGCAGGCCGCGAAGGTCACCGCGCAGTTCGAGAAGGGCCTCACCACCGACGCCGAGCGTCGTCAGGAGCTCATCAAGATCTGGACCGAGGCCACCGACGAGGTGCAGAAGGCGATGCGGGACAACTTCCCGGCCGACAACACCATCAACCGCATGGTCAGCTCGGGCGCCCGTGGTAACTGGCTGCAGATCCGTAACATCGCGGGTATGCGAGGCCTGGTGAACAACCCCAAGGGTGAGATCATCCCGCGTCCGATCATCTCCTCGTACCGCGAGGGCCTGTCGGTGGCGGAGTACTTCATCGCCACCCACGGTGCCCGTAAGGGTCTGGCCGACACCGCCCTGCGTACCGCCGACTCGGGTTACCTGACCCGACGCCTGGTGGACGTCTCGCAGGACGTCATCATCCGTGAGGAGGACTGCGGCACGAACAAGGGCCTGGAGTTCACCATCGCGGCTCCCGGTGCCGACGGTGCGCTGCGCCGCGACGAGAACGTGGAGAACTCCGTGTTCGCCCGCACCCTCGCCGCCGACGTGGTCGACGCCCAGGGCACGGTCGTCGCCTCTGCCGGTGACGACGTGGGCGATGTGCTCATCGACAAGCTGGTCGAGGCCGGTGTCGAGACCATCAAGGTCCGCTCGGTGCTCACCTGTGACTCGGCTGTCGGCGTCTGCGCGAACTGCTACGGCCGTTCGCTGGCCACCGGCAAGATCGTCGACATCGGCGAGGCGGTCGGCATCATCGCCGCCCAGTCGATCGGTGAGCCCGGCACGCAGCTGACGATGCGTACGTTCCACACCGGTGGTTCGGCCTCGGCCGACGACATCACGCAGGGTCTGCCCCGCGTGCAGGAGCTGTTCGAGGCGCGCACCCCGAAGGGCGCATCGCCGATCGCAGAGTCCGCCGGACGCATCACGATCGACGAGACGGACAAGGCCAAGAAGGTCATCCTGACGCCCGACAACGGCGACGAGCCGCACGTCTACCCCGTGCTCAAGCGCGCGACGCTGCTGGTCGAGGACGGCCAGCACGTCACGGTCGGTCAGCCCCTGCAGGTCGGCACGCTCGACCCCAAGGAGGTCATGCGCGTCATGGGTGCCCGCGAGGTGCAGAAGTACCTCGTCAACGGCGTGCAGGGCGTCTACCGCTCGCAGGGTGTGCCGATCCACGACAAGCACATCGAGGTCATCGTGCGCCAGATGCTGCGCAAGGTGACGGTCGTCGACCACGGTGAGACGACGCTGCTTCCGGGTGAGCTGGTGGACTTCAAGCGCTACCAGAACATGAACCGCGAAGCGGTGGCCGAGGGCAAGCGTCCCGCATCGGGTCGCCCCGAGCTGATGGGTATCACGAAGGCGTCGCTCGCGACCGAATCGTGGCTGTCGGCCGCCTCGTTCCAGGAGACCACCCGCGTGCTCACGCAGGCGGCGATGGAGGGTCGCAGCGACCCCCTGGTCGGTCTCAAGGAGAACGTCATCATCGGAAAGCTCATCCCCGCCGGAACGGGACTTGCGAAGTACCGCAACGTCGCCGTCGAGGCGACGGAAGAGGCCAAGAGCGAGCGGTACCCCAACCGCATCTTCGCCTCGGACGGCACGTACAGCGATGCCGACCTGAGCTACGTCGATTTCGACAGCTTCTCGACGGACGACTTCACGCCCGGCACCTACAACTGATGCGTGCGGGGCCGCTCCGGCGGCCCCGCACCCGCAGTGACACGAAGCGCCCCCGGTCACCCGGGGGCGCTTCGTCGTGCGCGCGCCGTGGCGCCGGGCCCCCGCCGCCCACTACCGTGGGGCGCAGAGGTGAGCGATGTCCCGGATCGGTGAGCGCAGTCCCTGGCTGGCGTGGACGTTCGGCATCCTGAGCGTCGGGGTGGTGGCGGCCCTCGTGTGGCTCGCGTGGCCGATGTTCCCGGTCGTCGTGGGTGCCGCCGGGGACACCCTGCGCGGGTCGGCCGCGGATCCCGGCGGCGACGCCGATCCGATGGACGGGCCCGTCGACTGCCGCCGGCTGTACTCCGACGCCCTCTGGGCGGGTCTGTCGTGGGAGCCGGGGTCCGAGCTCCACGAGGACCGGTCCGCCCCGGCCGTCGCGGCCGTCGAGCTCGTGGAGGCGCTCGCTCCGCAGGTGCGCTTCACGTGCACCTGGACCTCCGAGACGGGCACCATCGTCACCACGCTCGCCGACACCGCCGAGGATGCCGGGGCGCTCGCCCAGTCGATGCTGCCCGGTCTCGGATACGGCTGCGGCCCGGTGGCCGGGGAGCGGCTGCGCTGCACCCGGGCCGAGGGCGAGGTCTTCGAGACCCTGGAGCTCGACGCTGGCCGGTGGCTGTCGACGGTCGAGACCGCGTGGCATCCCGAGCGCTACGCCTCCCGCGTGGCCGAGGCGGTCTGGCACGGCTGAGCGCATCGCGGCACGAGTACGACACACGACGGCACGCCTGCGCCGCCCCGGGCGGTGTGCGCGTTAGCCTCGGCACTGCGGTGGCACGTGCCCCCGCAGGAGGAGTGCATCCCATGACCGACCCGAAGTACGGCGAGCCGGTGGAGGAACCCACCTCGGTGGACGACGTCGTCGGACGCGCCCACGAGGGTCTGGCCGAGGCCGAAGCCGCCGGCCGCGATGCCACCGCCGAGGGCTACCCCACCGACCCCGCGTCGGCGCCGTCCGCGTCGTCGGCCGCCTCCGTGGCGGAGCCCACCGAAGCACCCACCACCCGCGACCCGCTGTCGCCCGACTACGAGCCCAGCGACGACGACTATGCCGCCGCCGGCTACGACCCGGCAGAGCCGGTGGTCCCGGTGCGCGACATGACCGACGCGCAGCCGGCCAGCTCCTCGGGCTATGCCGCCGCCACCAGCCCCGTCTACGACGTCTCCGAGGGCGCCTCGACCGAGCGTGTCGCGACCTACGACGCGCCGGCGGCCACCTCCGGCTCTGCCGCGACCGACGCGTACGAGCCGCCCGCCGCCGTGCCGTACGACTCGCCCGTCCTCACCCGCAGCGAGCCGACCGGTGGCTCCGCCGCCCCGTCCGCCCCGCAGCCGATCTTCGTGCAGGCCCCCGAGGCGCCGCGCCTCCGTGGCAACCGCGGCGCGGCGGGCGCCATCGGCCTCGTCGCCGCCGTCGCCTTCGCCGTGCTGTATCTCGCCGCGTGGCTCGGCTTCGGTGCGATCGAGGGTGAGGTCACGAGCGAGAACCTCGTGGACGTGACCCTGGCCACCCTCGCCACCTGGGCGTTCTGGGTGCCCGTTGTGGTGTTCTTCCTCGCGTTCTGGCTGCTGGGCGCCGTCATCAACCGCGGTCGCTGGGGTCACTGGGTGATCTTCGGCCTGCTGGTGGGTGTCGCCTCGTACGGCGGACACCTGCTGGGGCAGCTCTTCCAGGCACCGTTCTGGCTGCTGTCTCCGAGCCAGGCCGGTCAGCTGGTCGATGAGCAGCTGCTGGTGCCGCTGGCGGCCACCGCCTTCATCCTGGGCCGGGAGCTGACCATCTGGTTCGGCGCCTGGGTCGCCGCGCGCGGCCGCCGGGTCACCGAGCTGAACGCCGAGGCGCAGCGCGAGTACGAGCGCACGCTCGAAGCCGGTCCGCAGCTCTACCGCCCCTGATGCCCGAGCGCGAAGGGATGCCGCCGGCGACGGCCATCGTCTTCGCGCTGGTCGGGTACTTCGCACTCCTCGTCTGCGGGCTGGGGGTGACGAGCCTCGTCACCGATCGCAACGTGCTCGTCGCCCCGGGCGCCGGGGTCATCCCCGGCGTCGTGGGGGCGACCGTCTCGGTCGCGGCGGTCGCGCTCGTGCTGGCCCTTCTGCTGCGGGTGCCCCGTCCGTCGTACGGCGGCGCTGCGCTGCTGACGGCCCTGATGGCCTTCCTCGGCTACGTCGTGGGTCTCGTCGTCGGTGTCGTTATCGCCGGTGTCGACGCGGGGATCCTCGCGGCGCTGACGGGGAGCTTCGTGCTGTCGTGGTTCGCCGTGGTGGTCGCCGCCGTCGGAGCGGTGACGGGCTGGGTCGCCGTCGCGCTGGTGCGCACGCGGGCCGAACGGCCCCGCTGGCCCTGGGAGAACGACGAGGACGAGTGATCGCCGCGCAGATCCGCAGCAGGGTCGCGGCGGGGCGCACCGTGCGTCGCGGGCCGCGGCAGGCGAGAATGTGACAGTGGAGCGCTCGCTCGAGACGCAGGTCAGCCAGGCCGTCGATGCCTGGCTGCGCTGGCTGCCGCGCTGGGAGCCGGCCACGCACCGCGGCCGCATCGCCCCGTGCCGGCGGTGCTTCGGCTCGCCCGTGCTCTCGGCCGCGGGTCTGGGCTCCGACGTCCCGCACGGTGTGCAGCACGGGCTCTCCACGCGGATCAAGACCATCGTCGACCACGCCGTCGCCGAGTACACCTCGCAGAACCTGCCGATGCTGCAGGCCGAGCTCGACCACCAGGCGGCCCGCAACCGCGCGCGCAGCTACCGCCCCGCCGAGAACCTGGAGCCCGAGTTCGAAGGGCTGCCGCTGGATCCCGAGCCCGTCCCCGGCGCCCCGTTCCTGTTCACCATCGCCGGCATGGCGGAGGAGGCCGAGGCGAACGTGCCCGAGCTGCCTCCTCTCAGTCCCGAGGCCAAGGCGGCGCTCCGGCAGGAGGTGGGCCTGGCCGACGACTACGCCAACATGATCGGCCGGGAGATCTGCGCCGTGCTGCTGCGCCACCGCCTGCGCATCCAGGCGGGTGTGGCGCAGTACGTCGAACCCCAGATCGCCGCGATGCTCGATGAACTGACCCGCTCGCTCGACGCACCCTTCGGCCCGGAGCTGGGCGGCGCGGAGCCATCGTGACGAACCCGCGTCACGACGGGGCTGTCGCGGGCTCTAGGGTGGAGGCATCGTGCGTCGCGGGGCTTTCCGCGCGGCTTGTCTGGGAGGAGGCGTGGGCGCGGCGTCGCGTCCGAGATCATCGTGTCCGATAGCTTCTCGACCGCCCCCCTCGTGCTCGTGCTGCTGCTCGGGGTGATCCCCATCGTCGCCGTGTACGTGTGGACCGCCCTGGCGCTGTCGGCCGTGTTCGGCAAGATCGGCCAGGAGACCTGGCGGGCCTGGGTCCCGATCGTCAACCAGGTGACGCTGCTCATGGTCGCCGGCATGTCCGGGTGGCTGTTCCTGCTCGTGCTGATCCCGGGAGTGGGTGTGGTGGCGTTCTGGGTCGCCACCGTCATCGCCGTGCATCGCATCAACCGGGCCTTCGGGCTCGGCGGCGGGATGACGGTGCTCGCTGCGGTGCTGTTCCCGGTCTGGGCGAGCGTCGTCGGGTTCGGCGTCGCGCGTTGGCGCAAGACGGATGCCGTGAGCGCACCGGCCTACGCCCGTACCGGCCGCCACGACGACGCCGTCTCCGCCGGATCGGGCGCTGCCGACGATGCCCGTGCGCGGCCCGCCGTCGCGGTGCCGGTCGCCCTGCCGGCGGCCGCCGTCGCCGGTGACGAGCCGTCGGTGCCGTCGGTGCCGGACGCGCCGTCGGCGCCGGACGCGCCGTCGGGCGAGCAGGCGTCAGCAGTGCAGGAAGCGGGCCCCGCGGTCGCGGCGCCCTCGGCATGGGCGCCGCCGCCGACGCGGGTGCCGACCGCCCCCGTCACGCGGGTCGCCGTGGCAGCGGTCGCTCTCGACGCCGCGGCGTCCGACCCGGCTGCGGACGCCGCCCCCGCACGACGAGTGCCCGATGCGCCGTCGTCCGATCCGGTTCCCTGGGCGCCTGCCCCCGCACCCGCTCCCTCAGCGGATCCCGCCGCCCCCGCCCCCACGTCGTTCGACCAGCGGTGGGCGAGTGGGTTCGACGAGGTGTCTGCGATCTCCCAGCCGCCCGAGGGCCAGCCCGTGCCAGCCCGCCCCGTGGCGACGGGCCTGCCCGCTCTGGTCGACGACGGCGCGACCGGTCCCGAGCGCTCGCGCACCGGTGACACCGCGCCGCCGCATGTCGCCGAGAAGCCGGCCCCCGTGGCCGCACCGGCCGCCCGGGCACGGCTGCGCACCGCCCCCGTCGACATCGACCCCGCGCTGCGCGTCACGCGCGCGCCCGCCGCACCCCGGCGGGACGCCGCCCTGCCGGGGCCGGAGTTCCCGCTCGACACCGCCGACGAGGTCTCGGCGGTCGCCGGCGCCCCGGTGGCCGGCGCACCCCGCGCGGCGCGGGGCGACGTGACGCGTGCCGGGGAGCCCGAGGACTTCGTCGACCAGACCGTGATCGCCCGCCGCCGTCGCGTGGTCTGGGCGCTGCAGCCGGCATCGGGACCGGCGATCGACCTCACCGCCGACGTCGTCATCCTCGGGCGCCAGCCGGCGTCCGACCCCGATCACCGCGGTGCCCAGCTGGTCGCCGTCCCCGACGACACCCGCACGGTCTCCAAGACCCACGCGCGGCTCGAGCTGCGCGGCGATCGCTGGAGCATCAGCGACCTCGGCTCGACGAACGGCGTCATGCTGCCGACGCTCATGGGCACCGAGGTCGAGGCGGAGCCCGGAGCGGAGCTCGCGCCGGGGGAGCGGTTCCTGCTCGGTGACGCCGCCTACCGGCTCGTGCGCACCGACGGGTGACGGCCGTTTGACCGCTTGGCCCCGCGCGCGTATCATGGAGCGGGTGTGCGCATTGCGCGCTCTGTGTCGTGCCGTGGTACGGGACGGGCACGGAACGCGCCGCACCTGAGGGACCGGTCTGCGAACAGGCCACCCCCACGGCATATCCACTCACAAACGCTCGGCCGACTCGCGCCGCGCCGGTGGATCTGTGGTGAAACCACGACGCTGTCACCGTGCAGCATTACAAGGAGAGAACGTGCCAACCATTCAGCAGTTGGTTCGCAAGGGTCGCTCGCCGAAGGTCGTCAAGACCAAGGCTCCCGCCCTGAAGTCGAACCCGCAGCAGGCCGGGGTCTGCACCCGCGTCTACACGACCACGCCCAAGAAGCCGAACTCGGCGATGCGCAAGGTCGCCCGTGTCAAGCTCCGCAACGGCACCGAGGTCACCGCCTACATCCCCGGTGAGGGCCACAACCTGCAGGAGCACTCGCTGGTGCTCGTGCGCGGCGGTCGTGTGAAGGACCTTCCGGGTGTCCGTTACAAGATCGTCCGTGGCGCCCTGGACACCCAGGCCGTGAAGAACCGCAAGCAGGCCCGCAGCCGCTACGGCGCGAAGAAGGGTTGAGTTAGATGCCTCGTAAGGGACCCGCCCCGAAGCGCCCGGTCGTCAACGACCCGGTCTACGGCGCACCGATCGTCAGCCAGCTCGTCAACAAGATCCTCGTCGATGGCAAGAAGTCCATCGCCGAGTCGATCGTGTACACCGCCCTGCGCGGTGTCGAGGCCAAGAACGGCCAGGACGCCGTCGCCACCCTCAAGAAGGCGCTCGACAACGTGCGCCCCACCCTCGAGGTCAAGAGCCGCCGCGTCGGTGGCTCGACCTACCAGGTGCCGGTCGAGGTCAAGCCTCACCGCGCCAACACGCTGGCGCTGCGTTGGCTCGTCAGCTACGCGAAGGGTCGTCGTGAGAAGACGATGACCGAGCGCCTCCAGAACGAGATCCTGGATGCCTCGAACGGCCTGGGTGCCGCGGTCAAGCGCCGTGAGGACACCCACAAGATGGCCGAGTCGAACCGCGCCTTCGCCCACTACCGCTGGTAAACCTCCGTCGACGGTCCGGGGGTCGGATGAAGATCCGGCCCCTGGGCCCGTCGGTGGGGCCAGCACCCCGCGACATCCGCAACGAAACGTAAGGACACCCCGTGGCACAAGACGTGCTCACCGACCTCAACAAGGTCCGCAACATCGGCATCATGGCCCACATCGATGCCGGCAAGACGACGACGACCGAGCGCATCCTCTTCTACACGGGCGTCAACCACAAGCTCGGCGAGACGCACGACGGCGCGTCGACCACCGACTGGATGGAGCAGGAGAAGGAGCGCGGCATCACGATCACGTCTGCCGCCGTGACCTGCTTCTGGAACAAGAACCAGATCAACATCATCGACACCCCCGGCCACGTCGACTTCACGGTCGAGGTCGAGCGTTCGCTGCGCGTGCTCGACGGTGCCGTCGCCGTCTTCGACGGCAAGGAGGGCGTCGAGCCCCAGTCCGAGACCGTCTGGCGTCAGGCCGACAAGTACGACGTCCCCCGCATCTGCTTCGTCAACAAGATGGACAAGCTGGGTGCTGACTTCTACTTCACCGTCGACACCATCATCAAGCGCCTGGGCGCCAAGCCCCTCGTGCTGCAGCTGCCGATCGGTGCGGAGAACGACTTCGTCGGCGTCATCGACCTCGTCGAGATGCGTGCTCTGGTGTGGCCCGGCGACTCCAAGGGTGACGTCACCATGGGCGCCAAGTACGAGGTGCAGGAGATTCCCGCCGACCTCGCCGACCGTGCCGCCGAGTACCGCGAGAAGCTGCTCGAGACCGTCGCCGAGACCGACGAGGTCCTGCTGGAGAAGTACTTCGGCGGCGAGGAGCTCACGCTCGCCGAGATCAAGGGTGCGATCCGCAAGCTCACCGTCAACGGTGACCTGTACCCCGTGCTCTGCGGCTCGGCGTTCAAGAACCGCGGCGTGCAGCCGATGCTCGACGCGGTCGTGGACTACCTCCCCTCGCCCCTGGACGTGCCCGCCATCGAGGCGCACGACCCCAAGGACGAAGAGAAGATCATCGAGCGCCACCCCGACGCCAACGACCCGTTCGCCGCGCTGGCGTTCAAGGTCGCGGTTCACCCCTTCTTCGGTCGCCTGACCTACATCCGCGTGTACTCCGGTCACCTGGACTCGGGCGCTCAGGTGGTCAACTCCACCAAGGGCAAGAAGGAGCGCATCGGCAAGATCTTCCAGATGCACGCCAACAAGGAGAACCCGGTCGACTCGGTCACCGCGGGCAACATCTACGCCGTCATCGGCCTCAAGGACACCACCACCGGTGACACCCTGGCCGACCCGGCGCAGCCCGTCGTGCTGGAGTCGATGACGTTCCCCGAGCCCGTCATCGAGGTCGCGATCGAGCCGAAGACCAAGGCCGACCAGGAGAAGCTGGGTCTCGCGATCCAGAAGCTGGCCGAAGAGGACCCGACCTTCCGCACCGAGCTGAACCCCGAGACGGGCCAGACGGTCATCAAGGGCATGGGCGAGCTGCACCTGGACATCCTGGTGGACCGCATGAAGCGCGAGTTCCGCGTCGAGGCGAACGTCGGCAAGCCGCAGGTGGCGTACCGCGAGACGATCCGCAAGGCCGTCGAGCGTCACGACTACACCCACAAGAAGCAGACCGGTGGCTCGGGTCAGTTCGCGAAGATCCAGTTCGCGATCGAGCCGCTCGAGGTCACGGCCGACAAGACGTACGAGTTCGAGAACAAGGTCACCGGTGGCCGCATCCCGCGCGAGTACATCGAGCCGACCAACCAGGGCTTCCAGGACGCCATGAACGTCGGCGTGCTCGCCGGCTACCCCATCGTGGGTGTCAAGGCGACCCTGCTCGACGGCGCGTCGCACGACGTCGACTCCTCGGAGATGGCGTTCAAGATCGCCGGCTCCATGGGCTTCAAGGAGGCGCTGCGCAAGGCGAACCCCGTCATCCTCGAGCCGCTCATGAGCGTCGAGGTGCGTACGCCCGAGGAGTACATGGGCGACGTCATCGGCGACCTGAACTCGCGTCGCGGCCAGATCCAGTCGATGGAGGATGCCGCAGGCGTCAAGGTCGTGCGGGCGCTCGTTCCGCTGTCCGAGATGTTCGGCTACATCGGCGACCTGCGCTCGAAGACTTCGGGCCGTGCCGTCTACTCGATGGAATTCGACAGCTACGCCGAGGTTCCTCGCGCGGTGGCCGACGAGATCGTCCAGAAGAACAAGGGCGAATAACCCTGGGGGCCGGGAGCTCGCCTCACCTTCGCGGTGAGCTCCCGGCATCCACCCAACTGAATATCCACCCGTCTACTAGACTGAACAAATCCCCGTAGCGCCCCGGTCGCAATCCAGCGCCCGTTGCACTACACGACTGTCCTGAGGAGGACCCAGTGGCTAAGGCCAAGTTCGAGCGGACCAAGCCGCACGTCAACATCGGAACCATCGGTCACGTTGACCACGGCAAGACCACGCTGACCGCGGCGATCTCCAAGGTGCTCGCCGACAAGTACCCGTCGGCCACCAACGTGCAGCGCGACTTCGCGTCGATCGACTCGGCCCCCGAGGAGCGTCAGCGCGGCATCACGATCAACATCTCGCACGTCGAGTACGAGACCCCCAAGCGCCACTACGCGCACGTCGACGCGCCCGGTCACGCCGACTACATCAAGAACATGATCACCGGTGCCGCTCAGATGGACGGCGCGATCCTCGTGGTCGCGGCGACCGACGGCCCGATGGCCCAGACGCGTGAGCACGTGCTGCTCGCCAAGCAGGTCGGCGTGCCGTACCTGCTGGTCGCGCTGAACAAGTCGGACATGGTCGACGACGAGGAGATCCTGGAGCTCGTCGAGCTCGAGGTGCGCGAGCTTCTCTCCTCGCAGGACTTCGATGGCGACAACGCCCCCGTCGTTCGCGTCTCGGGCCTGAAGGCTCTCGAGGGCGACGAGAAGTGGGTGCAGTCGATCGTCGAGCTCATGGAGGCCGTCGACGAGTCCATCCCCGACCCGGTGCGTGACAAGGACAAGCCGTTCCTCATGCCCGTCGAGGACGTCTTCACCATCACCGGCCGTGGCACGGTCGTCACGGGTCGCGCCGAGCGCGGCACGCTGGCCATCAACTCCGAGGTCGAGATCGTGGGTCTGCGCCCGACGCAGAAGACGATCGTCACCGGTATCGAGATGTTCCACAAGCAGCTCGACGAGGCCTGGGCCGGCGAGAACTGTGGTCTGCTCCTGCGTGGCACCAAGCGTGACGACGTCGAGCGTGGCCAGGTCATCGTGAAGCCGGGTTCGGTCACGCCGCACACCGACTTCGAGGGCACCGCGTACATCCTCTCCAAGGAGGAGGGTGGCCGTCACAACCCCTTCTACACGAACTACCGCCCGCAGTTCTACTTCCGCACCACGGACGTCACCGGCGTCATCTCGCTGCCCGAGGGCACCGAGATGGTCATGCCCGGCGACACCACCGACATGACGGTCGAGCTGATCCAGCCGATCGCCATGGAAGAGGGCCTCGGCTTCGCGATCCGTGAGGGTGGCCGCACCGTCGGCGCCGGCACGGTGACCAAGATCATCAAGTAACTCTTCCGAGTTCCTTCACGAAACCCCCCGGAGCGATCCGGGGGGTTTCGTGCGTCCGGGGGCGGGGACATGATGAACGCGAGCGGACCGTCCGCGCACCGACAGGGGGAACCCATGGGCATCGACGACGTGGTGAACAAGAGCAAGGAATTCCTCGAGCAGAACAAGGAGAAGATCGAGCAGGCGCTGCGCTCGGACAAGGCCGAGCACGTCAGCGACAGTGTGATCAACGCGGCGGCGGAGTTCGTCAAGAAGATCACGCCCGAGTCGGCCCACGCCAAGGTCGACAGCGTGCGGGAGAAGGTGGACGGCGCCGTGGGCGGCGGCAACGCGGGCGGCGCCAGCGAGGGCGGCAGCGGTGCCGAAGCGGCCTCCTCGGCCGACGCGGCTGCGAAGGACGCGCAGAGCCCCGCCCCCGCCGCGGACAAGCCGGCCACAGACAAGCCCGCCGCCGACGACAATCCCACGGCGGACGCGCCGGGGGCAGCAGGCATCGCCTGACGACCACTCACCCGGACGGGGATGCCGCGGCGATGCGGCATCCCCGTTCTCGTCGGCCGCCCTCGGGGGATCCTCCCGGGGGCGTCGTCGTGCGCAGCCACGATCAACTAGGGGCCTTGACGGTCTCAAAGGCGGTTTGTAGCTTGTGCATGAGCTCGTGCTGCAGGCGGTCCTGGGGGGCCACATGTCGCAGAGGAACACGTGTCTTGGGAGTCCGCTTCGGGGCTGCCCGTACGTCGACGAGAGCGACGAGGGTCTGGGATGAGCGGTATTCGGCGTGTCCGGAATCAGCAGCGGGCAGAACGACGGGCGCTGTGGCAGCGACCTGCGGGGCGGAGCGCGCGCGTCACGCTGACCGCGCTGCTGATCGCCACCTTGGCCTTCGCGAACGCGCCCGCGGGCGCAGCGGTGGCCGCGGTCGTGCCCCCGACCCCGCCGACGCCGACGGAGTCGCCCGCGCCCGAACAGCCGACTCCCGCACCACCCACGCCGGAGGCACCTGCCCCGCAGGCCCCCGCTCCCACCCCCGAACAGCCCGCCCCGGAGCAGCCCGCTCCCGAGCCCGAGCCCGAGGCGCCCGCGCCGGCCGAGCCCGGGACCACCGACCCGCCGGCCACGGAATCGCCGGCCGCTCCCGAAGAGGCGGATCCGCTCGCGGAGGAACCCGGGATCGTCACACCGCTGGCGGCCGTCAGCGACTGTGCGGGGGGCAACTCCGTCTGCGGCACCCTCAACATCGTCAACGTCGTCGAAGGCGGCTCGGCGACGCCCGCCGACTGGGCGCTGCGCGCCAACATCGTCGGCTCCGCCGACTGGTACGACTTCACCAGCGGGCAGACGCGCCGTGTCGCCAAGCCCGGCTCGTACACGCTCGAGGCCATCGGAACCCCCGGCGTCACCGACGACTACACCACCACGCTCAGCTGCTTCCTCAACGACACCAGCGGAGGCACCCGCCTGCAGTTCACCGAGGCCGAGGCGCTGGTGCAGTACATCGGCACGGCGAACCAATCGCTCGTCGCCTCGTGCACCTTCACGCACACCTCCACCGCGCCGGGCACGCTCGTGCTGAGCAAGGGCGGCGAGCGCACCGGCGCTCAGACCGTCGCGCCGCTGGCGGGCGCGACGTTCTCTGTCTACAGCGGCGGGACGGAGACCGAGCCGGACACCGACCCGGCCAACCTCGTGGGCACCTGCGAGACGGGCGCGGACGGGCTCTGCGAGGTGAGCGTGCCCTCCGGTGCCCAGTACTGGGTCGTCGAGACGGCGGCACCTGAGGGTTATCGGATCATCGACAGCTTCGACGTCGGCACTTCGGCGTCGGCCACCCAGCAGCCGTACCGGCTGAGAACCGCCGTGATCCCCGCAGGAGAGACGGTGACCTATCCGCAGCAGGCCGGCGGCAACACCAACCTGCAGGCGCGGGGCAGCCAATGGGCCAACGCCGCGATCAACCCGACGCTGGCACAGACCTGCGGGCTGCGCGTGGGGCTGCTCGTGGACCTCTCCAACTCCCTGGCGAGCTCCCAGCAGGACCTGCGTGACGCGGCGGCGGGGTTCGTCGACACCCTGGAGGGGACTCCGTCCTCGATCGGCATCTGGACCTTCGCCGGCGGCGCGCCGGCCGTGGGCGCCGCGAACACCACCCTGCCGCTCACGCCGGTGTCGACCGCCGCGGGGGCTGCCACGGTGCGCGCCAAGGCGAACGCTCTGACCGTCGTCAATACCGGGGGGTGGGAGCAGGGAACGAACTGGGACCAGGGGCTCTGGCAGGTCGCCGGGGCCAGCACGGCCGACACGCTCGACGTGCTGCTCGTGCTCACCGACGGCAGCCCCACCTATTACAGCGCGCCCGGAACCGGCACCGGCGGTGCGCCGTCCGGTCCGGGCAACCGCACCCGCTTCGTCGAGATGGAGAATGCGGTCGCCTCTGCCAACGCGCTCAAGATCGAACGCGGCACCAGCGTGGTCGGCGTGGGCATCGGACCGGCGTCGGCCGGCGAGGAGCAGAACCTGCAGGCGATCTCAGGACCCACCGTCGGGCAGGACTACTTCCTGGTCGACGGGTACGAGGATCTGCGGGCGTTCCTCGAGGAGAGGGCGCTGGGCGAGTGCGCCGGCACCGTCAACGTCACCAAGCTCGTGATTCCCGCAGAAGGCGACATCTCCGACGCCGTCCCGACTCCGGGATGGACCTTCGATGCGACCACCGAGGCCGAGGGTGTCACCGTCGACCCGGCATCCGCTGAGACCAACGAAACCGGCGCTGTCAGCTTCGCCGCCAACGGCATCGCCGCCGGCGGCACCGCGGACGTCACCGTCACCGAGACCCAGCAGGCGGGATTCGAACTCGTCCAGCAGGACGGCGCCAACGCCGCCTGTACGGACAACGCAGGCACAGCTGTGCCCGTCACCAACGCCGGCGAGCTGGGGTTCACGACCGCCGCACTGCAGGGCGGCATCGTCACGTGCACCGTGTACAACCGGGCGCCGGATCCCACGGTGTCGCTGCGTGTGGACAAGGCGTGGGTCGTCGACGGCGTGCCCTATGAGGACGGCACGCAGCCGGTCGGAAACGCCGACCTGACCCTCGACGGCCAGCCGCGCACCTTCGGCACCACCTACCCGCAGTACACCGTCGGCGACACCGTCGTCATCGGCGAGGAGGTGAGTGGCCTGCCCTCAGGCTGCACCAACGTCTCCAGCGGCGCCGGCGATCACGTCATCACCGCCGACGACCCGAACGTGGTGACCGTGACGAACACCGTCACGTGCGTCACGTCGCTCACGCTGGTGAAGTCCATCGAGAACGGCGACGCGACCGTCGAGGGCTTCACGCTCACCGCATCGCCGATCGGCGGCACCGGCCTCGATGGCCCGTCGGGCGTGAGCGGGACGACCGCGCCGGTGACCCCGGGCGTGCGGTACCTGCTCGCCGAGACCGGGCCGGCCACGTACGTGCAGACCGTCGAGGAGGGGGCCACGCTGATCGAGGGGGCCACCGGCAGCTGGGACTGCGTCGTGGAGGGCGGCGGTGACTACGACGGCGCGGACGGCGGTGTCACCGTGTCGCTCGGGCAGGAAGTCACCTGCACGGCGACGAACCAGACCGCCACGATGGTGCTGCTCAAGCAGGTGATCAACGACGAGGGGGGAACTCTCACCGCCGACGCCTGGGACCTCACCGCCGACCCCGGTGAGGGCGTGTCCGGCCTGACGCCGACGACCGTCACCGGCGCCCCGAGCGCGACCGCGGACAACGCCTTCGCCGTCAGGCCCGGCCAGAGCTACACGCTCTCCGAAGCCGGCGGCGGCCCCGGGTACCGCCAGTTCGCACTGGAGCAGCTGGTGGCGGGGGCGTGGGTCACGGTGGACCCAACGGTGACCGTGCCGGCGCTCGGCACGAACACCTACCGCTTCGTCAACGTCGACGTCGCTCCGACGCTCACCCTCGTCAAGACGGTGACCAACGACGACGGCGGAACCGCCGCCGCCACCGACTGGACGCTGTCGGCGACCAGTCCGGGTGAGCCCGAGGTCACCGGCGTCACCGGCACGGAGGCGGTGACCGCGGCGCCCGTCTTCGGCGGCGTCCCGTACACCCTCGCCGAGACGGGTCCCGAGGGCTACACGTGGGAGTCGCTCACGTGCGACAACGGGGCGGCCGTGTCGCCGTCGAGCCCGACGCTGACCCTCGAGGTGGGCGAGGCCGTCACCTGCACGTTCGTCAACGACGACGTCGCCCCCACCCTCACGCTGGTCAAGGAGGTCACGAACGCCCAGGGCGGGACGGCCGTGGCGACGGACTGGACGCTGTCGGCGACCACCCCCGGGGGGCCGGACCTCACGGGCGTCTCGGGAGCCGCTGCCGTCACCGGCGTCACCGTCCCGGCGGGCGCGACCTACACGCTCGCCGAGAGCGGTGGGCCCACCGGCTACGACTGGGTCGCGCTCTCGTGCGACAACGGCGCCGAGATCTCTCCGGAGAGCCCGACGCTGACCCTCGGTCTCGCTGAGGACGTCACGTGCACCTTCAGCAACACCGACCTCGCCGGCAGTCTCACCCTGGTCAAGGAGATCGTCAACGACGACGGGGGCACGGCCGCGCCGGAAGACTGGAATCAGCGCCTCACCGCGCAGCCCGCCACCGGCGAGACCCTGGTCTTCGACCACAGCGAGACGATCGGCGTGCCGGGCGGAACGTATACCCTCGCCGAGACCGACCAGCTCGCGGGCTACGAGTTGACCGGCCTGTCCTGCACCACGGGCCAGACCTCCCTGACCTCGCCGACGGTCACCGTACCCAACGGCGAGAACGTCACCTGCACCTTCGTCAACGACGACATCGCGCCCACGCTCACCCTCGTCAAGACCGTCGCCAACGACGACGGTGGCACCGCGGCCGCGACCGACTGGACGCTGTCGGCGACGACCCCGGGCGGACCGGACCTGTCGGGTGCGACCGGCGCCGCGGCGGTCACCGCGGTCACCGTCCCCGCCAACAGCGAGTACACGCTCGCCGAGACCGGACCGGACGGCTACGACTGGTCCTCGCTCTCGTGCGACAACGGGGCCGATGCCTCGGTGGCCGACCCGACGTTGACCCTGGCGCTGGACGAGGACGTCACCTGCACGTTCGTCAACGACGACGTGCCGGGAACGCTCACGCTCCTCAAGCAGGTCGTGAACGACGACGGCGGCACCGCCGTGCCGACCGACTGGAACCAGGCCCTGGTTTCCCAGCCCACCGACGGCGCGGCCATCGCCTTCGACCACGATGTGTCCCAGCAGGTGGCAGCCGGCGAGTACACGCTCGCCGAGACGGGCGGACCGGACGGCTATGAGCCGACGGACCTGGGCTGCAGCTCCGGGTCGGCGACGCCGGAATCGCCCACCGTGACCGTCGCCAACGGCGACGCCGTGATCTGCACGTTCACCAACGACGATGTCGCACCCACGCTGACGCTGGTGAAGACCGTCACCAACGCCAACGGTGGCACTGCGGAGCCCACCGAGTGGACGCTCGCGGCGAGCACCCCCGGCGGGCCCGCACTCAGCGGCGTCACCGGCACGCCCGCCGTCACCGCCGTCGCGGTCCCGGCCGGCGCGGAGTACACCCTCGCCGAATCCGGCGGCCCGGACGGCTATGAGTGGACATCGCTCGTCTGCGACAACGGGGCGACCACGTCCCCGGAGGAGCCGACGCTCACCCTGGGCCTGGCCGAGGACGTCACCTGCACGTTCGGCAACACCGACGTGCCCGGCTCCCTCACCCTGGTCAAGGACGTCGACAACACGCTGGGAGGCAGCGCCGTACCGTCCGACTGGGACCAGCGGCTCACCGCGGAGCACGCCACCGGCGAGGTGATCGCCTTCGACCACGCCCAGACCCAGGCCGTGCCTGCCGGCAGCTACACGTTGAACGAGATCGACCAGATCGAGGACTACGCGTGGACCGCGCTGTCCTGCGACACCGGCGGAGTGACCCTCGACTCGCCTGTGGTCACGATCGCCAACGGTCAGGCCGTCACGTGCACGTTCACCAACGCGGCGATCGCCCCGACGCTCACGCTCGTGAAGAACGTCGACAACCTGGACGGGGTCGGCACGGCCACGCCCGAGCTGTGGACCCTCAACGCCGTCGCGGGCGAGAGCGACCCCCTGCTGTCGGGCGAAGGCACCCGCACCGGGACGACCACCGCCGCGGTGTCCGGGCAGGTCGCCGCCGACGTCGACTACGCACTGTCGGAGACGTTCGGGCCATCCGGATACACCGCCGGTGACTGGGCCTGCGTCGAGACCGACGGCGGTGCCGCCTACCCGCTCGTCTCGGCCGGAGTCGTGCGACTCAGCCTCGGCGTCGACGTCACCTGCGAGATCGTCAACACGGCGATCCGGGCGGAGGGGACGATCGACAAGCAGGTGACGGACGGTTCGCCGGTGCAGAACGCCGACGGCACGTGGACCATCTCCTACGACATCGTGGTCACGAACAACTCCGATACCTCGACGTTCATCTACAGCCTCGCCGACGCGCTGCAGTACGGCGAAGGGATCACGCCGACAGCGGCCAGCTGGACCGGCCCCGACGGCACCTCGGGCGAGTTCACGCTGCCGGCCGGGACCGCCACCCTTGCCACCGACGTCTCGCTGCCGACCAGCGGTGACCCGGGGGCGCGCGCGACCCACACCTACACGGTGACAGTGACAGCCACGATCGCCGACGGCACCCAGGACGGCGACGCCTGGCGGTGCGACACCGCGCCCGGCGTGCCCACGGCGGGCGGATTCCTCAACTCCGCGACGCTGTCGGCCACCGGCGAGGACGACCAGACCGTGTTCGGCTGCGGCGAGCCGGCGTTCCCGACCCTGGTGAAGACCGGCGTCGACCCCGCCACGCAGAACCCCGACGCCTCGTGGAACGTGTCGTACACGCTGACGCTGAGCAACCCGGGTGCGGTGGCGGTGCAGGCAGCGCTGACCGATACGCTCCCGAGCGTCCCCGGCGGCTGGGAGCTCGACGGCGACGTGTGGACCATCGCCGCCGTCGGCGAGGCGCCGGCCCCGACGACCGCGACCGCGGCGCCGGGCGAGACCGCGGAGGTGTTCACCGGAGAGCTGCAGCCTGCGGCATCCCTGGAGTACACCGTCAACGGCGTGCTGCGCCCGACCGTCGAAGTGACGGACCCGGGGGAGTGCGCGACGGGCGGCGGAATCGTGAACACCGCCGGCGTCACCTCGGGCGAGATCGTGGTGGATGCCGAAGGCTGCGTCACGGTGAGGACCGCCGGGGTGACCGTCGACAAGAGCGACGGGGCCGCGCAGCAGCTGCCCGACGGCCAGTGGCAGATCGACTACGTCGTGACCGTCACCAACACCAGCGACACCGTCGCGACGGTCTACACCCTCACCGACACCCCCGACCTGGGCGAGGGCATCGTCCTGGTCTCCGGGGAGTGGGTGGGCACCGCCCCGGCGGAGAACAGCCCGCTTGCCGCGGGAGGGAGCGCCGAGTACACCTTCCGGGTCGTGGCATCCATCGACCCCGACGCCGAGGACCCGTCGTTGACGTGCGAACCCGGCGAGGGCGGAGCCTTCTTCAACGGCGTCACGGTCGTCTTCCCCGGCGGCACGGACCAGGACGACGGCTGCGCCGAGCCGGGCGGCCCCACGGTCACCAAGACCGCCCAGGCTCCCACCCCGCTCGGCGCAGGCATCTGGATCGTCTCCTACGCGGTTGAGGTGTCGAACACCAGCGGTGTGACGGTCGCGTACACGCTGGAGGATCGTCCCGAGCCGCTCAGCGGCGGGATCGCCCTCGTGACGCCGTGGACCGTGACCGGTCCGACGGTCGAGCCGGCCGGTGCAGGCACCGCAGCGCTCGCCGCCGACTGGGACGGCGCGCAGCAGCCGACGGCTGCGACGGGCCTGCTTCCCGACGGGGCGACCCACACCTACACCGTGAGCGGTCAGGTGAGCGTCGTGAGTGCCGATCCCGATGCGCTCATCTGCGGCGAGACGCCCGAGCAAGGCGGCGTCTGGAACACCGCGAGGGTGGACAACGGCGCATTCGAGTCGTCGGACGAGGACTGCAGCGAACTGGTCGTCGTGCCGGTGCAGCTGGAGAAGTCCGACGGCACGGTGAGTGATCTGGGCGATGGGCGGTGGCGCATCGACTACGTCGTGACCGTCACGAACCCGGGGCTGCAGCCGACGACCTACACCCTCGCCGACGCACCGGAGTTCGACGCGGCGTTCACCATCATCGCGCAGGGCTGGGTCGGGTCCCCGAACGTCGCCGACGTGCAGATCCCGGCGGGCGGTGTGGACACCTACACCTACCGGGTGGATGCCGCTTCGGTCGCTGACCCGCTGCCCTCCAGCGCGCTGGTGTGCACCGAGGACGGCGGCGGATTCTTCAACACCGCCATCGCGACGCACCCCGGCGGGGTGGTCTCCGACAGCGGCTGTGCGGTGCCGGTCCTCCGTCCCGCACCGGCACCCGGACCCGGACTCGCCGGGACCGGCGGCACCCTCCCTGTTGCCGCCACCTGGCTGGGTGGGACGGCGCTGATCAGTGGCATCCTGTTGCTGATGCTCCTTCGCCGCAGACGCCACGAGGCCTGACCTGTCGGGCGGGTTCGCCGACACGCCCGAGTTTGCGACACGCCCGGGCGACGCGTACACTAGTGAAGTTCCACATTCCGGTGGTCGCTCTGCGTGCCCCGGATCACTGTCACGGCAGTGCATAGGCGGCGCGATACGCGCAGGGTCCTAGGCCGCGGGCAGCAGAACACCACATCCCACAAACCCGACCCGCTCCGGCGGGTCGCATTCCATGCGCACGGGGGAGTGAGGAGCCGCAGGCCGATCGGCGTGCGGTTTGACAGCAGAACAGCGGTGCAGCATCCCCACCTCGCGTGGTGACAAGTGCCAGGCGCAATTCCGCGCCACCGTGCGTCCAATGCGCTCATGACCCGTGAGACGTAAGACGCGAGAAAGAGAGTGAGCAGACAATGGCGGGACAGAAGATCCGCATTCGCCTGAAGTCGTATGACCACGAGGTCATCGACACGTCGGCACGCAAGATCGTCGACACCGTGACCCGTGCGGGCGCGACGGTCGTGGGCCCGGTGCCCCTGCCGACCGAGAAGAACGTCGTGGCCGTCATCCGGTCGCCCCACAAGTACAAGGACAGCCGCGAGCACTTCGAGATGCGCACCCACAAGCGCCTCATCGACATCATCGACCCGACGCCCAAGGCCGTCGACTCGCTGATGCGTCTCGACCTGCCGGCCGACGTCAACATCGAGATCAAGCTCTGAGGTCCGACATGGCTGACATCAACAACAAGGTTTCGAAGGGTCTCCTGGGCACGAAGCTCGGCATGACCCAGGTTTGGGACGAGAACGGCAAGCTCGTTCCCGTCACCGTGATCGAGGTCGCACCCAACGTGGTGACCCAGGTCCGCACGCCCGAGAAGGACGGCTACAAGGCTGTTCAGATCGCGTACGGCCAGATCGACCCCCGCAAGGTCAACAAGCCGCAGACGGCCCACTTCGAGGCTGCCGGCGTGACCCCCCGTCGCCACCTCACCGAGGTGCGCACCGCCGACGCTGCTGACTACTCACTCGGTCAGGAACTGACGGTGGATGGCACCTTCGAGGCCGGCCAGCTGGTCGACGTCGTCGGCACCAGCAAGGGCAAGGGCACCGCGGGTGTCATGAAGCGTCACAACTTCAAGGGCGTCTCGGCGTCTCACGGTGCGCACCGCAACCACCGCAAGCCCGGCTCCATCGGCGCATCGTCGACCCCGAGCCGCGTCTTCAAGGGCATGCGCATGGCCGGCCGTATGGGTGGCGAGCGCGTGACCGTCCTCAACCTCACGGTGCACGCCGTCGACGCCGAGAAGGGTCTGCTGCTCGTCAAGGGCGCCGTCCCCGGTGCTCGTGGCCGCATCGTCTACGTCCGCAACGCAGTGAAGGGTGCCTGATCATGGCTGACTCGACTCTCGCGCTCGACGTCCGTACGGCCGACGGCAAGAAGGCCGGCTCCGTGGAGCTGCCCGCCGCTCTGTTCGACGTCAAGACGAACATCCCGCTGATCCACCAGGTCGTCGTCGCGCAGCTCGCCGCGGCACGCCAGGGCACCCACTCGACCAAGCGTCGCGGTGAGGTCTCCGGTGCCGGCCGCAAGCCCTTCAAGCAGAAGGGCACGGGTAACGCCCGTCAGGGCTCGATCCGCGCACCCCAGATGACCGGTGGTGGCATCGTGCACGGCCCGAAGCCGCGCGACTACTCGCAGCGCACCCCCAAGAAGATGGTCGCCGCCGCCCTGCTGGGCGCGCTCAGCGACCGCGCTCGCGGGCAGCGTCTGCACGTCGTCGACTCGTTCGCGATCGACGGTGCTCCCTCCACGAAGGCCGCTGCTGCGGTGCTCTCGGGGCTGACCGCCACCAAGCGGGTGCTCGTGGTCATCGACCGCACCGACGAGATCACCGTCAAGAGCGTGCGCAACCTCGCGTACGTCCACGTGCTGACCTTCGACCAGCTCAACGCCTACGACGTGCTCGTCTCCGACGACATCGTCTTCACCAAGGCCGCCTACGACGCGTTCGTCGCGTCGAAGAAGGCCAACACCGAGGAGGTCTCGGCATGACCACCGCGAACATCGCAGTGAACAAGGACCCGCGCGACATCATCCTCAAGCCGGTCGTCTCCGAGAAGAGCTACGGGCTCATCGACGAGGGCAAGTACACGTTCCTCGTGGACCCCCGTGCGTCGAAGACCGAGATCAAGCTCGCGATCGAGAAGATCTTCAACGTCAAGGTCGCCTCGGTCAACACCCTGAACCGCCCCGGCAAGGCACGTCGCACCCGCTTCGGGATGGGCAAGCGCAAGGACACCAAGCGCGCCATCGTGACGCTCAAGTCGGGCACCATCGACATCTTCACGGCAGTCGGCTGACGGTCGGGACAGAGGACTAGAGAACATGGCTATTCGCAAGTACAAGCCCACGACCCCGGGTCGCCGCGGCTCGTCGGTGGCCGACTTCGCCGAGATCACCCGATCGACGCCTGAGAAGTCGCTCCTCCGCCCGCTCTCCAAGACCGGTGGTCGCAACAACCAGGGCCGCATCACCACCCGCCACATCGGCGGTGGCCACAAGCGCCAGTACCGCGTCATCGACTTCCGTCGCAATGACAAGGACGGCGTCAACGCCAAGGTCGCTCACATCGAGTACGACCCCAACCGCACCGCACGCATCGCGCTGCTGCACTACTTCGACGGCGAGAAGCGTTACATCCTCGCGCCGAACAAGCTGGCGCAGGGCGACATCGTCGAGTCGGGTGCCGGCGCTGACATCAAGCCGGGCAACAACCTGCCGCTGCGCAACATCCCCACCGGTACCGTCATCCACGCCATCGAGCTCCGCCCCGGCGGCGGCGCGAAGATGGCGCGTTCGGCGGGCACCTCGGTGCGCCTCGTCGCCAAGGACGGCCCCTACGCGCAGCTTCGTCTGCCGTCGGGTGAGATCCGCAACGTCGACGCACGCTGCCGCGCCACGATCGGCGAGGTCGGCAACGCCGAGCAGTCGAACATCAACTGGGGCAAGGCAGGCCGTAACCGCTGGAAGGGCATCCGCCCGACCGTCCGCGGTGTCGCGATGAACCCTGTCGACCACCCGCACGGTGGTGGTGAGGGTAAGACCTCCGGTGGTCGTCACCCCGTTTCTCCTTGGGGCCAGGCTGAGGGTCGCACCCGCCACGCCAACAAGGAAAGCGACAAGTACATCGTCCGCCGTCGCAACGCCGGCAAGAAGCGCAAGTAGGAGTAGAGGAAGATGCCTCGTAGCCTCAAGAAGGGCCCCTTCGTCGACGAGCACCTGCTTCGCAAGGTCGTCTCGCAGAACGAAGCCGGTTCCAAGAACGTCATCAAGACCTGGTCGCGCCGTTCGATGATCATCCCGGCAATGCTGGGTCACACCATCGCCGTGCACGACGGTCGCAAGCACATCCCCGTGTTCGTGACCGAGACCATGGTCGGCCACAAACTGGGCGAGTTCGCGCCCACCCGCACCTTCCGCGGCCACGTGAAGGACGACAAGAAGGGCCGCCGCCGCTGACGCGGTGGCGCAGAGAGGAGAGAGAGATGGTGGATTCCATCGCCCGCGTGCGACACATCCGCGTGACCCCTCAGAAGGCTCGTCGTGTCGTCGCTCTCATCAAGGGCAAGCAGGCTCAGGAGGCCCTGGCCATCCTGAAGTTCGCGCCGCAGAGTGCGTCCGAGCCGATCTACAAGCTCGTCGCTTCCGCGATGGCGAACGCCCGCGTCGCTGCCGACAAGAACGGCGAGTACCTGGATGACCAGGACCTGTACGTGAAGAACGCGTACGTCGACGAGGGTTCGACGCTCAAGCGTTTCCGCCCCCGTGCTCAGGGCCGCGCCTTCCAGATCAAGAAGCGCACCAGCCACATCACGGTGCAGCTGGCGACCCCCGAGGTCCAGGATGCTGCCCCCGCCACGACCAGCAAGAAGGCGAGCAAGTAATGGGACAGAAAGTTCACCCGTACGGCTTCCGCCTCGGCATCACCACCGACCACGTGTCGCGGTGGTTCTCCGACTCGACCAAGCCGGGCCAGCGCTACGCCGACTACGTCGCCGAGGACATCAAGATCCGCAAGCTCCTGCTGACGCAGCTCGACCGCGCCGGCGTGAGCAACATCGAGATCGAGCGCACCCGTGACCGTGTCCGCGTGGACATCCACACCGCCCGCCCGGGCATCGTGATCGGTCGCCGTGGCGCCGAGGCCGAGCGCATCCGCTCGGACCTCGAGAAGCTCACCGGCAAGCAGATCCAGCTCAACATCCTCGAGGTGAAGAACCCCGAGGCCGACGCTCAGCTGGTCGCGCAGGGCATCGCCGAGCAGCTCTCCGCACGTGTGGCGTTCCGCCGCGCGATGCGCAAGGGCCTGCAGGGCGCTCAGCGTGCCGGCGCCAAGGGCATCCGCATCCAGGTCTCCGGCCGCCTCGGCGGCGCCGAGATGAGCCGCTCGGAGTTCTACCGCGAGGGTCGTGTGCCCCTGCACACGCTGCGCGCGAACATCGACTACGGGTTCTACGAGGCGAAGACCACCTTCGGCCGCATCGGCGTGAAGGTCTGGATCTACAAGGGCGACCTGACCAACAAGGAGCTCGCTCGCGAGCAGGCCAACGCCCCGAAGGCGTCTCGTGGCCGTGACGACCGTGGCGGCGACCGCCGTCGTGGTCCGCGCAACGACGCCCCCGTCGCAGAAGGAGCATCGGCGTAATGCTTATCCCCCGCAAGGTCAAGTACCGCAAGCAGCACCACCCGGGCCGTTCCGGCCAGGCCACCGGCGGCACGAAGGTCTCCTTCGGCGAGTTCGGCATCCAGGCCCTGACCCCGGCCTACGTGACGAACCGTCAGATCGAGTCCGCTCGTATCGCGATGACCCGTCACATCAAGCGTGGCGGAAAGGTGTGGATCAACATCTACCCCGACCGTCCGCTGACCAAGAAGCCGGCCGAAACCCGCATGGGTTCCGGTAAGGGCTCGCCCGAGTGGTGGGTCGCAAACGTCAAGCCGGGTCGTGTCCTCTTCGAGGTCGCCGGCGTCAACGAGCAGCTTGCTCGCGAGGCACTCACCCGTGCCATCCACAAGCTGCCCCTGAAGGCACGCATCATCAAGCGCGAGGAGGGCGACGCGTAATGGCCGTCGGTACCAAGACGCTCGCTCCCAGCGAGCTCGACACGTTCGAAGACCAGCGCCTCGTCGAGGAGCTGCGCAAGGCCAAGGAAGAGCTGTTCAACCTGCGCTTCCAGTCGGCCACCGGCCAGCTCGACAGCCACGGCCGCATCCGTGCGGTCAAGCGCGACATCGCGCGGCTGTACACCGTGATCCGCGAGCGCGAGCTCGGCATTCGTGCCACGCCCGCACCCGTCGAGACCGCGACGAAGGCGAAGAAGACGAAGGCCAAGAAGGCGGATGCCGCTGACGAGGCCGTGAAGGAAGAGGCCGAGTGATGGCTGAGACCACCGAGAACACCCCCAAGGGCCACGAGTCGTCCGCGCACGACGTGCGTGACGAGAACGCCCGCGGGTACCGCAAGTCCCGCCGCGGCTACGTCGTCAGCGACAAGATGGACAAGACGATCGTCGTCGAGGTCGAGGACCGCGTGAAGCACCCGCTCTACGGCAAGGTCATCCGCCGCACGTCGAAGGTCAAGGCCCACGACGAGGGCAACACCGCCGGCATCGGCGACCTCGTGCTCATCAACGAGACCCGCCCGCTGAGCGCCACCAAGCGCTGGCGCCTGGTCGAGATCCTCGAGAAGGCCAAGTAAGGCTTCGGCCTTCTTGGAATCCAAGGAGTAACAAGTGATTCAGAACGAATCCCGACTCAAGGTGGCCGACAACACCGGCGCCAAGGAGCTGCTCACGATCCGTGTGCTCGGCGGCTCTGCTCGCCGGTACGCCGGCGTGGGCGACATCATCGTCGCCACGGTGAAGGATGCCATCCCCGGCGGAAACGTCAAGAAGGGTGATGTCGTCAAGGCCGTCATCGTGCGCACCGTCAAGTCGACCCGTCGTCCCGACGGCTCGTACATCAAGTTCGACGAGAACGCCGCCGTGATCCTGAAGAACGACGGGGAGCCCCGCGGCACCCGCATCTTCGGTCCCGTCGGTCGTGAGCTTCGCGACAAGAAGTTCATGAAGATCGTCTCGCTCGCCCCGGAGGTCATTTGATCATGGCGAAGATCAAGAAGGGCGACCTGGTTCAGGTCATCTCGGGCGCAAAGCCCGAGCGCGGCGGAGACCGCGGCAAGCAGGGCAAGGTCCTCGAGGTCCTTGTCGAGCGCAACCGCGTCATCGTCGAAGGCGTGAACTACGTCACCAAGCACAACCGCGTGGGCCAGACCCAGCGCGGCACCAAGACGGGTGGCCTCGAGACGTTCGAAGCCCCCATCCACATCTCGAACGTCGCCCTGGTCGACCCCGAGACGAAGAAGCCGACCCGCATCGGCAGCCGCGTCGAGGAGCAGACCAAGAACGGCGTCAAGCGCACGGTCCGCGTGCGCTACGCGAAGAAGTCAGGCAAGGACCTCTGAGAATGAGCACTGCACCTGCCGTGGAGGCTGGCAAGATCCAGCCCCGCCTGAAGCAGAAGTACAAGAACGAGATCCAGAAGGCTCTGCAGGAGGAGTTCGGTTACGCGAACGTCATGCAGATCCCCGGGATCGTCAAGGTCGTCGTCAACACCGGTGTCGGTGAGGCTGCGCGTGACAGCAAGGTGATCGATGGTGCGGTCGACGACCTCACCAAGATCACCGGCCAGAAGCCGGTCGTCACCAAGGCCCGCAAGTCCATCGCGCAGTTCAAGCTGCGCGAGGGTCAGGCCATCGGCGCGCACGTCACCCTCCGCGGTGACCGTGCGTGGGAGTTCCTGGACCGCCTCGTGAACCTCGCGCTGCCCCGCATCCGCGACTTCCGCGGGCTGTCCCCGAAGCAGTTCGACGGCCACGGCAACTACACGTTCGGCCTTCAGGAGCAGTCGGTCTTCCACGAGATCAACCAGGACAAGATCGACCGCGTCCGCGGCTTCGACATCACGGTCGTCACCACGGCGAAGACGGACGAGGAGGGCCGCTCGCTGCTGCGTCAGCTCGGCTTCCCCTTCCGCACCGACGACGCTCAGGCGTAATCGGATAAGCTTGGGCGTTTGGTCTCGGACCCTGCGGTCCGGGGCCAAACGCCCTCACAACTGAACACCGCCCGTCATCGAAGGTCGGCTGTCGCGTAACGGCATCCGAAACCTCGTGAACAAAGGAACAACTCATGACAATGACAGACCCGGTCGCAGACATGCTGACCCGTCTGCGCAACGCGAACTCGGCGCACCACGACTCCGTGTCCATGCCGAGCTCCAAGCTCAAGACTCACATCGCCGAGATCCTCCAGCAGGAGGGCTACATCGCCGGCTGGGAGGTCACCGACGCGCGCGTGGGCCAGACCATCACGCTGACGCTCAAGTACGGCCCCAACCGCGAGCGGTCGATCGCCGGCATCAAGCGCGTGTCGAAGCCGGGTCTGCGCGTGTACGCACGCTCGACCGAGATCCCCACGGTGCTCGGCGGCCTCGGCGTCGCTATTCTGTCCACTTCCTCTGGCCTCCTCACGGACCGCCAGGCCGAGTCGAAGGGCGTCGGCGGGGAAGTCCTCGCCTACGTGTGGTGATCTGAATGTCCCGCATCGGTCGTCTTCCCATCGACATCCCCGCCGGCGTGACCGTCGAGGTCTCCGGACAGGATGTCTCCGTCAAGGGCCCCAAGGGTGAGCTCAAGCTCACCGTGGCGCGCCCCATCGAGATCGCGGTGCAGGAGAACCAGGTTCTGGTCTCCCGTCCCGACGACGAGCGCGAGTCGCGGTCGCTTCACGGCCTGACCCGCACGCTCATCAACAACAACATCATCGGCGTCACCCAGGGCTACACCAAGGGCCTTGAGGTCGTCGGCACCGGTTACCGCGTCGCTCAGAAGGGCAGCTCGGTCGAGTTCGCCCTCGGCTTCTCGCACCCCGTGCTGGTCGACCCGCCGGCCGGCATCACGTTCACGGTCGAGGGCAACAACAAGCTCACCGTGAGCGGCATCGACAAGCAGGCCGTCGGTGAGGCTGCCGCCAACATCCGCAAGATCCGCAAGCCCGAGCCGTACAAGGGCAAGGGTGTGCGCTACGCCGGCGAGGTCGTTCGGCGCAAGGCCGGAAAGGCTGGTAAGTAACCATGGCTGTGACTTCCAAGTCCGTCGCACGCGCGCGTCGTCACGCGCGTCTGCGCAAGAAGGTCGTCGGCACCGAGGCGCGTCCGCGTCTCGTTGTCACCCGTTCGGCCCGTCACGTCTTCGTCCAGCTCGTGGACGACAGCAAGGGTCACACCCTGGCATCCGCCTCGACGCTCGAGAACGAGCTGCGTGGCTTCGACGGTGACAAGACCGCCAAGGCCCGCAAGGTCGGCGAGCTCGTCGCCGAGCGCGCGAAGGCAGCCGGCGTCGTCGACGTCGTGTTCGACCGCGGCGGCAACCGCTACGCGGGTCGTGTGGCCGCGATCGCCGACGGCGCCCGCGAGGGAGGCCTGAACCTGTGAGCGAGAACAAGGAGAACGAAGTGACCGAAACCGCTCCGGCTGCGGCCGCGGCCGCGCCCGAGACGGCAGCGGCGGAGCGCGAGCCCCGCCGCGGTGGTCGCGAGCGCAGCCAGACCCGCGACCGCAACTCGCGCGACCGCAACGACAGCCAGTTCCTCGAGCGCGTCGTCACGATCAACCGCGTGTCGAAGGTCGTCAAGGGTGGCCGCCGCTTCAGCTTCACCGCCCTCGTGGTGGTCGGCGACGGCAACGGTCTCGTGGGCGTCGGCTACGGCAAGGCCCGCGAGGTCCCCCTGGCGATCTCGAAGGGTGTCGAAGAGGCCAAGCGCAACTTCTTCCGCGTGCCCCGCGTCGGCTCGACCATCCCGCACCCCGTGCAGGGTGAGGCCGCTGCCGGTGTCGTGCTGCTGCGTCCGGCTGCCGCCGGTACCGGTGTCATCGCCGGTGGTCCGGTGCGTGCCGTGCTCGAGTGCGCCGGCATCCACGATGTGCTGTCGAAGTCGCTGGGCTCGTCGAACACGATCAACATCGTGCACGCGACGGTCGCTGCTCTGAAGAGCCTCGAGGAGCCCCGTGCCGTCGCCGCCCGTCGTGGGCTGGACTACGACGCGGTCGTTCCGGCGATCATCATCCGCAACGAGGCCAAGGCCGCTGCGGCGAAGAAGGTAGGTGCCTGATGGCTGCCCGTCTGAAGGTGACGCAGGTCAAGTCCAAGGTGAGCGAGAAGCAGAACCAGCGTGACACGCTGCGCAGCCTCGGTCTCAAGCGGATCGGCGACTCGGTCGTCCGTCCCGACGACGCGCAGACGCGCGGTTACGTCAAGACCGTCGCCCACCTCGTCAAGGTTGAGGAGATCGACTAATGGCTGAGAAGGCCGAGAAGAAGGGCACGGCCGCGAAGGCTGCGCCCGCCAAGGATGCCGCGGCATCGCGCCCCGGCGTGCTGAAGGTCCACCACCTGCGTCCGGTCCCCGGCTCCAACACGGCGAAGACCCGTGTCGGTCGTGGTGAGGGCTCGAAGGGTAAGACCTCGGGTCGTGGCACCAAGGGCACGAAGGCCCGCTACAGCGTGAAGGTCGGCTTCGAGGGCGGCCAGATGCCGCTGCACATGCGCACTCCGAAGCTGCGCGGGTTCAAGAACCCGTTCCGCGTCGAGTACCAGGTGGTCAACCTCGAGAAGCTCGCCGAGCTGTACCCGCAGGGTGGCGACGTCACCGTGGGCGACCTGGTCGCCAAGGGCGCCGTGCGCAAGAACGAGAAGGTCAAGGTGCTCGGCACCGGAGACATCTCCGTTGCGCTGAACGTCTCCGTCGACAAGGTCTCGGGCTCCGCGGAGCAGAAGATCGTCGCAGCAGGCGGCACCATCAAGTAATCACGCCACAGGGGCCGGAGCGATGCTCCGGCCCCTGTGCCGTACTCTGGTTGACGGCGCGCCTCGTAGCCGCCGCCGATCTCACTGGAGGAATCCGACTTGTTCAGCGCCATCGCGCGGGTCTTCCGCACACCCGACCTGCGGCGGAAGATCGGCTTCACGCTCGCGATCATCACCGTCTATCGCCTGGGCGCCCACGTGCCGACGCCGTTCGTGGACTTCCCGAACGTGCAGTCCTGCCTTGCGCAGTCCGGCAACACCGAGGGCCTGCTGTCCCTCGTGAACCTCTTCTCCGGCGGTGCACTGCTGCAGCTGTCGATCTTCGCGCTGGGTGTGATGCCGTACATCACGGCCACGATCATCGTGCAGCTGCTGCGCGTGGTGATCCCGCACTTCGAGACGCTCTACAAGGAGGGTCAGGCCGGCCAGGGCAAGCTGACGCAGTACACGCGTTACCTGACCATCGCCCTCGCCCTGCTGCAGTCGACCACGCTCATCACGGTGGCCCGTAGCGGTCAGCTCTTCGGCATCACCGGCATCGCCGAGTGCGAGCAGGTGCTCACCAACGACGCGTGGTGGGCGCAGCTGCTGATGATCATCACGATGACCGCCGGCACCGGCCTCATCATGTGGTTCGCCGAGCTCGTCACCGAGCGCGGCGTCGGCAACGGCATGTCGCTGCTCATCTTCACCTCGATCGCCGCCACGTTCCCCTCGGCCATGTGGTCGATCTGGCAGGCCCGCGGCTTCGAGATCTTCCTGCTGGTGCTCGCGGTCGGCATCCTGACCGTCGCGCTCGTCGTCTTCGTCGAGCAGTCCCAGCGGCGCATCCCGGTGCAGTACGCCAAGCGCATGGTCGGGCGCCGCACCTACGGCGGCACCAACACCTACATCCCCATCAAGGTCAACATGGCCGGCGTCGTGCCCGTCATCTTCGCCTCGTCGCTGCTGTACATCCCCGCCCTCATCGCGCAGTTCAACCAGACGCCCGATGCCGAGGGGAACGTCCCCGGCTGGGTGGCGTGGATCCAGCAGTACTTCACCACCGGCGACCACCCGCTGTACATGGCGGTGTATTTCCTCCTCATCGTCGGCTTCACGTACTTCTACGTCGCCATCACGTTCAACCCGGTCGACGTGGCGGACAACATGAAGAAGTACGGCGGCTTCGTCCCCGGCATCCGTGCCGGCCGTCCCACCGCCGAGTACCTCGACTACGTGCTCACCCGCATCACGCTGCCGGGATCGATCTACCTGGGCCTCATCGCCCTCATCCCGCTCGTGGCCCTCGCGACCGTCGGTGCCAACCAGAACTTCCCGTTCGGTGGTGCGTCGATCCTGATCATCGTCGGTGTGGGTCTCGAGACGGTCAAGCAGATCGACGCTCAGCTGCAGCAGCGCCACTACGAAGGGCTTCTCCGATGACAACGCCCCGTCTTCTCATCGTCGGACCGCAGGGCTCGGGCAAGGGCACGCAGGGCGTGCGCATCGCCGAGTCGCTCGGGATCCCCGTCATCTCCACCGGCGACGTGTTCCGCGCGAACGTCAAGGAGGGCACCGACCTCGGCAAGCAGGTGCAGGCCATCATCGAGGCCGGCAACCTGGTGCCCGACGAGCTGACCAGCGCCATCGTGCGCGACCGCCTCGCGCAGGACGACGCCGCCGGCGGCTTCCTGCTCGACGGCTACCCGCGCAACCTCGGTCAGGTGGCAGACCTCGACGCGTTCCTCTCGGGCCGCGGCGAGGAGCTCACCGGCGTCATCCAGCTGGACGTCCCGCGCGACGAGAGCATCTCCCGGCTGACGCTGCGCGCCGCCGAGCAGGGCCGCACCGACGACACCGAAGACGTCATCGCGCACCGCCTGTCGATCTACGAGCGCGAGACCGCGCCCATCCTCGACGTCTACCGCGATCGCGGCATCGTCGACACGATCGACGGCGTCGGCACGCTGGACGAGATCACCGAGCGGATCCGCGCCGCGCTGGCCGCGCGCGACCTCGTCGGCGCCTGACCGACGTGCTGCGCCGCTCCATCTACAAGTCCCCCGCACAGCTGCGGGCCATGGTCGAACCCGGCCGCATCACCGCCGCGGCGCTCGATGCCGTGCGCGCACTGGTCGCCCCCGGGGTGACGACGCTCGAGCTGGATGCCGCCGCAAGCGCGGTCATCCGCGCCCGCGGTGCGGAGTCGAACTTCCAGCTGGTGCGCGGCTACCGCCACACCGTCTGCACGTCGGTCAACGAGCAGGTGGTGCACGGCATCCCGAGCGACCGCGTGCTCGAGCCCGGCGACATCGTCTCGATCGACGCGGGCGCCCAGTACCAGGGCTGGAACGGCGACTCGGCGATCACCGTCGTCGTGCCCGACCCGTCGCGGCCCGAGCTCGTGGCCGAACGCGAGCGCCTTTCCGAGGTCACGCGCGGATCGCTCTGGGCGGGCATCGCCGCGCTCGCGCATGCCAAGCACGTCGGCGAGATCGGCGACGCGGTGCAGGGCTACATCGAGCGGTCGGGCGAGGGCTACGGCATCCTGCGCGATTACGTCGGCCACGGCATCGGCCGCAAGATGCACGAGGCGCCGTCGGTGTTCAACTACCGCGTCGCCGACCGCGGCGCCGAGGTGAAGCCGGGACTGTGTCTCGCCATCGAGCCGATGGTCGTCGCCGGCAGCGAGGAGACCTTCGTCGAGGACGACGACTGGACCGTCTCGACCGTCGACGGCTCCGCCGGCTCCCACTGGGAGCACAGCGTGGCCGTGCATGATGGAGGCATCTGGGTGCTCACGGCGCCCGATGGAGGAGCCGCGGGTCTGGCGCCGTTCGGCGTGGTCCCGCGCGAGATCGGATAGGGGCAGCTCGTGGCAGCGGCAGGCAACAAGACCAACTGGTTCGCGATCTGGGTGAGTGTGGCGGTCGTCGTCGTGCTCGTCGGCGTCGGCGCTCTCGTGTGGTGGATGAACAGCTCCGCCACGTCGCCGGCCGCAGCGCCCGAGTCCGCCGCGGTCGAGTCCGAGACCGGTGCGATCATCGTGGGCGACGGTCCGGACGAGGTCGAGGTCTGGGCCGACTTCTACTGCCCCCACTGCCAGGACTTCGAGGACCTGTACGGTCCCGCGATCTCAGAGCTCGTCGACTCCGGCGAGATCACGCTGCGGCTGCAGCCGGTGGCGCTGGCGAGCCTGAACGCGGCATCCGGCACGCAGTTCTCGGCCCGCTCGGCCAGCGCGATGTACTGCGTCGCCGAAGAGGCCGGCGGCCAGGCCGCGTACGACTTCATGACCTCCGTGTTCGCGCTGCACCCGACCGGCCAGGGGCTCACCAACGAGAAGCTCACTCAGCTGGCTGAGGATGCCGGTGCCCCCGACGCCGGGGACTGCATCGCCGATCAGACGCACGCGAAGTTCGCGCTGTCGCAGGCGGAGAACCTTCCGGCCAACGACCAGGGCCAGGCCGGCACCCCGAGCATGCTGGTCAACGGCGAATACGTCACCATCACGGGTGACGTGGCCGCCGACCTGACGGACCGCCTGGGCTGACGCGCGGGCGCGTCCGGCCCGGCGCCGGCGCGGCCTCGCTGCCTCGTTGCCTCGCGGCCTCGCGGCCTCGTATCGTCGAGAAACCACGTTTTGGATGAGACATCGCGCATTGCGTGGTTTCCCATCCGAAAAGTGGTTTGTCACCGCGGCAGTGACCGCGGGTTGCGGCGCAGGGTCGCCAGCAACGCACGCTGCGCAGGGCGCTGCCGCGGCACGCCCGCGCGGCCGAGGCGCTCATTCAGCGGGTCCACCAGCATCGTGGCCCGCCAATCCCAGCGCGCGAAGGCGCGAACCTGGCGGCGCAGACGGTCTTCGCGCTGCTTCTCGTCGATCACCCGCCTGACGATCTCGGCCTCGTCCGTGCCGAGGTACTTGCCGTAGCCGTCGGATTCGCCGATCACGCTCGCGCGGCGCCAGAAGAAGTCCACGCGATCGCGTGCACCTTCGGCGACGAAGACGACCTGCGGCTCAGGATGCTCGTAGCCGAGCCAGACGATGACGGCGCGGCTGACGGTCTCGCCGGCCGATTCGGCGCGCGGATCCACGAGCGGGAACAGGAGCGACAGCCGTGCGCTCCCGCGGCGGTTCGCCTGTGACCCGGCGAACTCCCGCAGCAGATCGACGGATGCCGCATCGGCGCGCTGCGCGGAAACGGCGGCATCGGCGACCGCGAGGCCGAACGCCGGGGGAAGCACCCGCATGAGGTCCACGGCCGTGGCCGCCGTCGATGTCATGAGCATGCCGTCCCTGGATTCGACGGGCTTGCTCTCCGTGCTGGTATGCACGCAGACGTCGCCGAAGCGTCGCGAGCTGGCGCGTGCGGGGTCGTACGCGTGAATGTCTCGAGGCTCTCCGAACACCGGCAGCCCCAGCACGGCGGCGGCGGATTCGAGCGCGAGCACGGCATCCGGATGCTTGCAATGAAACGCGTGTACGCGAGCGCGATACCGCTCCCAGGGTGTGAGGCACCCCCACGCGTCACGCGGCGCGTACACGCCGGAGCGCACCCGCACGTAGCCGGCACCGTCCCGCACCCGCAGGCCGGCCCGCAGCGCGTCGGACTGCAGCGTCAGGAGCACGGGGGAGGGCGCGACCTGCGGCGATGTCATGCTCCCCAGAATGCGCACCGACGGCATCCGCCCTCACCGCGGCATCCCCGTTCCGTGAACAACTCGCGCCCCTGCGGCCTGTGGAGGAGACGCCGCGAACCGCCCGACGCCGGCCGTGCATCGAGAAACCACGTTCTGGACGAGAAACCGTGCATTGCGTGGTGTCTCGTCCGAAAAGTGGTTTCTCGCGGAGGGGGGAGGTCCGGATGCCGCAACCGCCCCCGCCCGGGCGGCGACGCCGGCAGACCCGGCACAGACCGCGCCCCGCGACGCGCCGGACGACACGCCCGAGTTGCCGCGCGCGGCACTACCACGTATGCTTGACGTTTGGTGCGTTGCGCCCGCTTTGGCGTGTCGCCGCACCGAATCCCATCCACCGCAGACCGACCGGTCCGCATAACTGTAAGCGAGCGTATGGCGAAGAAAGACGGTGTCATCGAGATCGAGGGTGTGATCTCCGAGGCTCTCCCGAACGCGATGTTCCGCGTGGAGCTGAGCAACGGACACAAGGTGCTCGCAACGATCTCGGGCAAGATGCGGCAGAACTACATCCGCATCATCCCCGAGGACCGCGTTGTCGTCGAGCTCAGCCCGTACGACCTCACACGCGGTCGCATCGTCTACCGCTACCGCTAGACCGGTCGAGAAGTAACGCCCCAGGGCATGCCTGTGCCCTGCCCGGCGAAGACAGCGAACAGGAAAAATCATGAAGGTCAACCCCTCCGTCAAGCCCATCTGCGACCACTGCAAGATCATTCGCCGCCACGGTCGCGTGATGGTCATCTGCAAGTCCAACCCGCGCCACAAGCAGCGCCAGGGTTGATCGAGGGGATGCCGCGGCATCCCTTCCACCAGACGTACAACTGAACAACACACACGGCAGGATCAGAACCTCGCAAGAGGGGACACCTCGGGGCGGAGGCCCGGGCACCGATCCTGCTCCACACCTCCACTCACTCCTAGGAGAGCCGCATGGCACGTCTTGCCGGCGTCGACATCCCGCGCGATAAGCGCGTGGTCATCGCCCTGACCTACATCTACGGCGTTGGCCGTACCCGTTCGCTCGAGATCCTCGCGGCGACCGACATCAGCGGAGACATCCGCGTCAAGGACCTCACCGACGACCAGCTCGTCGCGCTCCGTGACTACATCGAGGGCAACTACAAGGTGGAGGGTGACCTTCGCCGCGAGGTGGCCGCCGACATCCGCCGCAAGGTGGAGATCGGTTCCTACGAGGGCCTGCGCCACCGCCGCGGCCTGCCGGTGCGCGGCCAGCGCACCAAGACCAACGCGCGTACCCGCAAGGGCCCCAAGCGCACGGTCGCCGGCAAGAAGAAGGCGCGCTAGGCCTCCGCCGGCGCCCCAGGATTTAGGGAGAACGCAGAAACATGGCACAGGCCAAGAGCGCCGCGCGCAAGCCGCGTCGCAAGGAGAAGAAGAACATCGCGCTGGGCCACGCCCACATCAAGTCGACGTTCAACAACACGATCGTCTCGATCACCGACCCGTCCGGCGCTGTCATCAGCTGGGCCTCGTCCGGTGGCGTGGGCTTCAAGGGCTCGCGCAAGTCGACCCCCTATGCCGCCGGCATGGCTGCGGAGTCGGCTGCGCGCCAGGCTCAGGAGCACGGCGTCAAGAAGGTCGACGTCTTCGTGAAGGGTCCGGGCTCGGGCCGCGAGACCGCGATCCGCTCGCTGACCGCCGCCGGCCTCGAGGTGGGGTCCATCCAGGACGTCACCCCGCAGGCGCACAACGGCTGCCGTCCGCCGAAGCGCCGTCGCGTCTGATCCACGACCGACTCCGGAGCGGGACCCGCAGATGCGCGGTCCCGCTCCGACCCCGTGGCACGCACGCTTCCCGGATGCCGCGACGCGCGGCATCCGACGACAACTCAACACCTCACCACACACACGTGTCATATAGCGGTCACGTGATTGAAAGGAACACATCGTGCTCATCGCACAGCGTCCCACTTTGACCGAGGAGAAGATCGGCGAGTTCCGCAGCCGGTTCATCATCGAACCGCTGGAGCCCGGGTTCGGATACACGATCGGCAACGCGCTGCGCCGCAGCCTGCTGTCGTCGATTCCCGGCGCGGCCGTCACCAGCATCCGCATCGACGGCGTGCTGCACGAGTTCAGCACGATCCCCGGCGTCAAGGAGGATGTCACCGAGATCATCCTCAACATCAAGCAGCTGGTCGTCTCGAGCGAGCGCGATGAGCCCATCACCGCGTACCTGCGCAAGACGGGTGCCGGCGAGGTCACCGCGGCGGACATCTCCGCTCCGGCCGGTGTCGAGGTGCACAACCCCGAGCTGGTCATCGCGACCCTCAACGACACCGCCAAGTTCGAGCTGGAGCTGACGATCGAGCGCGGCCGCGGCTACGTCTCGGCCACGCAGAACCGCAACGAGTACGCCGAGGCCGGGGTCGTCCCGATCGACTCGATCTACTCGCCGGTGCTCAAGGTCAGCTACCGCGTCGACGCCACGCGTGCCGGTGAGCGCACCGACTTCGACAAGCTGGTGCTCGACGTCGAGACGAAGGCCTCGATGGCCCCGCGCGACGCCGTCGCTTCGGCCGGTCGCACCCTGACCGAGCTGTTCGGCCTCGCCCGCGAGCTGAACGTCGAGGCCGAGGGCATCGAGATCGGCCCCGCGCCGGTCGAGACCGTGCTCTCGAACGAGCTGTCGATGCCCATCGAGGACCTCGACCTCTCGGTGCGCTCGTACAACTGCCTGAAGCGTGAGGGCATCAACACGGTTTCGGAGCTCGTCGCGCTGTCGGAGACGCAGCTGATGAACATCCGCAACTTCGGTCAGAAGTCGGTCGACGAGGTGCGCGACAAGCTCGTCTCGCTCGGCCTGTCGCTGAAGGACTCGGTCCCCGGGTTCGACGGTGCGCACTTCTACGGCGGATACGACGACGAGAACATCTGATTAGCGGAGACCGCGGCTCGGCGTGACGCCGGGTCGCGGCATCCGACCCCCTCTTCTTTCCTACTGGAGTAACTGACATGCCCAAGCCCACCAAGGGTCCCCGCCTCGGAGGCGGCCCCGCCCACGAGCGTCTGCTTCTCGCGAACCTCGCCGCAGCGCTGTACACCCACGGTTCGATCACGACCACCGTGACCAAGGCCAAGCGCCTGCGTCCGCTGGCCGAGCGCCTCATCACGTTCGCCAAGCGCGGCGACCTGCACGCCCGTCGCCGGGTGCTGTCGGTCATCGGCGACAAGACCGTCGTGCACACGCTCTTCACCGAGATCGCACCCCAGGTCGCCGAGCGCGAGGGTGGCTACACCCGCATCACCAAGATCGGCAACCGCAAGGGCGACAACGCCCCCATGGCCGTCATCGAGCTCGTGCTCGAGCCGGTGAACCCGAAGCCGAAGTCGGCGAAGAAGTCGGGCGCTGCCGCTGCTGCTCCGGCCGCCGAGACCGAGGCTCCGGCTGAGGACGCCGCCGTCGAGGAGGCTCCGGCCGAGGAGACCGCCGCCGAGGAGACCGCCGCCGAGGAGACCCCGGCCGCCGAGGCCGGCGCCGAGTCGCCCGAGGAGGGCGCTGCCGCTGAGGCCGCCGCCGAGGACGCTGTCGAGGCTCCCGCGAAGTCCGAGTGACCGCGTAGGCCGGTTCGCGCCGGCCGTGCACGTCGAGGCCCGCCCCTGGTCCGTCAGGAGCGGGCCTCGCGGCGTTCCCGGGGCCTTCGTCGGGGCATCCGCGGGCCGGGTGCGCGGCGGTCGGTCGTCGTAACTCCTCAAGATCGGTGCGGGCGGCGCGGGTACGCGGTCGTTCCGCCCGTTCTGGAGCGGTTCGTGAGGAGTCGGCGCACGCGGGCCTCGGCGCCTGCCGTGTCAGCAGCACCCGCGAGCCCGTCAGCCGCCGGGCCTCACCAGATCGCGAGACGGACGATCGCGCCGAGGACGCAGGCCCACAGGAGGCTGGCCAGGGTGCCCACGATGAAGCGCTCGCGCGCGGCCGGTGTCGCCAGCTCGGAGAACCGGCCGATGCCCTTGAGCGCCACCACGACCGCGATGGCTTCGGGGAATCCGGCGATGATGCCGAGCACGACGCCCAGCCGCTCGAGGTAGCCGATCGTGGTGCCGCCGCGCAGGATCTCGTGTACCGCCTCCGGATCGTCCCCGGCATCCGGCCGGGCTGAGACGAGGATGCCGCCGGCAATGCCTTCCCGCACGGTGCCGTGCGTCGCGATCGCCAGCACCCGGCGCACGACCGGGTCGCCGCCGAGCACGGCCAGCACGACCGCCGGCAGCGCGACGACGAGCCCGAAGAGCCCCGGTACGTTCCACGGGAGCACCGTGACGACCAGCAGGCACAGCACGAGGATGCCGGCGGCGATGGCCAGGGTGGTGTTCCTCGGCCGGCGCAGGTTCACGACGACCAGGGCCAGGGCCGCCCCGAGCGCGACGAACAGGAAGATCGCGATGAACGCGGCGACGAGGGCTTCGGGGAAGACGACCGGCATGGCGCACAGTCTCGCACGCACCTCCCGCACGCCCGCGAGAATCGCCTCTTGCCCCGACGTGTCGGTGTGGCCATTCTCTGACCATGGCGAAAATGGAGCATTTCGAGATCCCCGCAGACGACATCGGCCGCGCGCAGGCGTTCTACCGGGAGGTCCTCGGGTTCGAGTACGAACCGTGGGGCGACGACATGGGCGTGCTGCGACAGCCCGAAGGCGAGGGCGTCAACGGCGACCTGCATCAGCGCGGCACCGCCCCGCATCCGACCGTGGTCTTCACCGTCGACCGCATCGAGGACACCGTGGCTCTCGCGGTGGCCCGCGGCGGCGAGCTGCTGGGGGCGATCCAACCGCTCGACGAGACGTCGCGGTGGGCGTACATCCGCGACAGCGAGGGAAACCTGATCGGCCTGTACGACGAAGTGTCGGCGGCCTGACCGGCCCGGCTGACCGGCCCGGCCCGGCGCCCCGGCGCTGGTAGCCTGAAACGCGTGTCCACCGAAGCCTTGACGATCGCCGAACCCGCGATCGACCCCTCGTTCGACAACGTGTGGGATGAGCTCGTCTGGCGAGGGCTCGTGCACGTGTCCACCGATCAGCAGGCGCTGCGCGACCTGCTCGCCGGCGACCCGATCACCTACTACTGCGGGTTCGACCCGACCGCCCCGAGCCTGCACCTCGGAAACCTCGTGCAGCTGCTGGTGCTGCGGCGCATCCAGCTGGCCGGGCACCGCCCGCTCGGACTCGTCGGCGGCTCGACAGGGCTGATCGGAGACCCGCGTCCCAGTGCGGAGCGCACCCTGAACACTCCCGAGGTGGTCGCCGAGTGGGTGACGCGCCTGCGCGGCCAGGTCGAGCGGTTCCTGAGCTTCGAGGGCGACAACGCCGCGCGCATCGTCAACAACCTCGACTGGACGGCGCCGCTGTCGGCGATCGACTTCCTGCGCGAGGTCGGCAAGCACTACCGCGTCGGCACCATGCTCAAGAAGGACGCGGTCGCGGCGCGGCTGAACTCGGATGCCGGCATCAGCTACACCGAGTTCAGCTACCAGATCCTTCAGGGCATGGACTACCTCGAGCTCTACCGCCAGTACGACTGCGTGCTGCAGACCGGCGGCAGTGATCAGTGGGGCAACCTCACCAGCGGCACGGATCTCATCCACCGCGTGGAGGGCGTCTCGGTGCACGCCATCGGCACGCCGCTGATCACCAACAGCGACGGGACCAAGTTCGGCAAGAGCGAGGGCAACGCCATCTGGCTCGACGCCGAGATGTGCAGCCCGTACCGGATGTACCAGTTCTGGCTCAACAGTGACGACGCCGACGTGGTGAACCGCCTCAAGATCTTCACGTTCCTCACCCGGGACGAGATCACCGAGTACGAGCGGCTGGTGGCCGAGGAGCCGTTCCGCCGGGCTGCCCAGAAGCGGCTCGCGCTCGAGGTGACGACCCTGGTGCACGGACCGGACGCGACCGCCGCGGTCATCGCGGCATCCGAGGCGCTGTTCGGCAAGGGCGATCTGACGGAGCTGGATGCCGCAACCCTCCGATCCGCCCTCGAAGAGCTGCCGAATGCCGAGGTCCCGGCGGAGACGACGGTGGCGCAGGCGCTCGTCGAGACCGGGCTCACCGCGAGTCTCTCGGAAGCGCGTCGTGCGATCGCACAGGGCGGGGTGACGCTTGACGGCATCCGCGTCGAAGACGAGGGGACGCCGGTGACCGGCGGTCTGCCGGGCGGGGTGTCGGTGCTGCGACGCGGCAAGAAGACGCTCGCCGGGCTCTTCGTCTCCCCGACCGCCGGCTGAGCGCGGCGGCGACGGGGCTGGTCGAGGGATGCCGTTCACGCCGAGCCATGCCCTTGTCGCGCTGCCGTTCGTGCGCACGCCGCTCGTCCCGGCGGCGATCGCCATCGGGGCGATGACCCCCGACCTGCCGCTCTTCCTGCGGGGGACGCCACTGACCTACGCCGCCACGCACTCGTGGACCGGGCTCGCCGCGACCGTGCTCGTCGCCTTCGCGCTGCTGCTGGTGTGGCGGTGCCTGCTGCGTCCGGCGGTGCGCGAGCTGTCGCCCCGGTGGCTCGCCGCCCGGCTGCCGGCGGAGTGGGACATGCCGGCAGGGTCCGCTGCCCGGGACGCCGTGGGACTGCTCCCCGGCAGCTCACGGGGGAGGGGCTACCCGCTGCTGCTCGTGGCATCGCTGCTGCTGGGCGTCGTCAGCCACATCGTGTGGGATGCCTTCACGCACCGAGGCCGTTGGGGCGTCGGCCTGATCCCGGGTCTGGATGGCGTATGGGGACCGTTCACCGGGTTCCGGTGGATCCAGTACGTCTCGGGTGTGGTCGGGCTCGCGGTCATCGGGGTGTGGGCGCTGCTCTGGCTGCGCCGCCGCCGTGCGGTGATGCCCGGCGCATCGGTGCTCCCTGCATTCGTTCGATGGGCGTGGTGGCTGTCGCTGCCGGTCACGCTCCTCTCGGCGTGGGGGATCGGACTCGCCCGCTACGGCCCGTTTTCCGAGGACTTCACCGTCGCGCACCTCGCGTACCGGGTGCTGCCGCCGGCTTGCGGGCTGTGGGGAGCGGTCACGCTGGTGCTCGCCGTCGTCGTCCAGATGCTGCGGGCGCGGGTGCGCAGGCGCGGTTCGGCGCCTGTAGGGGTGGGGCCGACTTCCGCGTGATTCCGGGCGACACGCCCGGGAGGCGGGCCCGATTTGCCGGACCCCCGGATCCGGCGTAATGTTTTCTCTGTTGGCCCCAAAGGGGAAAGCGAAGAGGCCGAGAAGGCCCCGCTCCTCTCATGCAGTCAACATCCCCCACACTGGTTCACCTCGCTGAGGCTGTGCTAGTATGGGACTCCGGTTCGCAGGAACCAGGTCAGGGACCACTGCTCGGCGAAAGCCGGGCGAAGCGCCGACCTGGCACTTCGAATCACACAACACGATCACACGCCCTTCGGGTACGGCTCAACAGGCCTGACCGGAGGAGCATCCGATCCTTGAGAACTCAACAGCGTGCACTTGTCAAATGCCAAATAACCTCGTCCCGGTTTTTACCGGGTGAGATTCCTTTGGATCAAAGTCCGATTCCCTTTATGGGGGTCGGCAACGGATAAGTCAGTAATGACATCCATTTGGTCAGTTCAAACTCGCTGTACACGACCTTATTCCGGTTGTGTCGGCAAATTTCTTTTACGGAGAGTTTGATCCTGGCTCAGGATGAACGCTGGCGGCGTGCTTAACACATGCAAGTCGAACGGTGAAGCAGAGCTTGCTCTGTGGATCAGTGGCGAACGGGTGAGTAACACGTGAGCAACCTGCCCCGGACTCTGGGATAAGCGCTGGAAACGGCGTCTAATACTGGATACGAGCTGCGACCGCATGGTCAGCAGCTGGAAAGAATTTCGGTCTGGGATGGGCTCGCGGCCTATCAGCTTGTTGGTGAGGTAATGGCTCACCAAGGCGTCGACGGGTAGCCGGCCTGAGAGGGTGACCGGCCACACTGGGACTGAGACACGGCCCAGACTCCTACGGGAGGCAGCAGTGGGGAATATTGCACAATGGGCGAAAGCCTGATGCAGCAACGCCGCGTGAGGGACGACGGCCTTCGGGTTGTAAACCTCTTTTAGCAGGGAAGAAGCGAAAGTGACGGTACCTGCAGAAAAAGCGCCGGCTAACTACGTGCCAGCAGCCGCGGTAATACGTAGGGCGCAAGCGTTATCCGGAATTATTGGGCGTAAAGAGCTCGTAGGCGGTTTGTCGCGTCTGCTGTGAAATCCCGAGGCTCAACCTCGGGCCTGCAGTGGGTACGGGCAGACTAGAGTGCGGTAGGGGAGATTGGAATTCCTGGTGTAGCGGTGGAATGCGCAGATATCAGGAGGAACACCGATGGCGAAGGCAGATCTCTGGGCCGTAACTGACGCTGAGGAGCGAAAGGGTGGGGAGCAAACAGGCTTAGATACCCTGGTAGTCCACCCCGTAAACGTTGGGAACTAGTTGTGGGGTCCATTCCACGGATTCCGTGACGCAGCTAACGCATTAAGTTCCCCGCCTGGGGAGTACGGCCGCAAGGCTAAAACTCAAAGGAATTGACGGGGACCCGCACAAGCGGCGGAGCATGCGGATTAATTCGATGCAACGCGAAGAACCTTACCAAGGCTTGACATATACGAGAACGGGCCAGAAATGGTCAACTCTTTGGACACTCGTAAACAGGTGGTGCATGGTTGTCGTCAGCTCGTGTCGTGAGATGTTGGGTTAAGTCCCGCAACGAGCGCAACCCTCGTTCTATGTTGCCAGCACGTAATGGTGGGAACTCATGGGATACTGCCGGGGTCAACTCGGAGGAAGGTGGGGATGACGTCAAATCATCATGCCCCTTATGTCTTGGGCTTCACGCATGCTACAATGGCCGGTACAAAGGGCTGCAATACCGTGAGGTGGAGCGAATCCCAAAAAGCCGGTCCCAGTTCGGATTGAGGTCTGCAACTCGACCTCATGAAGTCGGAGTCGCTAGTAATCGCAGATCAGCAACGCTGCGGTGAATACGTTCCCGGGTCTTGTACACACCGCCCGTCAAGTCATGAAAGTCGGTAACACCTGAAGCCGGTGGCCCAACCCTTGTGGAGGGAGCCGTCGAAGGTGGGATCGGTAATTAGGACTAAGTCGTAACAAGGTAGCCGTACCGGAAGGTGCGGCTGGATCACCTCCTTTCTAAGGAGCATCTGGCACCCTTTGGGGTGTCCAGGCGCCGGATCGAGACATACGTTCTCGCCGGTAGCTCATGGGTGGAACATTTGACTTGGTGCCAGTGATGATCTTTGGACTCAGTACGCCGCTTGCGGCTGGAACGGTTCGGGGGGAGTTGCCGGTACATGCACGCTGTTGGGTCCTGAGGGACCGGATGCGCACTGACCTTCGGGTTGAGTGCCAGACGAATCCTCTGGACCTGCTTTTGTTTGTCGGCTTGCCGGCAGGCGGGGTGGGTACCGCCCGTACTTTGAGAACTACACAGTGGACGCGAGCATCTTCGAGATGATCCTTCGGGATTGTTTCGATCGATGATCTTAAAGATCATTAGTCAATTTCGATCCAGGCTCTTTTGAGTCTGGGTTTCGAGTTTTGATTCAAACTCATGTGATTTTCAAGTCTTTAAGAGCAAACGGTGAATGCCTTGGCATCTGGAGCCGAAGAAGGACGTAGCAATCTGCGATAAGCCTCGGGGAGTGGATAAGCACACTTTGATCCGAGGATTTCCGAATGGGGAAACCCCGCTGGGCGGCGTGCCGACCCAGTGACTCCCGCCTGAATATATAGGGCGGGTAGAGGGAACGTGGGGAAGTGAAACATCTCAGTACCCACAGGAAGAGAAAGCAACCGCGATTCCGTTAGTAGTGGCGAGCGAAACCGGAACAGGCTAAACCGAGTACGTGTGATATCCGGCAGGAGTTGCGTATTCGGGGTTGTGGGACTTTTCAGACAGTTCTGCCGATCTGTCGGCGTTACAAGAAGGTATAGACGAACAGGATTGAAAGCCTGGTCATAGAGGGTGCGAACCCCGTAGTCGAAATGCCTCTCTTGACGCGAAGAGTATCCCAAGTAGCACGGGGCCCGAGAAATCCCGTGTGAATCTGTCAGGACCACCTGATAAGCCTAAATACTCCCAGATGACCGATAGCGGACAAGTACCGTGAGGGAAAGGTGAAAAGTACCCCGGGAGGGGAGTGAAATAGTACCTGAAACCGTTTGCTTACAAACCGTTGGAGCCTCCTTAGTAGGGGTGACAGCGTGCCTTTTGAAGAATGAGCCTGCGAGTTAGCGATATGTGGCGAGGTTAACCCGTGAGGGGTAGCCGTAGCGAAAGCGAGTCTGAATAGGGCGATTCAGTCGCATGTCCTAGACCCGAAGCGAAGTGATCTATCCATGGCCAGGTTGAAGCGACGGTAAGACGTCGTGGAGGACCGAACCCACTTAGGTTGAAAACTGAGGGGATGAGCTGTGGATAGGGGTGAAAGGCCAATCAAACTTCGTGATAGCTGGTTCTCTCCGAAATGCATTTAGGTGCAGCGTTGCGTGTTTCTTGCCGGAGGTAGAGCTACTGGATGGCCGATGGGCCCTACAAGGTTACTGACGTCAGCCAAACTCCGAATGCCGGTAAGTGAGAGCGCAGCAGTGAGACTGTGGGGGATAAGCTTCATAGTCGAGAGGGAAACAACCCAGACCACCATCTAAGGTCCCAAAGCGCGTGCTAAGTGGGAAAGGATGTGGAGTTGCTTAGACAACCAGGAGGTTGGCTTAGAAGCAGCCACCCTTGAAAGAGTGCGTAATAGCTCACTGGTCAAGTGATTCCGCGCCGACAATGTAACGGGGCTCAAGCACGCCACCGAAGTTGTGGCATTGACATTATTGGTAGGCCTTCGTGGTCCAGCCGTGTTGATGGGTAGGAGAGCGTCGTGTGGCCAGCGAAGCGGCGGTGTGAACCAGCCGTGGAGGCTACACGAGTGAGAATGCAGGCATGAGTAGCGAAAGACGTGTGAGAAACACGTCCTCCGAAAGACCAAGGGTTCCAGGGTCAAGCTAATCTTCCCTGGGTAAGTCGGGACCTAAGGCGAGGCCGACAGGCGTAGTCGATGGACAACGGGTTGATATTCCCGTACCGGCGAAGAACCGCCCAAGCTAATCCAGTGGTGCTAAGTGCCCGAATTCCTCTGATTCGATCCCTTCGGGGTGAGAACGTTGGAGCTAGCGCACGACCCCATGCTGGTGCGGTTAGCGTATTAACAGGTGTGACGCAGGAAGGTAGCCCAACCCGGGCGATGGTTGTCCCGGGGCAAGTGCGTAGGCCGAGTGATAGGCAAATCCGTCACTCATTAAGGCTGAGACACGATGCGGATAAAAAGTGGGTGATCCTATGCTGCCAAGAAAAGCATCGACGCGAGGTTCTAGCCGCCCGTACCCCAAACCGACTCAGGTGGTCAGGTAGAGAATACCAAGGAGATCGAGAGAATCGTGGTTAAGGAACTCGGCAAAATGCCCCCGTAACTTCGGGAGAAGGGGGGCCTTCGACGTATTAGGACTTGCTCCGAAAGCGTTTGGAGGCCGCAGAGACTAGTGGGTAGCGACTGTTTACTAAAAACACAGGTCCGTGCCAAGTCGCAAGACGATGTATACGGACTGACGCCTGCCCGGTGCTGGAAGGTTAAGAGGACCGGTTAGCCGCAAGGCGAAGCTGAGAATTTAAGCCCCAGTAAACGGCGGTGGTAACTATAACCATCCTAAGGTAGCGAAATTCCTTGTCGGGTAAGTTCCGACCTGCACGAATGGCGTAACGACTTCCCAACTGTCTCAACCGCGAACTCGGCGAAATTGCATTACGAGTAAAGATGCTCGTTACGCGCAGCAGGACGGAAAGACCCCGTGACCTTTACTACAGCTTGGTATTGGTGTTCGGTGTGGCTTGTGTAGGATAGGTGGGAGACTTTGAAGCATGGACGCCAGTTCGTGTGGAGTCATTGTTGAAATACCACTCTGGTCACTCTGGATATCTAACTTCGAACCGTAATCCGGTTCAGGGACAGTGCCTGGTGGGTAGTTTAACTGGGGCGGTTGCCTCCCAAAAAGTAACGGAGGCGCCCAAAGGTTCCCTCAACCTGGTTGGCAATCAGGTGGCGAGTGTAAGTGCACAAGGGAGCTTGACTGTGAGACTGACAGGTCGAGCAGGGACGAAAGTCGGGACTAGTGATCCGGCAGTGGCTTGTGGAAGCGCTGTCGCTCAACGGATAAAAGGTACCTCGGGGATAACAGGCTGATCTTGCCCAAGAGTCCATATCGACGGCATGGTTTGGCACCTCGATGTCGGCTCGTCGCATCCTGGGGCTGGAGTAGGTCCCAAGGGTTGGGCTGTTCGCCCATTAAAGCGGTACGCGAGCTGGGTTTAGAACGTCGTGAGACAGTTCGGTCCCTATCCGCTGCGCGCGTAGGAAGTTTGAGAGGATCTGACCCTAGTACGAGAGGACCGGGTTGGACGAACCTCTGGTGTGTCAGTTGTTCCGCCAGGAGCACCGCTGATTAGCTACGTTCGGGATGGATAACCGCTGAAAGCATCTAAGCGGGAAGCCGGCCTCAAGATGAGACTTCCATGCCTTCGGGCGAGAGGCTCCCAGCCAGACTACTGGGTTGATAGGCCAGATGTGGAAGTGCAGCAATGCATGCAGCTGACTGGTACTAATAAGCCGATGACTTGATAACACACCCGTTTGAGGTGCTACGCGTCCACTGAGTGGTTCTCGATGTACGGTCGAGAACCGCATAACAACAATCTTTTGTTGTGTGCAGACTGAAACATCAATAGTGTTTCGGCGGCCATAGCGAGAGGGAAACGCCCGGTCCCATACCGAACCCGGAAGCTAAGCCTCTCAGCGCCGATGGTACTGCAGGGGGGACCCTGTGGGAGAGTAGGACACCGCCGGACTTCTTCCGTGAGAAAGCCACCCAATGTTGGGTGGCTTTCTCTCGTTAACGCGTCGTTTCTGCGATGCCCCGCGCGCCGCGTTGCGTTGGGCCCCGCTGCGCCCCGCGGCATCCACTGACCGCGGTCGCCGCAGTTGTACCCATCCGCGGCGCGGAGGGCGCCATCTGCGTCCACCGAGCGGATGCCGCGGCCGCAGTCCGGTACTCACTCGCGGCGACGAATACTCACTCGCGGCGACGAATACTCACTCGGGTCCACGAATACTCACTCGCGCCCGCGAATACTCACTCGCGTCCACGAATACTCACTCGGCGCGGGGACGATAGCGTGAGGTGGTGACTGAGCAGACTCTTGCCGACCGAATCGGCCTCGCACCGGAGCCGGCGATGCCGCAGCATCCCGACGTGCCGACCTGGCGCATGGCCACCCCCGAGGACATCGACGCGATGCACGGCATCTCGACCGCGGCCGGTCGCGTTGACCACCCCACGTGGAGCATGCCCCGCGAGGACATCGCCGACACCTTCGAGATGTCGCACATCGACCACAGCCGGGACACCGTCATCGGGTTCGCCGCGGACGGCACGCCGGTGGCCTACGGCAGCGCCTTCGTGCACCCCTCGCGCGACGTCCGCGTGCAGGTCGACATCGCCGGCGAGGTGCACCCCGAATGGCGGCGGCGCGGGGTCGGCACCCAGGTGGTGCAGTGGCAGTACGCCCAGGCGGTGCGCCGGCTGGCCGAATCCGGGTCCACCCTTCCCGGCACCGTCCGCGCCTACGCCGAGGGCGCCAACGACGACGCGGCCGCGCTCCTCGAGCGCCACGGGCTGCGGGTGCAACGCTGGTTCACGACCATGCAGCGGGACCTCTCCGAACCGATCCCGGCGCGGGAGACCCCCGACGGCTTCGTGCTCGTCCCGTACAGCTCCGAGCGTGCGCTGGACGCTCTCGAGGCCCGCAACGACGCCTTCCGCGACCACTGGGGCAGCCTCCCCAGCGCTCCCGAGACCTGGCAGAAGTTCGTGGGCGGCCCGTTCCTGCGCCCGGACCTGTCGACCCTCGTGCTCGACGGCGATCGCATCGTCGCGTTCTGCCTCGGCTCCGTGAACGAGGAGGACTGGGCCGCGCTCGGCGCGTCCCACGTGTACATCGACCTCATCGGTGTCGTGCGCTCGCACCGCGGGCGGGGCCTCGCACCGCTCGTCATCGCCGAGTCGCTGCGCGCGGCGGCGGCCGCGGGCCTCGAGAAGGCCGTGCTCGACGTCGACACCGAGAGCCCGACCGGCGCCCACTCGCTCTACGAGAGTCTGGGTTTCGTCGCGACCGAACGCGAGCGCGTGCTCGTGCGCGAGTTCTAGAGGGGCGGATGCCGCGCCCCAGCGGAGCCAGCCCCCAGCACCAGCCCCAGCGCTGCCGCGCGGTCACCAGCACACCGCGCCACGGGGCCGGCCGAGGATATCCACGGCCGACCCCGGGACGCGCGGGGGTGTCGCGCCGTAGGCTGGCCGCAGGCGCACCGGTCCGATGGAGGCAGGCGCAGCGATCCGATGGAGGCTGACATGAGCGAAACGATCGTCGTGGGCGTCACGGGAGCTCCCGCCGCCCGCCGAGCCGTCGACTGGGCGGTGGACCGCGCAGCGCATCATCGCGGCCACCGGGTCGAGCTGCTGAGCGTCGTGGGCGGCGCCGTCGGCACCGTCGGCGAAGGCGCCGTGATGGATGTGGTGCTCGACGCGACCAACCGCATGCTCGAAGACGAGGCCGCGCGCGTGGCCGGCTCGGGGGTGCAGGTGACGACGCGGGTGGATGCCGGCAATCCCGTCACCGCGCTCGCGGCGGCATCCGAGAAGGCGGAGCTGCTGGTCATCGGCAGCGACTACCGAGGGCCGGAGTCGGGGCCTGCTCGCGGGGCGCACGGCATCCGCATCGTGGCGGGGTCCCACTGCCCCGTGGTGGTCGTGCCCGACATCGAGATCCACGACCGCAGCGGCGTGGTGGTCGGCGTCGACGGCTCGCCGGTGTCCGAGGGGGCGATCCGCTTCGCCGCCGCAGAAGCCGACCGGCTGGGTGAGCCGCTCACGGCCGTGTGCGTCTGGACGCCCGTCGTCACGCCGCGCACGGCGCCCATGGTCTATCCCGACCTGTACCTCGCGAACATGCAGCGCGCGGCCGAGGAGCGCCTGGCGCTGTCGCTCGCGGGTCTGAGGTCGCAGTACCCCGACCTCGTCATCGAAGAGAAGGCGGTCGAGGGCCACCCCTCGGAGGTCATCAACGACCTCGCGGCCACCGCCAAGCTCGCGGTGATCGGCACGCATGGGCGCAACGCGCTGGCGCGGTTCCTGCTCGGATCCGTCAGCCACGAGGTCCTGCAGCGCCTCGCGACCGTGACCGTCGTCACCCGCTGAGCGGGGCGCGGGGACGGCTGAGTAGGCTGTCGTGGTGCGCATCCGTCTCGACATCGCCTACGACGGCACGCACTTTCGCGGGTGGGCCCGGCAGCCGCAGCTGCGCACCGTGCAGGGGACGATCGAAGAGGCGATCACGCGCATCCTCGGCGGCGAGCCGCGGCTCGTGGTGGCCGGACGCACGGATGCCGGCGTGCACGCGACCGGTCAGGTGGCGCACCTCGATCTGACCGACGCGCAGGTCGCCCGGCTGCAGGCCCGTCGCGGCCGCGGCGACGGCGTCGAGGGCGGCGCCGACGACTCCGCGCGCGTGGCGGCGCTCGCCGGCCGCATCGGGGGCGTGCTGGGCCAGTACCCCGACGTCGTGGTGCGCCGCACCAGCATCGCCCCGGAGGGATTCGACGCCCGGTTCTCGGCGACGAGCCGTCGCTACGAGTACCGCATCGCCGACACGGTCACCGGGTACGACCCGCTCGAGCGGCATCGCACGACCACGGTGCGCGCCGGCCTCGACGTGACGGCGATGGATGCCGCCGCGCGCTCGCTCGTCGGCCTTCACGACTTCGCGGCGTACTGCAAGCCGCGCGACGAGGCGACGACGATCCGCACGCTTCTCGAGTTCGAGTGGCGCCGCGACGGCGCCGGCGTGCTCATCGCACACGTGAAGGCGGACGCCTTCTGCCACAGCATGGTGCGCGCGCTCGTCGGGGCGTGCGTCGCGGTGGGGGAGGGACGCCTGAGCCCGGCCGACGTCGTCGAGCTGCGCGACGAGGGCGTGCGCACCAGCGAGTTCAAGGTGCTCGCCGCGCGCGGGCTCACGCTCACCGAGGTCGGGTATCCGGCCGATGACCTGCTCGCCGCCCGCGCCGCGCAGACCCGCAACCGCCGCGACGCCGAGTAGCGGCCGCAGCGCCCGCACGCCGCCCGCCGCCGCCCGCGCGCGCACCCCGCCCGCCCGCCGGCGCCGCCCGCGCGGGTTACCTCTCAGCCGACGCACGCGCAACCGTCACCGGGAGGCCAGGCGGCAGGCCTACGCTGGAAGCACCATGAGAGTGATCTCGTACAACCTGCGTAAACATCGTGCCGCCGGCGAGCTGGCGGACCTGGTCGAACGTCACAGCGCCAACGTGCTCTGCCTGCAGGAAGCGGTGACGGCGGAGCTGCCCGCGCAGATCGGCGGGCTGAAGCTGGCCGGCTCCACGCACCGCAATCGGCTGGGGCTGGCGGTCTACTACCGCGCCAACACCTTCCACGCCCTCGAGGCGCGGTCGATGTCGCTCAAGAAGTCGCTGCACGATCGGGTGCTGAAGCCCGCGGAGGAGCGCATGCTGGGCGTGCGCCTGCGCGACATCGACAACAACCGCGAGTTCATCGTCGCGTCGTTCCACGCCGCCCCGCTGACGGCGCTCAACTCGCTGCGCCGTCACCAGATCAAGGCGGCGCTGACGGAGCTCGCGAACCTCGGTGAATCGCTGCCGATCCTCATGGTCGGCGACTACAACTACCCGGTGTTCAAAGAGCACCTGGGCCAGCGGGTGCGCGAGGCGGGCTACGAGCTGACGCTCAGCGACGTGCGCACCTACACGCGGTACAAGTTCTTCCGTGGTCACTACGACTTCGCCACGTCGGTCGGCCTCGACATCGAGCGGGTCACGACGCTGCCGCAGGGCCGCAGCGACCACCTGCCGATCCTCGTGACGGCCACGCCGTCGGCGGTGGCGCGAGCCAGCGAAGGCGCCGCCTGAGCGCGCGACGCCGTTGTCGTTCGGGGTGTTGACGTGCGCGGCGTGGCGCCCCCCGACGCCACGCTCGCGCACGTGGATGCCGCAGCCGACCGGACCCCCCACCTTCGCGGCCGGCTGACAGCATTCCCCCTGTGGGACGATCCCCACGTCGCCACTCCGCCATTGAACCGGCCCCCGCAGGACGCTTGAGCGTCTTGCGCCAAAGTTGCGCTAGAACTGCGGGGATCTCAGCTAACCACCGCACCCAGGCCGCTCGTTTCCGCCGCACTTCGCCCCGCCGCCCAGGAAACGCGCGCGTCTGCGGGGAGACGATCGGCGCTGTGCGGCCATCCGCGGGCCGCAGGCACCGCCATGCTCGTTGAGCGGGGCTTGAGGTCGGACCCGGCTTTTCGAGGCTTCACGGGGCCGGCAGGGGCCGTCACGACCGTTCTGGTGCGCACTCCGCATCGCGGATGACGCGGATGGGACCGGCAATCAGCGTCTCGCTGCGCGGCGGACGCGCCGACCTGGCCCCGCACGCCGCGCTGACGGCGACAGACGCGTAGGACAACGCCCCCTGGCATCCGCTGCCTTCGGCGCCGAGGACCTGGAATCGCTCCCACAAGAACGCCGCAAGAAACGGGCAAGGCTCCGCCATCGGCCGATTCTGCGGCGACGCGCGAACCTAGGCTTCAGACACCGACCCCCCACGAACCCGAAACCGTGCGCGGTCGGCTCTCGACGCGCGCCCCCGCGCCCCGCTCAGAACGGTCTCGTATGGCTACCCCCCGCTCAATCCGTCCCGCCCGTCCGCTCACCGCGCTCGCCCTCGCGCTCGCCGTCACGCTGCCCCTGGTCGGGTGCACCCCGCTGCTCGAGGCGTTCAACGGCGCCCCGTCCGGCGGCACCGAGAGCGTGTCGCAGGTGTCGGTGCCCTCAGCAGACCCCGAGACCGCGTTCGAGTCGCTGTTCACCGACGACGGCTCCGTCTCGCTTACCTCCGACGTCGCCGAGGACCTCGAGGTGCGGCTCGACGTGTGGGCTGCCGATCCCAAGCGCACGCGCGAGTGGATGCCGATGGGGGAGAAGACCTTCGGCTTCGCCGTCAATGTGTACGACCACCGCGTCGACGACAAGGCCGTGCTCACCCAGAAGCGCCGCGTCTACATCTCGCAGATCGCGATCACCTCGCAGACCGCGCAGAGCGGAGGCCAGGTGTCGACGCCCTTCCAGTTCGCGGCCGACCCGCGCACGCTCGTGCCGAGCGACACGCTGCGCTCCGAGCGCGGGCTGCTGCTCAACAGCTACCAGGGCGGGCTGCACGTGCCCGAGACGACGATCAACCAGCTGCCGCCCGACACGTTCGGGGTGACCCTGCAGTTCCAGCTGTCGGTCTGGGTCGAGGGATCGGCCGACGACGACACGTCGTTCGCGCAGCAGACGGTCTACCACCAGCTCCCCATTACGATCTTCCCGCAGGCCGAGGCCGAGGCCGACGCCGAAACCAGCACCGGCTCCGGCGCCGGGGGCTCCAGCGAAGGCCCCACGCCGTGACCCTGGCGTACAGCGGCCAGCGGCCGTCGGCATCCACCGAGCTGTCCGCTCCGCTGCCGGCCGGACCGTCGGCGCTCGCCGACGACTTCGCCGCGGTGCTCGAGAACGCGACGGGTCACCGCTCGACGATCGGCTGCGTGATCCCCGCCTACAACGAGGAGGAGTCGATCAGCGCGGTGCTGCAGTCGCTGCTCGCGCAGACGCGTGTGCCGGACGTGATCCACGTCGTCGTGAACAACACGACGGATGCCACGGTCAAGATCGCCTCCCAGTTCGCCGGCCCGCACGAGATCACGACCGATCTGGGTCAGCAGTTCACCGAGGTGTTCGTGCACGACATCGGTCAGAACCCCGACAAGAAGGTCGGCGCGCTGAACTACGGCTACGCGCTGGTCGAGGGGTACGACTACCTGCTGGGGGTCGACGGCGACACGATGGCCGACCCGCACGCCGTGGAGTACCTCGAGACCGAAGCGATGTCGGACTCGCGCATCGGCGGCATCTCGGCGATCTACTCGATCGATGACCGTCCCATCAAGGGGCTCGTGGCGAAGTTCCTCATCGCCGGTCAGCGCACCCAGTTCGCCGCCTTCAACCTGCAGAACCTGCTGCGGGGGCGCAACATGGCGGTGCTCGGGGGACAGCTCTCGATCTTCTCCACCACGGCCCTGCGGCAGGTGATGACGGCGAACCACCAGACGAGCCCCTGGGTGAAGGACAGCGAGGTCGAGGACTCGCTGCTGTCGCTGCAGATCAAGAGCGCCGGCTACCTCACCAAGATCAGCCCCTTCGCCCGCGCCGACGTCGGAGGCATGACCACCCTGCGCGGGTACGACGCCCAGCAGGTGAAGTGGACCTACGGATCGATCGAGCTCATGTGGCCAGGGCAGCGCGGCGACACCAAGGGGCAGCCGTTCCATCCGAACCTGCGGCTGCGCTGGTGGGAGAACCTCGGCATGCTGACGAATCTGTTCGTGCGCGTGGCCTTCTTGTCGCTGCTCGCCGGATCGCTGTCGATCGGCGCCTTCATCTTCTCGCCGCTGTGGCTGATCCCGCCGGTCGTCGCGACGCTGCTGAACCTGCGTGTCGCCTACTCGATGAAGAACCGCAACGGCCGCGACATCGCGTTCGCCGCGCTGCTCTTTCCCGCGGAGATCTTCATGTGGATCCGCATCAGCCACTTCCTGCGGTCGTGGACCCGGTTCCTCTCCCGTAAGAGGGTGGACAACTGGGCCATGCAGGCGCGCGCGGAGCGCGGCGGCGGCTCAGCCCACTGGATGCCACTCGTGCTGCTCATCGCGGTGATCGTCGCGATGGGCGCGATCTGGTCGATGCTGGGACCGGGGGTGCAGTCGACGATCCTGTGGATCGGCTGGCCGGTCGTCGGCATCGTCACGGTGCTGCAGACCCTCGGGATGGTGTTCAAGCTGCTGCGGCGCCACCAGGGCTACGCCGTCTGACGCGTCTCCCTGCGCCGCGCGCGGCCGTCGCGGCGCGGCCCGCACTACGACCGCGCGACCCAGAAGTCGCTGAGACGAATGCTGGGCGCCGAGACAGTGGGAAACAACCATCGTCTCGGCGCCCAGCATTCGTCTCACCGGGGCGTGGGCCGTGGGTGGGCCGCGCACCGCACGGCGCGCGGGCACCGCACGGGTCAGGCCATGGCCTCCGAGGTCATGCGGTAGCCGACGCCGCGCACGGTCTCGATGTAGCGCGGGTTCGAGGGGTTGTCGCCGAGCTTGCGGCGCAGGTTCGTCATGTGCGCCTCGATGGCCCGCTTGTCGGCCTCGCCGACGTAGTAGCTCGTCACGTACGACTCCCCGCGCAGCACCAGGGTCAGATCGGCCTTGCTGCGGACGCGCCGCTTCGACTCCATCAGCGTCGAGAGCAGGTCGAACTCGGTACGGGTGAGCTCCAGCTGCAGGCCGGCTGCCACCGCGATGCGCGTCGACGGATCGAGCTCGAGGTCCCGGTGGACCAGCGTCTCGGCGCCCCGCGCCGCCACCGTCTGCTGCGTGGCCAGGGCGTCGCCGGACTGCGGGCCCTCCGTGGCCGCGACGACAACCGGGCGGGAATCGCCGGCGGCGCCGAGCCGGGAGCGCTCCGGCTGCACCGGATGAGCGGATGCCGCCCCCGTCGCGGATCCCGCCGCGGCACCGACACCCGACCCCACCAGGGCGCCCGGATGCGGACTGTACTCGACCATCGTCTCCGGCGGCGCGGGCCGCATCGCCGCGCCCGTCGAGGGCGCCCGCCGGGCTCCGGGGAACGACGGGCCCACCTGGTCCTGGCGGGGTGCGGCGGGCGCGTTGCCGCCGATCCGCGGGCGGCGCAGGAGCGCCTCGATGCGGGCGCGCAGCTCGCGGGGGCGGAACGGCTTGTTGATGTACTCGTCGGCACCCGACCCGAAGCCGAGCACGACATCGGCCTCCTCTTCGAGGCCCGTGAGCATGATGATGTACGTGTCGCTCTGCTCACGGATGCGGCGGGCGGCTTCGAACCCGTCGATGCCGGGCATGGTCACGTCGAGGGTCGTGATGAGCGGCTGGTACGAGAGCACTGCCCGCACCCCGTCGATGCCGTTGCCCACCGAGACCGTGGAGAACCCCATGGCCTCCAGTACTTCGACGAGCAGATGCCGGATGTCGGGGTCGTCCTCGACGATCACCGCCGTCTTGACGGGCGTTGTCAGATCACTCATGTAGGAAAACCTCGGGGAAACGGGGGGATCTTGCTCATGCTACACATGCCGCGACCCGCATCCGCATTCCTTGTGCGGCACACCGCTTCACCGCACATCGCGCGTGAGCTCCACCGCGGCATCCGCCCACCACTGCCCGGCGGGCGGGCCGCCGTTGCACGTGCCGTCGCTCTCGCCGGGAGGCTTGACCCACAGGTTCGTGTCGACGACCTCGTCGCCGAATGCGCCGCCCGGTTCGCCGATGAGGCGGCCGGTCGCGTTGCACCACTCGCCGTTCGTCCCGGCGCCGCTGCGCGAGGTGTCGACGACGGCATGGCCCCCGCCGAGTTCGGCGGCGAGGGCGTGGGCGTACGCGAACTCCTCGGCGGCGGAGTTGTAGTTCGACACGTTCGTGGCGAAGCCCCGCACGCGCTCGAGCAGTCCGGTGCCGGCGATGATGTCGGCCATGACCGAGGGTGAGTGCCAGTCGGAGTGCCCCGCGTCGAGGTAGATCCAGGTGTTGTCCCCCTGCAGACGCTCCACGGCTGCGGTGAGCTGTCGCGCGCGGTCGTCGAGGTCACCGCACTCGGGGGCGAGGGCCAGGCTGTCGGGTTCCAGCAGCACGATGCGCTGCACGTCGCGCGCACCGGCGAGTGCCGTGCCGATCTCCTCGGTCCAGGTGGCGTAGTCCGCGTCGTCGAGTCCGCCGACCGAGAAGCCGCCGCAGTCGCGGCCGGGGAGGCCATAGACGACCACCGCCAGCGACGCGTTCTGCTCGCGGGCCTGCGCGGCGAGGTGCGCGATGCGTTCCCGGACCTCTCCGATCGGATCGCGTTCGGGCGTCAGCCAGTACGCCGTCGGCTGCTCGGCCAGGTACGCGGCCGCCGCGCGCTGCTCGGCGGATGCGGTGGCATCGTCGGCCGCCTGCACGGCGCGGGAGTCGGATGCCACGACGAGCGTGGTGCCGACCCCGGGCGGTTGAGCGCTCCGGGCCTGCGCTGCCCGGGTGATGAGCATCCCCACCACGGTGAGCACTCCCAGCACGATGACGACCCCGGTGGCGACGACGACGATGACGGCCCGGCGCGGCCGTGGCCGGCGCGGGCGTGCACGACGCCCCCGCATCAGCGGGGGGAGTGCTGCGCGGCCGACACGCGCTCCCAGCGGTCGCCGCCGCTGCGCTGCGCCTCCGCGCCGGCGAGACGTGCCGCCGCGAGCAACTCGTCGAGGTCGTACCCGACGACGTCCACACCGGCCCAGCCGATGCTCGCCGACACCCGCACCGCGATCGGCTGGGCCGGGTCGGGGGTGGCGACGCGGTCGAGCAGCCGCGACAGCAGCTGCCGCACCGCGCCCTCGGGGCGGGGGAGCAGCACCGTGATGTGGGCGGCATCCTGGCTCACGATGTCGGCATCGGCGGGAAGCACGGCGCGCACATCGCGCGCGAACCGGTCGGCCACACGGGCGAAGTCGGTGGCGCTGAAGGCTTCGCGCAGGTCGACCGGGTCGTCGAGCCGGATGTCCAGCAAGCACCACCACTTGTCGCCGAGCGCCTCGGCACGGCGCAGCCGGTCTTCGGCGACCGCGCGGAAGGGCGACGCCGTCTTCGGGGCGCGCTGGGTCGGCGCGCCCTCCCGGGTCAACAGCAGCACGGTGATCAGGGCAGCGGTCCCATAGACGATCGACCCCATCGAGTTGAGGTTGCGGATGAGGTCGAGTCCGTCGGAGCCGGCGGCGGGCGGGCCCTGCAGCACGGCGTCGACCACGCTGAGGGTGCCGAAGAGGATGAAGCCGCTGGATGCCAGCGCGAGCGGCATGGTCTCGTGGCGCAGGTGCGGGCCGATCTTCACGAGCTCGGCCAGGGTGAGAGCGGCGAATGCCGCCCCCACGGCGAACACGACGCGGAAGACGAGCCCGAACACGTCGTTGCCGGCCGCGAGCGGCAGGGCGATGCAGAACACCGCGGTCACTCCGGCGGCCACCCCGACGAACGGGCGCTTGCCCCGCCATGCGCGGACGCCCGACCAGACGAGCAGCGTCGCTCCCAGCAGGCCGCCGGCGCACCCGGCGCGCAGCGTCGGCGAGCCGGTGACGTCGGCGGCCACCCAGCCGTACGACGTCACCATCGCCAGGATGAAGGCGATGCTCCAGATGGCGCTGGCTCGGCTGGGCCGGCGGAAGAACCCGAGGCCGATCATGACGGCGGTGTTCACCGTCGACAGGGCCACGAGCACCACGCCGATCGTCGGGTCGATCACGGGGTGGTCCTTTCCTCGTCATGCGCTGCGAGGTGCAGCACGACGGTCGTTCCGCGCCCGAGGGCGCTGGTGAATTCGAGCCGGCCGCCGTGCTGCTCGACGATCTCGCGCGTGATGACCATGCCGAGCCCCGTGCCCGGCGCGCCGCTGTCGCGGGCACTCTGGGCGCGGAAGTACGGCTCGTAGATGCGGTCGATGTCGGCGGCGGCCATGCCGATGCCGGAGTCCGAGATGGCGAGGCGCACCTCGCCCTGCACCCGGCGGCCGTCCACGCGGATGTGCCCGCCCCGGGGGGTGTACTTCACGGCGTTGCCGATGAGGTTGTCGAGCACCTGACGAAGGCGGAAGGCATCGCCGCTGACGAAGAGGTCGGCATCGAGGGCGGCGTCGACCGTGAGCTGGGCGTTCTGCGCTGCCGGGCGGAAGGCGTCGACGGATGCCGCGGCGACGCGGCGCAGGTCGACCGTCTCGGCGGCCGGGGCGGTCGGCTTGTGCTTCTCGAGCACCGAGGCGATCAGCCGCTCCATGCGCTGGCCGGCGTTCTCGACCACGGTCAGCTTCTCGATGACATCGGGCGGCAGACCGTCACGGTCCAGAAGCAGGTCGACGTGTCCGATGATCGCGGTGAGCGGGTTGCGCAGCTCGTGGGAGACGACGCTGGTCATCGTCCTCTTCTCCTCCTGCGCGGTGACAGCGGCGGTGACATCGCGGACGGACAGGAGCGTCACCTCGCGCTCGTCGGCGGTCGACACGACGGCGCTCGTCGTGACGTCGAGCGCGTGCCAGCGTCCCTCGCCGTCGAAGAGCCAGATGCGACGGTCTTCGAACAGCTCGCCGCGGGCAGCGCGCGAGATCATCGTGTCGTGCGGCGGCAGGGGGCTGCCGCGGTATGCGTCGTACTCCACCGCCGCCGTCGGGTGGGGGTGGGTCGCGTCGTCCACCGAGTACAGGCGCTGGAAGGCGTGGTTGGAGCTGCGGATGACGCCGCGGCGGTCGACGCGGGCGAGAGCGGTGTCCACCGAGTTGAACAGGGCCATCGCCCGCTTCTCCTGCGCCTCGACGCGACGCAGGGTGCGCTCCAGCTGGGTGAACTGACGCGAGAGCAGTCGGCTGAACGCCCGGGTGCGGCGCGAGCCGGTGGCGATCGTGAGCCCGATGAAGACGAGGGACAGCAGCACGACCGTCACCTGCAGCGTCCGCGTCGGCGTGACCTCGGCGATGAGCGTGTCGATGGTGAGGATCACGGCGATGGCCGACAGCGCGGCCACGAGCCACGGGAGCGTGTAGTAGGTGGCGAACCAGGCGACCGGGAAGACCCAGAGAATGGTCAGCATGCCGTCGCTGCCGGCGGCCATGAGGCCGATCGCGACGATGTCGAGCCCGGGCACGAGGGCGACGGCCGCGCGACCGAACCGGTGCCACGGCACGGCGATGGTCGCCGCGCTGACGAGGATGAGCAGCCCCACGCCGGCATCGAAGACGACGCGCGTGAAGGTGGTCGGTGTCAGCAGCGCGACCATGACGGCGATCGCCGCGACGGCGACGGCGAGCACCAGTTGCCACTGCCAGATGGACCGCGTTCGGGTGTCGCTCCACCTGCTGGGTGCGCTGTCGTAGCGCGGCGGCGCTTCGGGTTGGGGGGCGGCCGCCATGGGGTCAGTGTATCGACGGCCGCGACGCCTATTCGTCGCCTTCCTCTCCCTCGTCTCCGGCGATGGCCCGGTAGCCGGCACCGCGCACCGTTTCGATGAAACGGGGCTGGTGCACGCTGTCGCCGAGCTTGCGGCGCAGGTTGGTCATGTGCGCTTCGATGGCGCGCACATCAGCGTCGCTCACGCGGGCCGGATCGAGATACGTCTCGTCGTGCAGGGTGAGCACGAGGTCGGCCTTGCTGCGCACCCGTCGCCCCGATTCGAGGATCGTCGCCAGCAGCTCGAACTCGGTGCGGGTGAGCGGCACGTCGACGTCGTCGACGGTGACGGTGCGGGTGTCGCGGTCGAGCCGTAGCCCGTCGAGCCGCACGATGTCGGTCGGGGTGAAGCCGCCCGGCGTGGGGCGCTCGCCGGAGCCCGGTGCCGCCGCTGTCTCGGCGGTGCGCGGGCGCCGCAGCATCGCCAGCAGCCGCGCACGCAGCTCGCGCGCCCGAAAGGGCTTGACGACCACGTCGTCGGCGCCGACGCCGAAGCCCAGCACGATGTCGGCCTCATCGGTGAGCGCGGTGATGAGCACGATGTAGGTGTCGTTGCCGTTCGCGCGGATGCGCCGCGTCGTCTCGAAGCCGTCGATGCCGGGCATGTCGACGTCGACGGTCGTGATGACCGGATCGTGTGCCAGCACGGCCGCGACCCCATCGGCGCCGTTCTCTGCGGCGGTGACGGCGAAACCCGCACTGGTCAGAATCTCCACAAGCAGATGCCGAACATCGGCGTCGTCATCGATGACGACGGCCCTCGGCGAAGCAGTGTGCGCCACGTGTCCCCCTCACTGGCGTAACGGACCCCACAGCATCCGTTCAGTGAGTCCGATTGTGCCAGAAGGTGGCGACAGCGGTAATCAGCTGGCGGCAGAGATCCGAGGCGACGGCGACCGGTGGCTTGCGCGCCTGCGACATCCGCCAGACTCGACGGATGCCGCAGGCGCTGGCGGTCAGTCCAGCGCGGGGTACAGCGCGGGGGCCGTGCGGTGGTGCGTGGCCTGCTCGAAGGCGTAGGCGAGCCCCAGCAGCGTGCCCTCGGTGAAGTCGCGACCGAGGAACTCGATGTTGACGTTCGCGCCCGGGAGCTGCTCACCCTCGACGGCCTGACCCATCGGCACCGTCACCGACGGCATGCCGGTGTTGGGGCTGAGGCGCAGGTTGGTGCCCTGCGTGCCGTAGGGGGTGCCCGACGGGTAGATGAGGGCGTCGAGCTCGAGGCCGTCGAGCATGCCGGTCACCAGCGTCTTGCCCTGGGCGAGCACGGTGGTGTGGGTCCCGGTGGGCCCCGCCCACGCCTGGTACTCCTCCTCGGTCACCGCATTGCGCTGCGCGTACACCCGCTGCCGCGAGGTGACGTAGTTGCCGCCCTCGAGGATCGCGTCGATGCTGCGTGCCGTCACGTTCGGCGCCAGGTGCGTCTCGATGTACCCGTTCAGGTCGCGCTTGAACTCGATCGTGCTGCCGCTGCCTTCGCCCAGCACCGTGTCGAGGTCGGCGGATCCCGCGACCTCCACCACGGTGGCGCCCAGCGACTCGAGCGTCGCCTTCGTCTCCTCCCACAGCCGCACGGTCGTGGGGTTGCCGCCGATCATCGAGGCGACGTATCCGATGCGGGCGCCGGCGAGGGCGCCGGGGTCGAGATAAGAGGTGTACGACGCCGGCACCTGGCCCTGCTGCCGCGAGGTGACGGCATCGGCGGGGTCGATGCCGACGACGGCATCCATTGCCACCGCCGCGTCGATCACGCTGCGGGTCATGGGGCCGCCGGTGTCCTGGCTGAGTGCGAGCGGGATGATGCCGTCACGGCTGGCGAGGCCCACCGTCGGACGCACACCCACCAGCTGGTTGTACGACGACGGCACGCGGATCGACCCGCCGGTGTCGGTGCCGAAGCCGATGCCCGCCAGGTTCGCGGCGATCGCCGCGCCCGTGCCGCCGCTCGATCCGCCCGCAGTGCGGTCGGTGAAGTAGGGGCTCGCGACGAGCGTGGAGGTGCCTGCCTCGTGGAACGACGAGAACTCCGAGGCGAACCCGTAGGCGAATTCGTCGAGGCTCGCCTTGGCGAGGATCACGGCCCCGGCGTCGCGCAGGCCCTTCACCATGAAGGCGTCGGTCGCGGTCTGGTTGTCGTTCCAGCATCCGCAGCCGCCGGTGGTGACCATGTCGACGGTGTTGTAGTTGTCCTTCACCGCGATGGGCACGCCCAGCAGCATGCTCGTCATCCCCTCGGCGGCGCGTTCGGCGTCGGCGGCCGCAGCCGCTTCGAGGGCCGCAGCGCCGACGGTGATGATCGAGTTGAGCGGACGACCGCCGGGCGCCGAGTCGACGAGCGCGTCGTCGTAGGCGGCGATGCGGTCGATGTAGCCCTGCGTGATCTCGACCGAGGTGGTGACTCCGGCGTTCATGGCGGCCTGCATGTCGAGCACCGAGGCCTCGACCAGCTGGAACGGTCCGTCGTCGTAGATCATCCGCTGCGCGAGGTCGGCGAGGTCGGCGACGGTGATCCTCCCGTCGGCGTTGGTGTCGATGACCGCGACGTCGGTCCAATCCGCCGCGCCGCTCGTGATGCCGAGGGCGGATGCCGCGACGTCGAGGTCGGCGGTGGTCACCTGATCGTCGCCGGTGAGGTCGAGTTCGGTGAAGTACGGCGCCAGCAGGGGGGCGACGCTCGGGGCGACGGCGGATGCCGGCAGGCTCACGCCCAGGGCGCCGACGGTGCCCAGCACGGCCGCCGCGGCGACCACGCCGCGGGTGCGCTTGGTGTTCATGTTTCCCTTCCGATGGTTGACCCCCCGGTCGTTGAGCGAGGGCGCAACGCGCCCGAGACGAAACGCCCGACCCCCGCTCACGCCTCGACCTCCGCGCGCCGACGCCGCACCATCAGCACCACACCGAGCGCGACCAGCCCCACGCCCGCGGCACCCACGACGATCCACATCACGACGTCGCCACCAGTAGTGGCCAGCGACCCCGCCGAGTTGCCTGCGGGGTCGGATGCCGCTGCGTCATCGGCAGCACCCTCGCCTGCGGCCGGCGCGCCCGCGCCCGGAGCACCCGGGGCGGGGGTGGGGCTGGGCGTCACCGGTGCCGCGGCGATCTCGACCGTGGTCGTCACTGCCTCAGGCAGCGGCTGAGAAGCGCTCGCCGAGTCGAGGAATGTACCGTCGTCGACGCTGATCGTCGCCGAGCCCGAGCCGACCGCGGTGAACGAGAACGTCACGAGGTCGTGCGTTCCCGCGAGGCCGGGCGACGTGCCGAGCCGGGTGTTCGTGAACGTGACGGTGCCGGAGGATTCGGTGACCGCGCCGTAGCCGCCGGTGGGATAGGTCTCGCTGCCGGCGGCGAAGGCCAGCAGGGTGGGGTCGTACCCGAGCGTGAGGTCGTAGGCGAACAGGTCGGCACCGGCCTCGGCGGCGACTGTCACGGTGACGGTGTCGCCGGCGGTGACCGCCCCGGGAGCGGTGACGGTGACGCCGGTGGCAGCGTGGGCTGCGGGAGCCAGCGCGAGCGAGCCGCCGAAGACAGCGAGGGCTGCGGTGAGCAGCGCCAGCGCTCGGGTTCGGGCGCGACGAGGTCGCGCGGAGGGGTTGGTTTCAGGCATGCGAAAGCAGGTCCTTCCTCGGTGGAGGACTGCCGACGCACGCACCCGGTGCTTGTCGCGCCAGCGCGTCCCTAGGGGGTTTTCAGGACTCTTTCAGTGCCAGATTTCGCGGTCGTTTCCGCGTGTTACCGGCATCGCCGTCAGGCCGTGTCGTCGATGGTCGCCCGGATGAGAGGAACGGGGAAGGTCGCGGCGCGCAAGGGGTCGAGGTGCGAGTCCGTGATCCCCGCAGTGAAGGACGAGAGGTCGAAGCACTTGAACAGGGCTTCGCGACCGAACTTGGTGCTGTCCGCGACGAAGAATGCCTCGCCCGCGATGGAGAGCATCGTTCGCTTGAGCTCGATCTCGTAGCTGGACGTGCTGTACAAACCGTCATCGAGCACGGTGTCGCACCCGAGGATCGCCACGTTGACGCGCAGGTTCTGCAGCTGCTGAACGGACGTGGGGCCCCACATCGACACGTCGTTCGGAAGCAGCTCCCCGCCGATGAACACCAGATTCGCGCGCTGGCGCTCAGCCACCACGAGGCCGATCTGCAAATCGTTCGTCACGATCGTCACCCGGGAGCTTGCCAGATGTCGCGCGACTTCGAGCGTCGTCGTACCGCTGTCCATCAACACCGTCTGGCCGTCGAGGATGCGGTCAGCCATGGCCTTGCCGATGGCGACCTTCTCCTTGCGGTGCAGAGTGCTCTTCAGATCGAAGGGCGCCCCGTACTGAGGGCTGGGGAGGGCGCCGCCGTGCGTGCGCTGGATGAGTTCACGCGCCTCGAGCTGGTCGAGGTCGCGGCGGATCGTGGACGCGGTCACGCCGAAGGCGTCCGCGAGGGACGCAACGGACTGGAAGCCCTGCTCCGCCAGCAGCTCAAGAATCTGAGCCTGTCGCGACATCGCTCTGCGCTCCTCGTAGGTAGGGATCGGACCACTCTATCCGGGGGAGGTGCGCAATTTCACGCAGCGAATCGGCAGGACTGCGCGATTGTGCGCGTGAGGGCATTGACAATCGCGCAGGTGCATGGCTACCTTCGGCGAAACGACCCTCGGTTTCACGCAGCAACGCGAAGGTCCGATCACGAAGGAGTGAGCATGAATCGCAACAGGTTTGCCATGACCCTGCTCGCGGGGACCGCTGTCTTCGCGCTCGCCGGCTGCGGCACCACCGCCGGCGACGGTGGGGGAGACGCGACGGGGGGTGGCGACGCCGCCGCAGAAGGCGCGTACGTCACGGTCGTCAAAGCAACGGGGATCGGCTGGTTCGACCGCATGGAGGTCGGCGTCGACGAGTGGGCCGCTGAGACAGGAATCGACGCGCGCCAGGAAGGACCCGCCGAGGCGACCAACGAGGGTCAGGTCGACATCATCCAAAACCTCATCGCCCAGTCGCCCCTGGCGATCACCGTCGTCCCCAATGACGTGGCCGGGCTGGCCACGGTGTTGGGTGAGGCCCGCGACAAGGGCATCATCGTCGTCTCCCACGAGGCCGCGGGAATCGACAACGTCGACATCGACATCGAGGCGTTCGAGAACAAGGCGTACGGGTCGCAGATCATGGACAACCTCGCTCAGTGCATGGACGAGGAAGGCGGCTACGTGCAATTCGTCGGCCGGCTCACCAACGGATCGCACAGCGAGTGGGTGCAAGGCGCCGAAGAGAACCAGACGGCCAACTTCTCCGAGATGACCCGCCTGGAAGATCCGATCGAGTCGGAAGAGGACGAAGAGGTCGCCTACAACAAGGCCAAGGAGCTTCTGGCCAAGTATCCCGACATCAAGGGCTTCCAGGGTTCCGCCGGTACGGACGTCGTGGGCATCGCACGGGCCGTAGAAGAAGCGGGTAAGAGCGACACCGTGTGCGTGATGGGCACGTCCATTCCGTCCGTGGCCGAGAGCTACCTGGCGAGCGGGGCGATCGACAAGATCTTCTTCTGGGACCCCGCGCTGGCGGGCAAGGCTCAGCTGCAGATCGCACAGATCCTCCTCGACGGCGAGACGATCGAAGAGGGGACGGACCTCGGTATTCCCGGATACGAATCGCTGGTCAAGCTCGACGGCTACGACAACGTCTTCGCGGGCGATGCGGGTGTCGCGGTGGATGCCGACAACGTCGACGAGTACGACTTCTGATCGATCCGACATCGGTCGACGCGGGAGAGTGCCACCAGGTGCCCTCCCGCGTCGCGACTGAAGGGTGCCGACACGCATGAGCTCCGTCGAACCTGCGCTTGAGGTGCGGGACATCGTCAAGATCTACGGCGGTGTCCGCGCGCTCGGCGGCGTCTCGCTGACGCTCGATCCCGGCGAAGTGCACTGCCTCGCGGGAGAGAACGGCAGCGGTAAGTCCACACTCATCAAGATCATCAGCGGCGTGGAGCGACCTGACTCCGGCGTGATGGTGCTCGATGGCCAGACGTTGGGCCACACCACGCCGAGCGGCGCGATCCGCGCCGGCATCCAGGTGATCTACCAGGACTTCTCGCTGTTCCCGAACCTCACCGCCGCGGAGAACATCGCCATGCTCAGCGAGCTCACGGCCCGACGCAAGCTGTCGTCCCGTCGCCGCATCCGCGCTGCGGCCGAGAGCATCGTCGCCGAGCTCGGGCTGAACATCGATCTGGATGCCGACGTCGAGCACCTCTCGGTCGCCGACCGGCAGCTGATCGCGATCTGTCGCGCGCTCGTGGGCGATGCCCGCGTTCTCATCATGGACGAGCCGACCACGGCGCTGACGCACTCCGAGGTGCAGCGCCTGTTCGCCATCGTGAGACGGCTGCAGGAGCGCGGGGTGGCGATCATGTTCGTCAGCCACAAGCTCGACGAGGTGCTGCAGATCGCGCAGCGAGTGACGGTGCTCCGCAACGGCCAGGTCGTCGCATCCGGGCTCGCATCCGAATACACCGGGCGCAGCATCGCGAAGGCGATGACCGGCCGTGATGTCGGTGAGGAGCGCCTGGTCGACGACCTGCCTCTCGACCAGCCGCCTCTCATGGCGGTGGACGGTCTCGGCCGTGAGGGGGCCTTCGAGGATGTCAGCTTCGCCGTGCAGAGCGGCGAGATCCTCGGCATCACGGGTCTGCTGGGCTCGGGGCGGGGCGAGATCGCGGAGGCGATCTTCGGCGTCGAACCCGCAGACACAGGAACGGTCGCGGTCAACGGCGAGACCCGTCGCATTCGGTCGATATCCCACGCGGTGCGCGCGGGCATCGGGTACGTGCCGGAAGACCGCCTGACCCAGGGACTCTTCCTCGACAAGTCCATCGCCGACAACATGGTGGCCGCGTCGCTGGATTCCTACCGCGGCAAGATGCTGCTGCTTGACCGCAAGCGCATCGCGCGTTCGATGAGAGACCTCTTCGCGCGCCTGCGGATCAAGGCCCCCAACGTGCAGGCCCCCGTCCGGAGCCTTTCGGGGGGCAACGCCCAGCGGGTCGTCATCGCCAAGTGGCTCGACCGCAAGCCGGCTGTCCTCATGCTCAACGGCCCCACCGTCGGGGTGGACATCGGCTCGAAGGAGGAGATCTTCTCGATCCTCCGCGCGCAGGCCGCTGAGGGGATGGGGATCATCGTGATCTCTGACGACATCCCCGAACTGGTGGCGAGCTGCCACCGGGTGCTGATCGTCCGAGCGGGGCGCATCGTCTCGGAGATGGCCGGTGCGGACATCACCCTGGATGCCATTCAGGAAAGGATGACCGCCTGATGGAGATGCTGGGGCGGCTGCGGGGGCCGAACAACGAGGGAGTGCTGGCGGCGGTGATCGTCGTGGTGGTCATCGCGATGTCGATCGCCAGCCCGGTGTTCTTCACTCCCGGCACCTTCTTCGGGCTGGCGCGCAGCTCGCTCGTCCCTCTCATCTTCGCGCTCGGAGTTCTCCTCGTGATGATCTCCGGCGGCATCGACGTGTCGTTCCCCGCGATCGCGATCTTCGCGGCCTATACGACCGTCAGCTGGTCGAACCAGGCGAGCTTCGATCCCACGCTCGTGGGTGTCTTCGCCATCGCGCTGGTGATCGGCGCCCTCTGGGGACTGCTCAACGGCGTCGTGATCGCACGATTCCGACTGCCCACGCTGATCGTCACGCTCGGCACGCAGGGCGTGGTGAGAGGGATCCTGCTCACGTACATCGGATCGGCGTACATCTCGGCGGCCAAGCTTCCCCCGAGCGTGTCGGCGGCCGGTGACGCCCACCTGGTCGACGTCCCGGGCGCCGGGTACCTCCACGGCATGCTCGTGCCGGTCGTCATGATCACCGTGCTCGTGTGGTGGATGCTGAAGTACTCCGCGTTCGGTCGCAGCATCTTCGCCATCGGCGGCGACATCGAGGCGGCACGGCGCGTGGGCATCAAGGTCGTTCGCACGCAGGTACTGCTTTACGTGCTCGTCGGCGCGCTCGCCGCTTTCGGCGGAGTGGTCGCCGTGATACTCGGCAAGAACGCGAATCCGCAGTCGCTGGTCGGCACCGAGCTCGACATCATCGCTGCGGTGGTGTTGGGCGGCGCATCGATCTTCGGCGGCCGCGGCTCGGTGCTCGGGACGGTGCTCGGTGTCGTGCTGGTGCAGCTCATCAACAACAACCTGGTGCTCATCGGCATCCCGAGCACCTGGCAGCGTGCGGCCGTCGGCGTTCTGCTGATCATCGGCGTCAGCATCCAGGCCCTCACGGCGATGCGGGCGCGCAAGACCCCGGTGCTGCTCGAAGAGGAGGTGGCCCGCGCATGAGCGATCTGAATACGCAGAGCCGATCCGCCGCAGGCAACGCGGCTGACCGGCCGCTCGCGAAGCTCATCTCTCGGGTGCAGGTGCAGCGAGGCACCGGCCGTATGGTCCTGCTGCTCATCGCTGTCTTCGCGCTGTTCGCGCTCCTCAACCCGCGCGTGTTCCTCAACCCCATCAACCTGCAGAACATCGGCGTCGGAGCGCCCGAGATCGGGCTGATCTCGCTCGCGATGATGATCGCCATGCTCACCGGCGGCATCGACCTGTCGGTCGTGGCCATCGCGAACATGTCCGCGATCACGGTGTCGTCGCTCTACACCGCCGTCGCCGCAGGTGCGGGGCCAGAGGTCGCGGGTTCGCTCTCGCTGCTGTTCGTGCTCGCCGGCCTGGGGATGGGAGCACTGCTGGGCGCGGTCAACGGCGTGCTGATCAGCGTGGTGGGGGTCACACCCATCCTCACCACGCTCGGGACGATGCAGCTGTTCAACGGCCTGGCGCTGGTGTGGACCGGTGGTGTGACGATCTCGGGAGCGCCTCCCGCCGTCACGGCGATCGGCAAAGCCACCCTTGTCGGGGTGCCGGTGCTCTTCCTCGTGCTGATCCTCGCGGCCGTCGTGATCGCCGTGGTGATCAACCGCACCGCGATCGGCCGCAAGATCCAGCTGCAGGGAGCCAACCCGGTCGCCGCACGCTACTCCGGCATCAGCAGCCGGTCGACCCTCATGCTCACCTACGTCGTGAGCGGCGTGCTGGGGGGCCTCGCCGGACTCGTCTTCCTCGCCCGCAACCCGTCGGCGAGCGCGGACTACGGATCCAGCTACGTGCTGCTTGCAATCGTGATCGCCGTGCTGGGCGGCACGAATCCCAACGGCGGCTTCGCCACGGTGCTCGGCGTGATCCTCGCCACCCTGACACTGCAGGTGGTCTCGAGCGGATTCACGGCGATGCGACTGTCGGCCTACGAGTACGCCATCGCCCAGGGCGTGCTGCTGATCGCGGTCATGGTGTTCGACCAGCTGAAGTTCCGGCGACGTCGCAAAGTGCCGCCGCCGACACCGAGTGAGACGGGCGACCCGGCGATCCCGCGTCGCGGAAAGGAACGAGCCAAGTGAAGAAGATCATCAACGAGCCGGAGGCGTTCGTCGACGAGTTCGTGCAGGGCATCCTGCTCGCGCATCCCGGACTGGTGAAGACGCCGGGTGACGACCTGCGAGTGCTGGTGCGCGCGGACGCCCCGCAGCAGGGAAAGGTCGGGATCGTCACCGGTGGGGGCTCCGGGCATCTGCCGCTCTTCAAGGGCTATGTCGGAAAGGGCCTCTGCTCGGGCGTCGCGATCGGCAACGTCTTCAGCTCCCCGAGCCCGGAGCAGATCTTCGAAGCGACCAAAGCCGTGGACGGGGGAGCCGGCGTGCTGTACCTCTACGGCAACTATGGCGGCGACGTCCTCAACTTCGACCTCGCGGCCGACCTGGCCGACCTGGAAGGCATCCCGACCCGCACGGTGCTCGGTCGCGACGACGTCGCGAGCCAGCCGAAGGAGCGGGCGGCCGACCGACGCGGCGTCGCCGGCATCCTCTTCGCCTACAAGGCGGCCGGTGCCGCCGCAGAGCGCGGAGACTCGCTCGAGCGGGTCGCCGAGATCGCCGAAGACGTCGTCGCCCACACGGCGACGATGGGGATCGGTCTTGCGCCCACGATCATGCCGATGACCGGCCAGCCGAGCTTCGATCTTCCCGACGGCGAGATGGAGATCGGCATCGGCATCCACGGCGAGCCGGGCATCCGGCGCGGTCCGCTCGAATCCGCGGACCAGATCGCCGAGCATCTCGTCCAGGCGCTCGTCGACGACCTCGGTCTCCGCTCCGGCGCGCGTGTCGCGGTGCTCGTCAACGGGATGGGTGCGACGCCCCTCGAAGAGCTGTACGTGCTGTACCGCAAGGCGCACCTGATGCTGGCGGACCTGGGCATCGAGATCGTCAAGAACTATGTGGGGGAGTACGCCACCAGCCTCGAGATGGCGGGCGCATCGATCTCACTGCTTCATCTGGACGACGAGCGCCTCGCGCTGCTCGAAGCGCCCGCGAAGTCCCCCTTCTTCGAGGAGAGCTGACATGAACGCCGCTGAGCTGAACGCTCGCATTCGTGAGAGCCTCGCCGTGCTCATCGACTCAGCCGACGAGCTGCGCGAACTCGACCAGGCTCTCGGCGACGGTGACCTCGGCATCACGATCTCCGCCGGGTCCACCGCGGTGATCGATGCTCTGGAGGCATTGCCTGCCGAGACAACGCCGACCGAGATCGCGCGCGCGTCGGCGAAGGCGTTCGCCAATGCGAACCCCTCGACGATGGCGGCGCTGGTCGCGGGGGCGCTGCTGGCTGGATCGCGGGTCTGGGCCGACGTCTCCGAGATCACGATCGACGACGCGCAGCGCTTCGCAGACGCTGCGGGCACCAGCATCTCGCAACGCGGCAAGACACAGCTCGGTGACAAGACGATCTACGACGGACTGGCCGCTGTCGCCGACGCGCTCGTCGGGCAGGTCGATGCCGAGGTAGCGGTGAACGCCGCAGTCAGAGCTGCCGACGACGCCGTGGAGCGCACGAAGGGCCTGCAGTCCCGGCGCGGCCGCGCCTCGTGGCTCCAGGAGCGCAGCATCGGCAAAGCGGACCCTGGCGCGACCGCGCTGCTGCGGTTCGTCGAGTCGTGGCGTGCGACGTCCCCTGCGGCGGCGGGCGCGGACTGAACCGCTCCATTCCCCAACCCTTTTCCATCACGCAACCGAAGGCGGTTCTCCCCGTGAGTACTTGGCTCGATGAGGTCTTTCCTGTCCGCAAGCCGATCATCGGCATGTGCCATCTTCCGGCGCTGCCGGGCGATCCCGGCTTCGACAAGTCGGTGGGCATGCAGGGGATCATCGCGCATGCGCGCAAGGAGATCGGCGCGCTGCAGGAAGGCGGAGTGGACGGCATCCTCATCTCCAACGAGTTCAGCCTGCCCTACCTGACCCACACCGACCCGATCACGGCGATCAGCATGGCGCGCGTGATCGGCGAGGTCCGCGACCAGCTCGCGGTGCCGTTCGGCGTCAACGTGCTCTGGGATGCCGTTGCGTCGATCGACCTCGCCGTCGCCACCGGTGCAGCGTTCGTGCGCGAGGTGTTCACCGGTGTGTACGCGAGCGACTTCGGCATGTGGGACACGAACGTCGGCCGCACCGCGCGGCACCGGCTGACGGTGGATGCCGAGAAGGTGCGGCTGCTGTTCAACATCGTTCCCGAGGCGGCGTCGTACGTCGCCGCGCGCGATCTGGCTCAGCTCACCCGGTCCACGGTGTTCAACTGCGTGCCCGACGGACTGTGCGTGTCGGGTCTGACGGCGGGCGCTCCAACCGACACCTCGACGCTGAAGACGGTGAAGGAGCATGCCGGGTCGGTGCCGGTTTTCGTCAACACGGGGGTGCGGCCGGACACGCTGGAGGAGAGCATCCAGTTCGCCGACGCGGGCATCGTCGGCACGTTCTTCAAGAAGGACGGCAAGTTCGAGAACGACGTTGACGTCGCGCGCGTGAAGGATCTCATGAGCGTCGCGATCGCCGTTCGCTGATCATGTTCCTCGGGATCGATGTCGGCACGTTCGAGAGCAAGGGCGTGCTGGTCGACCGCGACGGCACGGTCGTCGCCGCCGCTCGTCGCCGTCACGGCATCGACACTCCCGCGCCGGGGTGGGTCGAGCAGGACCCGGAGGATGCCTGGTGGGGCGACGTCTGCGAGATCGCGCGCGATCTCGTCCGGCAGTCCCCGGCGGCGGAGAGGATCGCGGCGGTGGCAGTGAGCGCGATCGGCCCGTGCGTCGTCGCGACCGACGTCGACCTTCGGCCGCTGCGTCCGGCGATCCTGTACGGCATTGATACGCGGGCGACGGCGCAGATCGAACGCCTCACAGCGGCGCTCGGTGAGGACGAGATCGTGCGGCGGTCGGGGAACACGCTCACCAGCCAGTCGGCCGGCCCCAAGATCGCCTGGCTGAAGGACGAAGAGCCCGGTGTCTGGCAGCGCGCGCGCTGGTTCATGACGAGCCAGTCGTGGCTGGTCGCGAAGCTCACCGGAGAGGTGGTCATCGACCATGCCACGGCGGGGTACTTCCACCCGCTCTATGACCTGAGCGCGGGCGCGTGGGACGTATCGGGCTGTGAAGACTTCGTCGACGCCGCTCGGCTGCCTCGCATCGCTTGGACCACGGAGACAGCCGGTGCGGTCACCGCCGCGGCGGCGACGATCACCGGCATTCCGGAGGGTACCCCGGTCATCGTCGGGACGACCGATTCGCCTGCGGAGGCGGTCGGCTCCGGCGTCGTCTCGGACGGGGAGCTGATGGCGATGTACGGATCGAGCGGTTACTTCATCCGCGTGGGCGACCGACCTCGGCCACAAGACGGCCTCTGGTCGGCGCCCTTCGTGTTCGAGGGCACGTACGTGCTGGCGTCGGGCACGTCGACAGCCGGGACCGCGACTCGGTGGCTGGCGGATCTGCTGGGCCTCGCAGACGAGCAGGACGAACTGACCTTCTCGCGGCTCATCGATCTGGCCCATCAATCGCAGGCGGGCGCGCGAGGCGTGCTCGCGCTGCCGCACTTCGCCGGGGAACGCACGCCTTTCCAAGACCCGACCAGCCGCGGCGTGCTGATCGGGCTGGGGTTGGAGCACACCCGCGCGGACGTGGCCCGGGCCGTTCTCGAGGGCGTCGGCCACTCGATCGCCGCGGCGATCCTCGCGTTGTGCGCCGGCGAGGCGGCGGTCTCCCGTGTGGTGGCGATCGGCGGCGCCACGCAGAACCCGATCATCATGGGGACCGTGTCCACGGTCACCGGGCTCGAGCAGCAGGTCACCGATTCGCCGGGAGCCGCATACGGCAATGCCTTCCTCGCCGCGCTCGGGGTCGGGGCTGTGGAGCGGCCGGACGAGGTCCGGGGATGGGTCAGGGAGAAAGAGCGGGTGCGCCCCGACGACGGCACGCGCGCCTTGCTCATCGCGGATCACTCGAACTTCGCGGCGTTGTACCGTGCCGTGGCTCCTCTTCAGCATGAGCGGGCGCGATGAGCCAGGGGATCGACTGGCGGCGCATCACCGCACTCGTCGCCGACGGCGTGCGGGTGGCGTCGGGTGACAAGGTGTCGGTGTTCTTCACTGACGCGTCGGCGCTTGCTGCTGTGGCAGCCTTCGTGGACGAGTGCTGGCGGCGTGGGGCTGTGCCCCAAGTCGTCGCCACCGATGAGCGGTTCGACGAGAGCGCGTTGCGCTGGGCCGACGCCACCGTCCTCGAGCAGGCGCCGCCGCTGGAGGCGGCGGCGATGCGGTGGTGCGACGTGCACGTGTCGTTCCGCGCCATGACGTCGCCTGTGGTCGACGCCGAGCCCACGCGCATCGCGGCGCTGCGACACGGCCGCGGCATCGTGTCGACCCTGCGGTGGCAGGAGACGCGATGGGCGCTCGTGCGCACCCCCACCCCCGAGTGGGCCCAGGCGACGGGACAGGATGCCGACCGGCTTCTGGCCGAGTGGGCGGCCTCGTTCGATGCGGACTGGCCCGAGGCCGAGGCCCGCATGTCGGCGCTCTGCGCGCAGCTCGATCAAGCGCGCACGGTGGTGATCGAAGACTCGTGGGGTCGCCTCGAGCTGCCAGTGGCCGGCCGTCGCTGGGTCGCCTTCTCGGGGAGTGCGAACTGGCCGGACGGCGAGATCGCGACCGCCCCGCTGGAGCGCAGCGTGAGCGGGGTCATCCACTTCCCGGGGCGGTTCTGGTTCGCCGGCGTCGAGGTCTGCGATCTCGAGTTGGAGTTCGAGGCCGGCCTGGTGGTGCGGGAGCGCGCGACCGAGGGGCTCGAGTTCGTGCGGAATCTTCTCGACACCGACGCCGGCGCTCGCCGGGTGGGGGAGCTGGGGATCGGCACGAACGCGGCCCTCACGACGATGACGGGCGACTTGCTCATCGATGAGAAGGTCCTCGGCACGGTGCACATCGCGCTGGGCCGGGCCTATCCGCAGTGCGGTGGGGTGAACAAGTCGGCGTTGCATTGGGACATCGTCAAGGACCTGCGTGCAGCGCCCGGCGGTTCGCTGTCGGCAGACGGCACCTGGTTGATCCGCGACGGTGCGGTGCAGCCTCCCCTCGTCGACGCGGCTGTGGCGCGCAGACAGAACTAACAGTGAAGGAGACCGACATGCTGGCAAACGAAGTGGATGTTCCGGGGCCTCTGGCCGAGCACCCGATGCAGTGGCGCGAAGCGCCGACGCCGCAACCCGCCGCGGGGCAGCTGCTCATCGACGTCGCCGGGTGCGGCGTGTGTCGCTCGAACCTGCACCTCATCGAAGGTGACTGGGTCGACGGCGGAGTGCCGGCGATCAGTCCCATCATCCCCGGCCACGAGGTGACCGGCCGGGTAGCGGCACTGGGGGAGGGAGTCAGCGGGTTCAGTGTGGGCGACCCCGTGGGCGTGCAGCCGCTGTGGTGGACGTGTGAGGAATGCGAATTCTGCCTGAGTGACCGCGAGAATCTCTGCCATCGTCGCCTCATCACCGGCGAGCACGTGAACGGGGGGTTCGCCGAGTTCATGCTCTCGAACGCGGCCCATACCTATCACGTGCCTGAGCAGCTCGACCTCGCGGCGGCCGCACCGCTGTTCTGCCCGGGCATCACCGGCTACGGCGCCGTGAAGAAGCTCGACCTGAGGCCCGGCATGCGGGTGGGCGTCTTCGGGCTGGGTGGCGTCGGTCATCTGGCTCTGCAGTTCGCCGTGCTCACCGGTGCTCAGGTGATCGCTGTGGCGCGCCGTGCGGAACATCGCGACGTCGCCCTGGAGCTCGGGGCGGCCGAGGCGATCGACGCATCGCGGGTGGACCCGGGCGCGGCGCTGGAAGACTCTCTCGACGCCGCTCTCACCTTCGCGCCCTCGGACGAGGTCACCGCTCAGGCTCTACGGGCGCTGAAATGGGGCGGCACGTTGGTGTCTGGCGTGCCGGTGTCGGTGCAGGACTTTCCTTTCAACCGCGAACAGGTCATCAAAGCGTCGATCCTCGGCTCACGTCGCGACATGAACGAGGTTCTGCGGCTGGCCGCGGAGGGCAAGATCCGGACGGTGGTCGATCTGTTCCCCATGTCGCAGGCGGAACGGGCGTTGGAGCTTCTCGCCGCAGGCCAGCTGCGCTCGCGCGCGGTTCTGCAGAACGCCCACGACTGAGCGTCGAGAGGAGGGCGTGCTACGGCCGGCCCATGCCGTAGTAGTCCCAGCCGGCGGCGCGCCAGGCGGCGGCGTCGAGGCAGTTGCGGCCGTCGACGATGATCCGGCCGGTGACGAGGGATGCCGCGTGCTCGGGGGTGAGCTGGCGCCGGTATTCGTCCCATTCAGTGACGACGATGACGGCGTCGGCTCCGCGCAGCGCTTCGTCGCGGTCTTCGACGTAGTTCAGCTGCGGGTGCCGGGCCCGGGCGTTGTCGATGGCCTGCGGGTCGGTGACGGTGACCCAGGCGCCCAGGCCGTGCAGGCGGACGGCGACGTCGAGGGCGGGGGAGTCGCGGATGTCGTCGGAGTGAGGCTTGAAGGCCGCTCCCAGGACGGTGACGTTCTTCTTGAAAACCGAGCCGCCAAGGGCCTGTACGACGAGGTCGACGGCGCGGTCGCGGCGGCGCATGTTGATGGCGTCCATCTCACGCAGGAACGTCACCGATTCGCCCCGGCCGAGCTCTTCGGCGCGTGCGGCGAACGCGCGGATGTCCTTGGGCAGGCACCCGCCGCCGAACCCGATGCCGGCACCCAGGAATCGGCGGCCGATGCGGGCGTCGTGGCCGATCGCGTCGGCGAGGGTGGTGACGTCGGCGCCGGTGACTTCGGCGATCTCGGCCATCGCGTTGATGAAGCTGATCTTCGTGGCCAGGAACGCGTTCGCGGCCACCTTCACCAGTTCTGCGGTGGCCAGATCGGTGACGATGAACGGGGTGCCCTTGGCCACCGACGGGTGGTAGACCTCCCGCAGCAGCTCGGCGGCGGCCTCGCCTTCGGGCCCCGCAGGGACACCGGCGACGAGCCGGTCGGGGTCGATGGTGTCCTTCACGGCGAAGCCTTCGCGCAGGAACTCGGGGTTCCACACCAGGGTCGCCCCCGTCGGCGTGACGCGCTCGGCCAGGGTCGCCGCGGTGCCCACGGGCACGGTTGACTTGCCCGCGACGATGTCGCCCGCGCTGAGGTGCGGCAGCAGCGCATCGACGGCGGCGTTGACGTAGGTGAGGTCAGCGGCGTAGCCGTCCTTCTGCTGCGGGGTGCCGACTCCGATGAAGTGCACCTTCGCGCCCTGCGCCTCGGCCATGTCGGTGGTGAAGCGCAGCCGCCCCGACGCGATTCCCTCTGTCAGCAGCTCCTGCAGCTCGGGCTCGAAGAAGGGCGCCTCGCCGCTCGACAGCATCTCGATCTTGCGGGCGTCGACGTCGATACCGACCACCTCGTGGCCGATGGATGCCATCGCCGCCGCGTGGACCGCGCCGAGGTAACCGCAACCGATGACAGACAGACGCATGAGACTCCTCAGGAAGGGGCGGGCGGCGGAAAAAAGTGCCGGCCTCAGATCCGAAAAGGCCGTGTCCGCACCTCCCTTCCTACCAGAGCATGCCCGACTCCCCGTCCGATGCCGATGCCGATGCCGATGCCGATACGGGGAGGGTGCAACATCCCCGGGCAATTCCTATGACAGGTGGCGATCAAGTCAAGCACTGGCGGGCGACTACCGCCCCACGGGATCACGGAGCGGCTATCAAGTAAGCGCGGGCCATTCGTAAGAGCCTCGGGGCCATGAGCAAGTCGGTGCGCCGCTCGCGACTCGGGCCATGAAATCCGGAAAACCGCATCTACGATGGCGGGGCGGTCGACGTCGCGGCGCTTATGGTCGCCGGGCTAGCTGCGGCATATCAGAGCCTGCCGACGCCCCTCGCCCGCCGAATACCGGAGGCTCTATCGTCCGCCGGCGCAGCTCCACTAGGGAGACGGCGGCGATCGCCGCTAGGAGCAAGGTGCCGAGTGGGCGGGTCAGCAACGATTCCGACAAGCTGTTGACGAAGAGCGCGATGAGCACGAGCACCAGCCAGGAGAACTCAGGCGACGCTACGCTCAGCTTCACCGAGCGGATGGCGGCGGCGAGCGCTGCGCCAGCCATAACTAGGGCCCCCACCCAGCCAAGCTGGAGCAGCACATCGAAGAACCCGCTGTGGGCCGATCTAGCTGTGTTCCAGCCGAAGGCGTAACGGACGAAGTCGCCGACTTCACCGCGCCATACGCCGCCCCATCCGTAGCCGACAAGTGGCCGCTCTGCGGTTAGGGACAACACGATGTTCCAAATTGCCGTCCGCCCGGTCAACGTTGTGTCTCGACCGACGCTCGCAGTGATTTCAGGCACGGACTGGATGAGCATCGGCAGACCGAAGCCCCCGATTAGCACCGAGAGGAGAGGGAGAAGCCCGAGCCGTCCCAGAGGCCCTAGCAACCCGCCAAACCGGACGAATGCGCCGCCGATCACCACAACAGCCGCGATAACGATGGCCGAACTGCTGTTCGTCGCGGCGATGGTCGCCAGGACGACTGTCGACAGTAGCGCCAGGCCCCATCTCTCCTTTGCGGTCGAAGCATTCATCATTCTTGCCACGATCAGTGCCAGGCAAATGACCGCGACGGACGCTAACAAATTGCGGTGTGCATAAATGCCGGTGAGCGCGCCGCCGAACTCATCCGAACGTCCGTAGCTGGGTGCAATGATCCCCAGCAGCAGGCTGACCCCGGTCGATGTCGCACTCCCCACCAGGAGCCCCTGCGCGACGATTCGTGCGCCGAACCCCGCGAACGCGAAGCCGATGACGACTGATGCTGCGAGCGTTGCTAGATCGATCGCGGTGCCGACCTGATCCGATGACCATATTGCGCTGAGGGCGGCCCACGTGACGAAGATGGCCAGGCCAGCTGTGACCTTAGTGCCCCGCCCGGCGGTGCACAGCACCATGACGGCGAGGCCGCACAGCGCGAAGCTCAGCCACTCGGGGTGGTCTCGGAACACAACTGGTGACGACGCGAGGACGAATGCAAAACCCACCAGCGCGATTCGCCAGCGCTTTATGGCGCCCTCTCCTTGAGTCGAAGAGTTCGAAGGAGAGGTCATGTGCCCATGCTAACCGGCGCGTCGCTCCGCTCGCCGTAGCGCCGCCTCCCTGCGACAGGCAGAGGCCCGGTGTGAAGGGTGGTAAACGGCGCGGCACGGCATGCACGCCTCCGATTCGCCGGGGCCCAGTCTAGGTCGTCAGGAAACGCGCCGATCTCCCTGTTCAAAGGCCCGGCCCTGTACCGGATCGTGGGTGCCGGCCTTTGTTCAGCGATCACCTCTTTAGGCGGCGGATCAGTCGGATTGCGTCGGACATTTCAGTGCGGAAGGCTGGAACCGAAAGGCAAACCGAAAGCCATAGAGCAAAATACGTGCCGAGCCCGGCCAGAAGGTACGCCAGTGCATGTAAATCAGATAGCCAGTGCGCAGCCGCGAGGGTGCCAGCGACCGGGATCGCGTTCATGAACAGCGCGACAAGAGCGTTGGTAAATAGCTTGCCTGATGGCGCATCAGCAAGCCACCGATACATCGCGAGATCGGCTAGCCACCCGAGGGTCGTGGCCGCTGCGTAGCCCCAAGCAACTCCAAGCGGCCCAGACGCTGACCCAACGATGATCCCGGTGATCAGGAGGACCGATTTCACGACGGTCACCTTGAACGTGACGTCCGTCTTCGCCCGCGAGAGGGCGTACCACCATGTTGCGTAGCCGAGGATCTTGTCGGTTGCTGCCACGACAGCCAGCGCTTGCACGAATGGAACAACAGCCGACCATTGTGGGCCGAGAGCGAGTTGAACGAGAGGTTCGGCAAGCGTCGCGCCCACCCCCAGTATTGGGATGATAACGAAGAGGAGCGTGCGTTGACCGCGCAAGAGGAAGCTGGTGAACCGAGCCTCATCATGCTGGAGGCGGGAAAGTATCGGGACCGCTACCTTCGTGGAAGGGGCATTTATCTGATTGAGCGTGTTGATCACGAGTTCGAACGCGCGACTGTATAGGCCTGTGGCTTCCGCTCCGAATCGGTGACCCATCACAATGTAGTCCACGTTCCGGCTCGTGCCGGAAACGAGCTGTGTCCCCACGAGATTAAGTCCATAGCGCAGCAGAGGTCGCATTCCCTCACTGCGGCGTGGAAGCCCGGGTAGCCAGCGGTCGAAGGAGACCGCGAGCACGAGCATCGAGATCGCGATGATCAACCGTTGCGCTACAAGCGCCCATACCCCCCAGCCCAAGAGCGCGGCGACTATCGCGCCTGCTAGGCCCAGCGCGCCGGGTAGCACGTCCGTGAGGGCCAAAGCACCAAATCGCAGATCTCTTGCCAGGTGTGCCTTCGGCTGGGTGGTCACGCCACCGAGTAGGAAGGTAAGCGAGAGAGCCTGTGCAATCTCTGTGATGCGCGGTTCGTGGTAAAAGTCCGCAATAAGTGGCGCGCATAGGAAGAGCGCAAGCGCACACATGCCACCGAGGCCCGTGTTCCACCAGAAGAGGTTCGTACGGTGTTGTCTCGGTAGATCTGGTGCCTGAATGGCAGCGCTCGCGAGCCCGAATTCGCGGATCACCTCCCCGATCACGACGATTGCCATTACCATGGCGAGCAGGCCGTAATCCTCAGGGCTCAGGAGGCGAGCAAGGACTACCACGCTGAGCAACTGAGTCGCAATCGCGACAAGTTGTCCGATGGCCGTAGCCCTCACTCCGCGTGACGCGGAGCCGCCGATTCCGCCAGCCGCAGTATGTGGACGACTCAACTCCGCGCTCGAATCTCTCGGGACGGGAAAATGGAGCTGGCTCTGGTCATGGCAGCGCCCTGCCTGGCCATAGACCGCGCGCGCAGAGGGCTCCCAGTGCACGCGCGGTGAGCTTTGATCCTGCGGAGACAGGTCCACGTTTGGGCAAGGAAGCGTGCGTCCAATGCTGAGCCAGGGGAATTCGCTTGTGGCCGCCAGTTACGTCTGTTGCGGGCAGCCCGAGTAGCGTCTGATCCCGCAAAGGCTCGGATGATTCGTTCGCGATTGTCATCGCCGTAGAAAGTAGGTCGGCAGATCGGTACGCGCGAGCGGCGAGGTGATACAGCTGAATTGCGTCGTGCTCCCACGGTTTATGCCCTCGGGTAAAGGTCCAGGCAGTGGCTCCAGTCAGGTACGGAGCCAACGATGCGCAGGCCTGAGCTAGAGCGCCCCTATTCCACAGGTTCTCACCATAGTGCTCGGCTAGTCGTGCGAGCACTGTGAACGCCCGCAACCCATACACGGAGTAAAACCATCCATCCGCGCGGTCGATCTCCAATGGCATGCTGCCGTCTGGACGGATCTGGCGGCGCAACTCGCGGCGGGCCAACGGAATCACCCGCCGCGCTCTCTCGTATTCCCGGCCATATGTAGCGAACGCGAGAATCTGCGCGAGCAGATAAGAGCCGTGATTGTTCGTCGAGAATATCTCGCGCCGTCCGAAGGGGCTGTGAGCGAGCCAGTCGCTGAGCTCTCGGAACCAAGACCGGAGGGCTTCATCGTCAGAAGAAGTCCACTCGGACGAGTCCCCGATAAGTGCGACGTAGTCCAGCATCTCGATGAGAAATACGCCTTCGATTGTGCCCGTGAAGTGCCCGTCCCAAACACCCGGCCGCGCAGCCGCATAGCGGAAGTGCGGGTTCATCCGCGTTGTCGGGTCGATGAACCATGCGCGAAGCAGCCTCGTGGCGTGAGTCGAGTACCGCGTGTCCGAGGTGTAGAAGTAGGCGAGCCCGAGTGTCGCCACGCGCGCGGTCATGTCCTCGTAGCGTCCCTTATCGAAAGCCGTCGAGTTGAGTGCCTCTGGGTTCGTCTCGCTGTCGCGATACTGGTAAGGCAGACCGTCGGGCGTCTCGGGGTTGGGCCAGGAGTATCCGCCGATCGCATAGAAGTCGTGAGGATTGCCCGATGCGGCGAGGGCAGTCTTATCTGTCACAGATGCGGGCGGGATGCCGAGCAGGCTGTCTGCTTCGCGCGTTAGCTCCGTAACTGCGCTCACAATCTCAGGCTCTCCTGCACGGAACTGATCCCTGACGAATCTGAGTTCGCTGTAGTCAAGATAAGTAAGTATGTAAGAGGTCATCGGCGCGCCCTTACAGAGCGGTTCGCTCGGCCACTGCAGACCGGAGTACATTCCCGTGCTGGTCTCGTATGCGCTGCCAGCTGCGTTCATCCAGATTCGGTCGCGAGGTTTTACGCGCATGTAAAGACCATTCCAGCGCCGCATCGAGTTCGCTGCTGTCGAACTGGCGATATATGCGCACCCATTCGTCTCCTACCTCCTGCTGAAGTGCGACTGTGGTGGCAGTGAGGGGTACCAAAATTGGCCGATTCAGTGAAAGGGCAACGAGTACGGCACCAGAACTATGAAGTTCTCGGTATGGGAAGACGCACAGGGAGGACCGGCTGATCTCGACAGCCAGGTCCTCGTCGGGCACAAACCCGAACTGGTAGGAGATCCTATTGTCCGAGGCAGCGGCGTCCCGAACCGCTTGAGCCACGCGCTGGTCGGTCGGAGCGCCTACGATCCGGAGTTCTTCGATGCGCGATGCGTGCATAGCGCCAAGAAGTTCCGGAACGCCCTTGTATTGCTCCAATCGGCCAAAGTGCAACGCGCGACCCGGCACCGCAGACTGCGTCGGAACGTCGGCATATGGCTCTCGGTAGCTCCCGTGAGGAATCAGGTGGACGGTGCCCTCTGAGACTTTAGGGTCTCCTGGGACGAGGTGGATTTCGGCAGTAGTGAGCATGTCGAGCGCGGACCTAAGGGTGGCTCCCCAGTCCCGGGTCACGGGACGATGTGGAGTGACGTTGTGAAGGGTACGGATAACAGGGATTCTGCGGCGTCGAACACGTCTGATGACTATCCGTGCCAGCAGGCGCACAGCCCGCTCTCGGGGCGAGGAGCCTGCGGGCACGAAGTGTTCAGGCCAGTGAACGTGCAGCGCCTCGTAGCGGCCAAAGAGCGCGCGAGGCCAGCCGAGAAACAGCGGCCTAATCCCGAAGTCCTCGGTAGCGGCCATGTGCCGGGCATAACGTGTTGTGTGGTCTGGCGCTGAGACTGTGTGGAGCACCCGCAAAGGCGTAGCACGCTCGCCCGAGACGCGCGCAGCGATTGCGCATGCGAGATCGTCTAGTCGGCTCCGCGCGGAACGAAGCGAATTCAGAACCTGCGCCTGATCTGCATCGATGCGGGCTGAAGCGTGCCTCGCAGGAAGGAGGGTGAGATCAGCGACCGCGAGCGCACGCGAGACCTTCCGCGACGAATCTGGAACGAGATCGAGCGGGATCGCACCTTCCGTGACGGCCATGACCACGGAGTGAAGCCGGTCCGACGCCACCCACGTCGCTTTCGAGTATGCCGCGCGTACGGCTCTTTCCTGATCGGCGTGCGTTGCGCTATCTGGCCAAGCAATCAGTTGCGCGTCGAGTTGCCTTGCGAGCCACTCGGCCCGCACCGCGTCGCGTCGCACCTGACAAACCACAACGATTCGAGCCTGCAGATCGTTGGCTGCGGTGCGTCGAACAGTTTCTACCCACTCGTCCGATGGGATGGGCCGGTCGCCGCGGATGCTCAGCGCGAGTACTCGGCTGGTCCTGACCTCGTACTGGCGTTCGGCTACAACTTCGACGGGCGGCCCCTCTCCCATCGCCCAGTCCGGGCACACCGTCCCAATCCCGACCGCATGACGCGAAGCTTCATCACGCCACGACACAAGGTCACTCGCCCGTATGGTTGCCTTGGCGGCAAATGGAACTTTCCCCCCGGGGTCTCGCAACCCGAAGCCAGCGTGGATGACCGCGCCACCGCGCAGCTTGACGAGTCCAATTGCTGGCGCCATGAGTGCACGGGTGACGCGAAACCGGAGGTCCGGCAGTAGCTCTCCTGCATTCAGGAAAAGGGACGTCCTCTGGCTCAACGCGCTTCGGAACAGGGCCCCAAGCCAACGACGGCGGCTCGTGTAAAGCGTATCTATTGTCCTCAAGCCTAGGTTTGTCCAGTCGGAGGCGCCTCGGCCAACGAAGACGTGACATGCGCCACCCGTTTGCGCGGCTCGAATTAGCGGGCGGCGCAGAAGGGAATCCCCCAGGTTATCTCGCTGGCTAGTTATTGTGACGAATAGCATTCGGGTCCTCTATTCTCAATGATGCAATGTGCGGGGTCCGGATTTCACATCCGGCAAGCGCCGCAGTGTCGGTATACTGCGGCCAGAGGCTGCCGCGCGGTTGGGGGTGCGGGTTGGCAGGCCATCGGTAGCGCAACGGGAACGGTCTCGAAATCGACGGTCGATTTCGGTGATGCTTGGGCTCATCCGCGGCGTGCCACTTCCGAGACTGCCACGAGGAGCGCAGACAAATGTGGGCGGAGTGCAATCGCGCGTTTTAGGATGTGCAGAGCCTGCCTGTAGTCGCCCGCGGCGATAGCAGAACGTACAACGACGGAGCAGAGGAAGTCAGCTCTGGATTTTGGCGATGCTTTCGCGCCGAAAGTGTTTAACCATGCTTCGCTGGCACGCCAGTCCTTGGAACGTGAGACGGAGGCTGTGGATCCCTGGTAGACGTTCACAAGAGGATCCGGATGCGTCATCACTTCCATGCGCTGGGCTACAAGGTCGATGAGCAATGTCCAGTCTTGGTGCCGAGGAAGCTCGTCCCGCCAGGGAACATTGATGGCTGTCTGTCGAGGAATGAGCAGGGTTGAGCTTTGCATGAAGTTCTTGCGAAGGGTGATCGATGAGCGGTCAAGCAAATAGTCGGCAATCGGTTGCCCGCTCACATATGGTCGCTCAGGAACTATGCGCTCTTTCCGACCTATCAGTCGGGCGCGGCTGGTTGCGATCGCCCGAGGCGATTTCTTTAGGAGCTCTAGTTGTTGGAAAGTTTTGTCCGGAAGCCACTCGTCGTCATCATCGAGGAAACCGATCACGTCGGCGCGCGCACTGCGCACGCCTAGATTGCGTGCTGAGGCCCCGCCGACGGCGCCTGTCGTAAGGACAAGCTCGTGGGGGAGATCCCGCAGTTGCTCGTTCACTTCCCGTTGGAGCCAGGGGCGATCGAGCACGACGACGGGCCAGACGGGCACGGACTGGTCCAGCGCGGACCTTACCGCGCGGACTAACTCGGGCCGCCCGATGGTCGGGATTACTGCCGCCACTCTCATTGGATTGCTCGTTTTCGACGGTAAAGCACACGTAGCAGGTCAAGGGGTTCCACCAGATACCTACTCGCGAGCCGGCGAGGATCACACGCCAGACGCCAGAGCCACTCGATCTTCAGGCGTCCGGTCCAGCGCGGCGCATGTCCTTGGGCTCCGGAAAGCTGATCTATCGCGCCTCCAACGGTGGCGATGGCTCCCATCACTCCGCCGGATCGTAGTGCTAGCGCGACCTCCTCTTGGAGGGGCATTCCCATGCCGACGATGGTCAGTTGCGGGCCGAACTCTTTCGCCTCTTCTACGAGCTCAGGGAGTCGATGTGGTCGCCAGGGGTGGCCGGGGATCCCTAAAAACTCTATCCCGCGGTTGTCGGTCGAGGCGCGCCGGATGAACCCCTCGTTAGACTCGCGAGAAGCGCCAACCACAAGCACGCGAGATATATGTTCGGAGCGGATCGCTTCTGGGATCCAATCCGTCGAGCCGATGCGGAATTCAGTTCCCAACTTCGGGAGCCCGCTTCGTGATCGTGTGCGATTAAGTGCGGACAGTATCGGCCAACCGTCGATCAGTGTGTAGTCAGCGCTGTCGTAGAAACGCCGAAATGCATCGTTGGTATGGAGTACATAAACGCTGTGCAGGTTGTGCGCGGCGATCAGCGTGGCGGAGGTGCCGCTCGCGGCCGCAATGATTGCGTCGACGGCCCCATCCACAGTCAGGGGGGAAACGGTTACGTCGAACGTATCGATCGACATGCTCCCTGGTTGTGTAGAAGCGAGGGACGTCATCTCTGGGTATCTCTCTGTGAGCGTCAAGGGTGGTGATCAAGTCGAAGCCCCGCCGGTGGCGCACAATCCACGCGCTGTGGGGCGATGTCGAGGATTCGGTGATGGGGGAGTCGCGCGGGTTGCGCGTCGGTTGGTGCTGTCACCTCCGAGGATCCCTCGCGGCGGGGGGTGAGGATTTGTGGGGAACTCGGGACCTTCCTATATAACGTACGCCGGGCTCGCCGTATTTTGGAATCTGCGGTGTCGTGAATCGTATGTCGCTTTCGCCAGTCGGCGGGAATGGTCAAGTGCTCAAGTCTGTTGATGGCGGATAGGCGCCGCGTCGGAGAGCGTGGGACCGAAATTGCTGCCATGCGAGCCATCACAACGGTTGTCATGAGTGCGTGGCGTCGTTGATTTACCACCCTGTGAAGAGGCATTGCTCGGCCCTGGTAGGAACGGTCAGTGAGCGGTCGCGCCCGGCGCGATCACGGCCCGAATCGTTTTCAAGAGGATTAGGAGGTCGCCGAGAAGGCTCCAGTTCTCTACGTAGGAAAGATCGAGTCGCACGGATTCCTCCCACGAGAGCGTTGACCGGCCACCTACCTGCCAAGCGCCTGTTATGCCAGGCTTCGCGAGGAAGCGCCGATGGACATGGTCGGCATACTTCTCTACTTCGCTGGGAAGAGGCGGTCGCGGGCCTACGAGGGACATTGATCCTCCGACGACGTTCAGTAGCTGCGGCAGTTCATCGAGGCTGAATCTGCGCATGACGCGACCCACTCGCGTAACTCGCGGATCGTCACTCATTTTGAAGAGCACCTCGTTGCCCGCGTCCCGTCGCCCCGTAACGAGTTCGGGGAGGAGATCCTCAGCGTTCGCGACCATCGTCCGGAATTTCAACATGGTGAACTCGCGACCGCGCAGTCCGACTCTGGTCTGCTGAAAGAGCACCGGCCCGGGTGAGGAGAGTCGGACGGCGAGGGCGAGGAAGAGCAGAACCGGGCTGAGTATGATCAGGGCCCCGAGGCTCAGGAGCAGATCTACCATCCGCTTGGCGAACAACTGACCGCCGCTGAAGCGTGGCGTCTCGACGTGGATCAGCGGGAGGCCCGCGACGGGCCTGGTGTGCAGACGCGGGCCCGCGATGTCGATGATGCTCGGTGCGAGCACCAGGTGCTGGCGCCCGGCTTCGAGGCTCCAGGAGATCTCCTTCACCTTGCGGGCCGGGAGGTCGTCTGTGCTGGTAACAGCCACGGTGTCGGCCCCGGTGACGGCAAGCGCGCGGTCGATGGTACTGACCGCTCCCATGATGGGAATCGAGGTGCCCGGTATGGTGTCGGCAACTTTTCCAGTGGGCACGCAGGCACCAACGACCAGGTATCCGGCCTCGGGCGTGCGCCGCAGCTCGTTTGCGATCTCGGCGACGCTCCGCTCCGAGCCCACGAGCAACACGCGGGCAGAATACTCGCCGCGCCGACGCCGGGTGTTGATCCACCGGCGCCAGAGCCACCGCTCGAGCACCAGAGCAACGATCCCGACGGGCAGGCTGATGAGAAGGAATCCCCGCGCGACGTCAATCCGGAGGAGGAAACCGATGATCGCGACGTAGCCGAACAGTCGAACACTGCAATCGACGACGCGGCGGTACTCCGCCATTCCGGTCCCGACGACGCGATGGCTGCGGGAGTCGATCAGGCTGAGCCCCCACATCCAGGCGAGCACCAGCACGGTGGAGAACGCCCAGTACGACAACTCTGAGATTCGCAGGTCATCGCGCATAGCGACCTCAGCGTTTCCCATACCGAACCAGACGACCTGCGCGCCAAACACGACGACGATCAGCACCAGGAGGTCACTGAGGATGAGGCGCCTGGCGTAGGCCGGCCGCCAATTCTTGACGGTAGGTGGAGTCGCGGTGGGATCCACGGAATCGAGTTCGGTCGCGTCTTGCGTACCAATGAACGTCGTCGTCATTGCCGTGAATTCCGGTCGTATCGGGGGCAACCGGGCCCCACCGCCGTGCACTTCGTCGTCATGAATTAGTCCCCCTCTACAACATAGCCAATGAAAATGCAGTTCAAAGACACGTCCTAGACTGTGGCGGTGTCAACCGAGCAACCGCGACCCCAAATCCGCAGCACCAGATTCTGGGTTCTGACGATCTCGGCCCTCATTCTCATCGCCCTCATGGCGGGTGGCGCTTTGGTAGCAAAGACGCTTGCTGACCGGGCGTTTGCTGCCCGCGACGCGCTGCAGAGCGCCGTTCCGCTCGCCAGCGCCGCGAAGGACCAGATCCTCGCCGGAGATGCTACGGCTGCCCAGCAGACCGTGGCGCAGCTGCAGGAACTCACGGGTGTAGCGCGCGCGCAGGCAGACGGCGAACTCTGGCGCTTCGCAGAGGGACTTCCTGTCGTGGGACCGAACCTCGTCGTCGTGCGCGACGTCGCCGCGACGATCAACGACCTGGTCGTGCGGGCAGCCCTCCCCGCATCGCAGATGAACCTCGACGGTCTGGCCCCCGCGGGGGGACGCATCGACACCGCGATGCTCACCCAGGCATCCGAGCTGGTCGATCAAGCCGCCACTGCTGTCGCCGACGCCCGTGCCACCATCGACGGCATCGACCGCAGCAGCATCGTCGACCAGGTGGCATCCGGTGTCGACCAGCTCGATCGTGTGGTCGCCCAGATCGAGCCGCTCATCGCACCCGCTCAGCAGGCGCTTGCCGTGCTGCCCGGCATGCTGGGCGCCGAGGGTCCTCGCAATTACTTGGTGCTCGTACAGAACAACGCTGAATCCCGGGGGACCGGTGGTAACCCCGCTGCGCTCGTCATGTTGCATGTCGACAACGGCGACATCTCCATCGCTCAGCAGGCATCGAGCCAGGACTTCGTGAACGGCCGGCCGAACCCGGTCGCAGAGCTCGACCCGGCAACCGTTGCCCTCTACGGCGACAAGGTGGGCCGGTATATGCAGGACGTCACGATGACGCCCGACTTCGCGGAGTCGGCGCGGATCATGGGGGCATTCTGGGCGGAGCGGTTCGGCACACCGATCGACGGCACCGTCTCCATCGATCCCGTCGCCCTCAGCTACCTCATGGCGGCGACCGGTCCAGTGAGCCTGCCCAACGGCGACGCGCTCGAGTCGAATACCGTGGTGGCGAATCTGCTGAACGAGGTCTATTCCCGCTTCCCCGACCCGAGGATGCAGGATGCCTACTTCGCGGTCGCAGCGGGAGCGATTTTCGACGCGCTCACGTCCGTCTCTAACCCGCGCCAGCTCATCGAGCAGGCGACGCGCGCCATCGATGAGGGGCGGCTACTCTACGTGCCGACCTCGCCGGCCGAAGCCGAGCTCATCGCCGGCACCCGCCTGACCGGCGCGCTGCCCACAGATAACTCCGAGACCACGCTCATCGGTTCGTATGTCAATGACATCACCGAGGGCAAGCTCAACTACTACATGGACACCGCGGTCACGGTGGCGACCGATGCGTGCACGGTGGCCGCCGACGTGGCGCCCACGTTCACCGTGACGTCATCGCTCACGTCGACGCTGCAGCCCGATCAGGTTCGGGGTCTCGCCCGCTACATCTCGCCCGGGCGCTTCTTCCCGAAGGGCGTAATCAGCACCGATCTCGTCCTTTACGGTCCGGTGGGCGCGACCTTCGTGTCGGCCTCCGTCGACGGCGTGCCGGTTGCGGCGGCGCCCGTCGAGCACCTCGGCCGGCCGGCGGTCAAGATCAACGTGATCAACGACCCCGCGTCGACGCACGCCGTCACGGCGGTGTTCTCGGGAACGGCGGGCGCCGACTACGGGCCGGTGGACGTCTGGCACACCCCGATGGTGCGCGAGACACCGGTCACGATCGAGGCGCCGGGGTGCGCGGCTCAGTAGCCGCGCTCTTCTGCGGCGCGACGCGGAAGACGACGCCGTGGTAGAAGCCGAAGCGCGCGATGACCACGACCACGATGCTCGCCAGGTTGATCACGTTGACCACGAGGGCGCCGGGCTGTCGTTCGAGCATCGCCGCGGCGGCATCCACTCCGAGCCACACGATGACCGCGCCGAGCACGGTGCAGATCGCGTTGACGCCGACGAAGAGGGCCACCTCCAGCCAGCGGCGGCGTCGCGCGCGGTGGCGGAAGGTCCACTGGCGGTTGCCGAAGTACGCGTTGATGAGAGCCACGAGCGAGGCGACGACCTTGGCGCTGACGGCATCCCACCCGAAGCCCACGAGCAGCAGGTTGAAGACGGTGATCTCGATGACGGTGCTGATCGCGCCCACGGTGAGAAACCGGGTGCCGAGCGCGACGAGGCGCTTCGCGCGCGGGGGGAGCGACATGATTCGACTACGCTACAGGGATTGCCCGAGTGGCACCGAACAGCGACCAGCCCGGGAGATCGCGACGTGAGTTTTCAGCGCATCGCCGTCGTCATGCCCGCGTACAACGAGGCCGCGGGCATCGCCGAATTCCTGCTCGAGATCCATGAGCACCTCGCCCCGCTCGCGTCGGAGCTCGACATCGTCGTCGCCGACGACCGTTCCACCGACGCGACGGCTGCCGTCGTCGCGGGTCTCGGACTCGACCGCGTGCAGGTGCAGACGCAGACCCGCAACCGCGGGCACGGACCCACGGCGCTCGCCGCGTACGTGGCCGGGTTGCAGCTCTCGCCCGACGTCGTCGTACACGTCGACGGCGACGGGCAGTTCGCAGGGAACGACATCGCCCGCGTGCTCGGCGCACTCGAGGCGACCGGTGCCGACGTGGTGCACGGGGTGCGCCGCGGCCGCGAAGACCCGTGGTTCCGCCGTGCGCTGAGCTTCGGGCTGCGCGTCGCCGTGCGTCCGTTCGCAGGGCGCGGCGTGCCCGACATCAACACCCCGCTGCGTGCCTACCGGCCCCAGGTGCTGCAGCAGCTCATCGACGCCGTCGGGGCGGATGCCATCGTGCCGCACGTGCACTTCTCGCTCGCCGAGGCCCGGTGCGGGCTGCGGGTGACCTCTGTGCCCGTGCGCAGCCTGCCGCGCCGCGGCGGAGAGACCGTCGGCACCATGTGGGGCGGCAACGGGCAGCCGAAACTGCCACCCAAGCGCCTGCGCTCGTTCGTACGTCATGCCCTGGGGGAGCTCTGGCGGCTGTCGCTGCGACCGTCGGCCCCGATGCTGGCGCTGCGCACGGCATCCGCGGACCTGCGGTCGCGCGTCGCGGATGCGGCATGACGACGCTGCGACGACTGACCGATGTGGCCTTCTGGCTGCTGGCCGCCCTGCTCGCCGGGGCGCACCTGGTCGTGCTGTGGCAGAGCGTCACCGTCAACCCGCTCTGGGAGGACGAGGCGTTCAACCTGACCGTGCCTCTCAACCTGCTCGCGGGGCTCGGCTACACGAGCGACGGCACCCTCTCGGGCAGCACCCTGACGCCCTTCGACGCGCGCATCTCGACGGGTCCGGTGGTGCTGCTGCCGATCGCGGCGGTGCTGGCCTTCGGGGTCGACCTGGTCGTGGGGGCGCGCCTGGTGCCGGCGGCGTTCTACCTCGCTCTGCTCGCTGCCGTCTGGCTGCTTGGGCGCCGCGTCGGCGGTCGCTGGGCGGGCCTGCTGGCGGTCACGGTTCCGCTCGCCTTCGACGCCGCGGCGCCGCCGTCGCCGATCCAGGGTCCCGCAGACATCCTCGGCGAGGTGCCGGCGGCGGCCCTGCTCGCCTGGGCCCTGGTGGTGGTGCAGCGCAGGCCCTGGCTCGCGGGGCTGCTCTTCGGCCTCGCGATCCAGACCAAGTACATCTCGCTGCTGGCGGCTCCCGCCCTCGTGCTGGCCATGCTGCTGAGTCTGCCCGGCATCCCGCTGATGCGGCGCCTGCATGCCGTCGTGCTGCCGGCGGTGCTCGCGCTTGTGCCCACCGCGATCGTCGAGCTCTGCGCGCTGATCGCCCTCGGACCGGCCGGTTTCTGGCAGCACCTGCGCAGCACTGTGGGCTTCGTGCGCAACGGCGGGCAGCCCGGAGTCACGACCTCCGTTCCCGAGAAGCTGGCGACGCTGTCGGCGTCGTGGCATCTTCCCGCCGCCGTCGCGGCGGCGACGGCGATCGCGGTCGTATTGCTCATCGCCGCGGCAGTCGTGGTGGTGCGCCGGGTTCCCGAGTTCGGATCCGTGCGCGTGGGTGCCGGCGCCCGCGTGCGTGACACCGCGCCGCTGCTGGTCGCAGCGGTGGTCGGTGCGCTCACGTTCGTCGGCTGGTGGGCGACCGCGATGCACACGCCGCTGTGGGTGCGTCACCCCGCCCCGGGCCTGCTGGCCTTCGTGCCGGTGCTCTTCGCGTTCGTCGTGCCCGCCCTGGGGGTGCTGTGGCGCGCGGCAGAGGGGCGCCGCTCTGCCCCGTCACCCGGGGACACCGCCGTTGCGCCGCGAGGCGCGCGGGTCTGGCTGGTGCGAGGCGCGATCGGCCTCGCCGCGGTGCTCGTCGCGACCGTGCCGGCGGCGCAGGCCGTGTCGGCGGCGCGCGAAGCGCTGGCATCCGACGGCGCGGTGCTCGCACACCAACGCGCCATCGCGGCGGAGATCGCCGTCGCCGACGCCGAGTGGATCGCCACCCAGTGGGGCGGGCCCGTCAGTCTGGTCGTGCTCGCGGGCTCCCACGTGGCGCTCACCGACGCGCCGCCTGAGAACATCGCGGGCTACGCGGTGCTGACGACGGACCCCGCCGCGTGCGAAGAGCCGGTCGTGACCGCGCTGCCGTTCGTCGTCTGCGCGCCCTGACCGGCCCTCGGACGGCGGTCAGGCGTTCTGGCCGGCCGTGGTCTTCTCGGCGGCCCGGCGGCGGGCACGCCGTTCCTTGGCCTCGGCCCGCGTGAGCTCGACCGGCGCCTGCTCGTGGTGGTGGGTCGAGCCGTAGGTGTACGAGCCGTAGCCGTAGCTGTCGGGGCCCTTGGTCGGCAGCATCGTCACGACGACACCGAGCAGGTTGCCGCCGGCCGTCTCGAGGGAGCGCACGGCTCCGGAGAGGTCCTGCTTCTTGGTCTTGCCCGATGCAGCCGCGAGGATCACGCCACGGGTCTTCTTGCTCAGCACGGCGGCGTCGGTGACCAGCAGCAGCGGCGGGGCATCGATGAGAACGTAGTCGAAGTGCTCGGTGAGGGCGGCGAGAAGGTGGTCCATCGCCGCAGAGCCCAGCAGCTCGCTGGGGTTCGGGGGCACGGGGCCGCTCGTGAGCACGAACAGCTGGTTCGCGCCCCACTTCTGCAGCGCGTCGGTCAGCTGCACGCGGCCGATGAGCACGTCGGTCATGCCGACGCCGCCCTCAAGGCCCATATAGTCGGCGACGCGGGGGAGCCGCAGGTCGCCGTCGAGCAGCGCGACCCGTGCGCCCGTCTCGGCCAGGGCGATCGCGAGGTTCGCGGTGGTGGTCGACTTGCCCTCGCCGGGGCCGGCGCTCGACACGACGAAGCTGCGCGGCCCGTCTTCGACGTCGAGGAACTGCAGGTTGGTGCGCAGGGTGCGGAATGACTCCGCGCGGGGGCTGCGGGGGTCGGCGTGCACGATGAGGGGCCGCTTGGGAGCCTCGGGGTCGAACGCGATGCCGCCGAGCAGAGGCTTGTCGGTGAGCGCCTCGATGTCGTGCAGCGTGTGGATGCGGGTGTCGAGCACCGTGCGCAGCACGGCCAGAGCGACGCCGGCGGCCAGGCCGAGCAGGGCGCCGAGGGCGATGAGCAGCGGCACGTTCGGGCTGGTGGGAGCGGCGGGTACCGTAGCCGGCTGCGTGATCGTGATCTGCACCGGGCTGACGGCGTCGACGGCCTGCGGCTTCTCGAGCGTCGTCTGCACGGCCTGCGCGAAGCTCGCGGCGGTGGCGTCTGCGATGGCGGCGGCCAGCTCGGGGTCTTCATCGGTGACGGAGACATCGATCAACACCGTGTTGAGAGGCGTGCTGGCCGACACCTGCGCCGCGAGCTCGGCGGCTGTGATGTCGAGCTCGAGCTCTTCGATCACCGGGTCGAGCACCAGGCTCGTCGGGATCACATCGACGTAGCTCGTGACCATCTGGCGGGCGAAGTTCGTGCCCTGCACGAGGTCGCCCGTGGCCGCGCCCTCGGTGCGCACCGACACGTACAGCTGCGTGGATGCCTCGTACTTCGGGGTCTGCAGAAAGGCATACCCGGCGCCGCCGGCGAGGCCTGCGATGAGCAGCACCAGCAGCAGAATCCAGTTCTTGTGCAGGATGCGCAGGTAATCGCGAAGTTCCACGCGGTGGTCTCCCAGGGGTGTGATGGTCGGGTTCGGGTCATTCTTCCACAGCGCCGCAGGCCGCCCGGGACGCGCCCGACCGGCCGGGGCTCACTGCGCCGCGTAGGCGTAGGTGCCGTAGGCGGTCTTGTCGGCGCCGGCGGTCGGCACCATCGTGACGACGGTGCCGAGCACCTTCGAGCCGACGGCCTCGACGTTCTTCACCGCGCTCGCCAGCCTCGGCTTGGTCGTCGAGCCGGCCGCGGCGACCACGATCGCCCCGTTCGTGTGTCGCGAGACGACAGCGGCATCCGTCACGAGCAGCGTCGGTGGGGCGTCGACGATGATCACGTCGAACGCCGCCTTCAGCTCGCGCATGAGCTTGGCCATCGCCTGTGAGCCGAGCAGCTCGGCCGGGTTCGGCGGCACCGTGCCCGCCGGCAGCAGGAACAGCGTGCCGCGGCCCCAGCGCTGGATGACGTCGGATGCCGCGACCCGGCCCACCAGCACGTCGGCGAGCCCCAGCCCGCCCTCGATGCCGAAGTAATCGGCCACCTTGGGCTTGCGCAGATCCCCGTCGAGCAGCGCGACGCGGGCGCCGGTCTCGGCGAACGCGATGGCGAGGTTGGCCGAGGTGGTCGACTTTCCTTCGCTCGGCCCGGCGCTCGTGACGACGTACGCCGCGGGGCCGCCACCGAGGGCGAGGAACTGCACGTTGGTGCGGAGCGTCCGGTAGGCCTCGGCGCGCGGGTCGCGGGCGGCCGCGGCGACGACGAGGGGGCGCGTCTTGGCCTGGGGGTCCAGGGCGATGCCGCCGAGGGTCGGGGCGCCGGTGATCTCCTCGACGTCCTTCACCGTGCGGATGCGGGTGTCGAGCACCTCACGCAGCACCGCGATGCCCACGCCCGCCGCGAGCCCCAGCAGTCCGCCGAGTGCGAGCGACAGGCGCATGTTGGGCGCAGAAGGGCTGAGGGGCACCTGCGCCGGCTGCAGCGTCTCGATGCGCACGGGGGAGGGGCGATCGCCCGTCGGGGCCTCGAGCTGCTCGGCGACCACGGTGGTGAAGCTCTCGCCGATGGCATTGGCGATGCGCGCGGCCTGCTCGGGGCTCGGGTCGTTCACGGTGACGTCGATGACCACGGTGTTGAGACCCGCCGACGCGCTCACCTGGTGAGCGAGTTCTTCGGCCGATTCATCGAGGTTCAATTGCTCGATTACCGGATCGAGCACGATGGCGCTGGGAATCACGCTGACGTAGGTGGTCACCGCCTGGCGCGCGAAATTGGTGCCCTGAGTCATTTCCGACGTGGTGCCGCCATTGGTGCCGACCGAGACGTAAAGCTGCGTCGAAGCGGTATAGCGCGCCGGTGTCGTCAATGCGACGAGAGCACCCCCGGAGACGCCGATCAGCGCCAGCGAGATGATGAGCACGAGATTGCGGCGCAGGATGCGCGCATAGTCGTGAATGTCCATGGCGCTCCTGCCTCGGGGGTGATATATCCTGCGCGAGGTATCCTTTCACGAATTGTCCTGTCACTTTTCTCCTTTTCGGCTGACCGCAGCCCACGTTTCCGCAAGGACCCCATGAGCACTCTCGCTGGACTGTTCGACGACGACCGGGCCACTCGCGACGAATTCGAGCCCGCCGCGCGTGAGGTGCCGAGCGATGCCGGCCTGGCCGAGATGCTCGGCGGCGGGGGCGTCGACGGGGTCGGGGTCGGGGGGTCTCGGCGCCAGGCGCAGGCGCCGGTCGACGACACGCAGCGTCTGGTCGATCTGGTGCAGAGCGCGGCGGCGGATGCGGCGCCGGTGGTGCTGTCGGGCGGCGGCGGTGGCGGCAAGGCGAAGAAGAGTTCGCGTGGTCACAAGCGCACCGACTGGCTGAGCGTGCTCGTCGCCGTGCTCGCCGTCGGGGTCGTTTCGGGGACGGCGGTCTTCGGCGGCATCCAGCTCGCTTCAGCCAGCCCTGCGGCCGACGCCCTGCAGTCGCTCGCCACCGACGAGGCCGCGTTGGTGAACGCCCAGCAGAGCCTCTCGGCGACGGCCACGCGCATCGAGGCCGACGTCACCGCCGGCCGGGAGGATGCCGCGCGCCTCGAGCCGGCCCTGGTGGCGGTGGAGGGATACTCCGACGAGCCCGCGCGGGCCGCGGCGATGCAGGCCCTGACCGACTACCGGGCAGGGCTCGACGCGCTCGTGCTGCCGGAGCTGCCCGCCCCGTACTCCCGGCCCGCCATCGATGAGGACTCGCTGGCCGACGTCGGTGCGGCGATCGACGACGTGCAGGCCCGGGCGGCCGAGATGGCGGAGCCCACCGAGCGGATGCATGCCCTGCGGGGTGCTGTCACCGATCTGCGGGACCGCTTCGTCGAGCAGGTGGCTGCGTTCGGCGCGACGTTCCCGGCGTGGGCCGCGACGGTCAACGCCGAGAACGACCAGGCCGACCAGAGCTTCCGCGACGCGCTCACGGCTGCCGCCGCGGCGGTGCCGTCGGGTCAGGCCGGAGGCCTGCTGGGCATCGAGGCGATGCTCGTGCTGCCGCCGCTCGTCGACGCGCTGCGGGAGGACAACCAGCGCGCTCTCGATGAGATCGCGGCCGAGGAAGAGGCGGCGGAGGACGCCGAGTCTGGCGGTTCGGGTGGATCGGACGGCTCGGATTGGTACGTCGACCCGGGTGTGCCGCCGACCGACCCGGGTGTGCCGCCGACCGATCCGGGTGTGCCGCCGACCGATCCCGGTCCGGTCGACCCGCCGGTCACGGACCCGCCGGTGACGGACCCCGGCACCGGCGAGGCGCCGGCCGGGTAGCCCGCGGCGCGGGGCGGCTTCGGGCGCTGGGGGTGGGCGCTTCGGTTGCTGCGGTTGGGCGCTTCTGGCGCCGTCGGGCGCTGTGGGTGCTGCGGGGTGCGTCTGGCGCCAGCCGGCGGCGCGGGTGCGCTGCGGGCCGCGGTCGGGCGCTGCGGGTCAGGCGGGGACGGCCAGGCGAACGACCCGCACGACCTCGTCGATGGCCGGCACCAGCTGCGAAGCCGACAGCTCGTAGGTGTTCCACGAGCGGCGGTACGGGTCGATAACGTCGTCGTCGGCCGGGTCGGCCGGGGGCAGCGAGACGCCGCGGTGCGCGGCGACCGAGGCCACCGCCGCGCGCAGTCGTGCCGAGGGGTCCTGGCCCGCGGCGTCGGCGGCCGCGATGATCTCGGCATCCGGGGTGTCCCTCGCCAGTCGCGCGAACTCGCGAACGGTGAAGGTGGAGCGCAGGCGCGCCGGCGCGAGTTCGACGATGGCGCGGCGGTGCTCGCGCGCCATGGCCAGGATGAGGTCGGGTGTGGTCAGCATGCGCGAGTTCAGCAGCTGCGAACGGTGCTCGGTCGACAGCTCCGCGGGTACTCCGTGCTGCGCGGCGAGGCGCTGGGCCTCGGCGGGCATCTCCGACGCGCGCATGTCGTAGGTGCCGCCGCTGTTGACGCTGCCGGGGAGCCCCGCCAGCCGTGTGCGCAGCAGCTGCTCAGCCAGCGGTGAGCGGCAGATGTTGCCGGTGCAGACGGTGATGATCTCGAACACGGACGACCTTTCGGTTCGGGTACGGGCGCCGTGCCACTGTATCGGGGCCCCTCCGGCCCGTTCCCTTTCCCGCTTCCGGCTCGCGAGTGAGTATTCGCGGTGTCGAGTGAGTATTCGCGTCGTCGAGTGAGTATTTGCGGTGCCGAGTGAGTATTCGGCATCCCGAGTGAGTATTCGTGTCGTCCCAGACGCGGAGGGGATCCTCGCCGAGTATGTGGTTGCTGAGGGCGACCCGATCGACATGATTGCCCGGCGGCACCGGGAGCGTGTTCCTGATCAACCGAAAGGAACTCCCGCCGACGCACCCACACCTGATCCACCCGGGCGACCGGCTGCTGCTGACAGCCAAGAGCGCGTAGCGCGCACCCCGTGCCGCCCTCACCCAGCGGCGGGACTTCCGCGTCGCTGACCTCTTCACGGGGCGGCGCTGGAGTGTGCGGAACCGAACGTAAATGCGGATCTACGAGACAGCCGTCCTCTGTCGGTATCGGCGGAAATCCGCTGCAGACTTATCCACAGGCGAAAAGATGTTCTATACTCCGGGGCGCTTCCGGAGTATCATCAGTCGTATGAACCAGCCCCTCCAGAGCCTGATAGAAGCGGCATCCGCTGTCGCTGAAGGGTGGCCGGAGGGCGCGATCGAGGGGGCGGCCGGTTCGTTGCTCGTCGCCTTGAACGATGCGCTCGGCAAAGTGCGGCGGCTGACCGACGGTTTGCATGCGCAGGTCGCGGCCGAGATCGCGCGGCAGTCGCGTCCCGAGCTCGGGCCAGACGGATTGGCCAAGTCGCAGGGCTACCGCAATCCCACCGCGCTCATCGCGGCCACGACCGGGTCGACAAACGGTGAGGCGGCGCGGCTCGTGCAGGTCGGTGAGGCGACGGCGCCGCGGCTGCTGCTCTCGGGGGAGCGGGCGCCCGCGCGGCATCCGCACGTGGCGTCCGCGGTCGAGGCGGGGAGTATCGGCTCGGCCGCAGCCTCCGCGATCATCAGCATGCTCGACAAGGTGGTCATGCGTGCGGGGCGCGAGGCGACGGATGCCGCGGAGCGGATGCTGGTCGAGCAAGCCCCCGGGCTGACCGGCGACCAGCTGGCGAAGGTCATCGCGCCCGCCGAAGCCTGGCTCGACCCCGACGGCGTCGAACCCCGTGAAGACGAGCTGCGCTCGCAGCGGTACCTGCACATTCGGGAAGAGCGCAACGGCATGACCTCGCTGTCGGCGTTGCTCGATCCCGAGCACGCTGCTCCAGTACGGGCGGCGATCGAGGCGCTCGTGACGGCAGACCTCCGCGCACCGCGAAGCGGCGACGCACCCGACGCCGATCCTGCGCGCCGGTCTATCCCCCAGCTGCAGGCCGACGCGCTAGCGCGACTGTGCGCGCATGCCCTCGGGTGCGAGCACACGGATCTGCCCCTCGAGGGAGCGACCGTGGTGGTACGGGTATCGCTTGACGACCTCGAGAATGGCACGGGCAGCGGCGTCATCGACGGCATGACCCAGCCGGTCTCGATCGGCACGGTGCGGCGCATGGCCGCCGGCGGCGCCGTGATCCCGTGCGTCCTGGGCGGCAAGAGCGAGATCCTCGACTGGGGCCGCAAGAAGAGGCTCTTCACCAAGGCGCAGAAGCTGGCGCTCGTCGAACGTGACGGCGGATGCGCCGGGTGCGGCGCCCCACCAGGACTGACCCGGGTGCACCACCTGCGATGGTGGCTGCGCGACGGCGGCCCCACCGACCTGTCGAACGGCGTGCTGCTCTGCGACTCGTGCCATCATCGCGTGCACGACAACGGCTACGAGGTGCGCATCGACGGGTCGGGGACCATGGCCGACGTGTGGTTCATCCCGCCGCCGTGGGTCGACCCGGCCCGCACGCCCAGGCGCGGGGCGCGCAAGCGGTTCGACTTCGTCCCGGCGTGAGGCTCGGAGCCCCCGCGGCGCGGGTCCGGCCGTCACGACTGAGGTCCGGGTCGTCGCGGCCGGGGTTCGGTCGTCGCGACTGAGGTCCGGCCGTCGCGACTGAGGTTCCGGGTCGTCGCGACTGAGGTTCCGGGTCGTCGCGACTGGGGTTCGGTCGCCGGGGCTGAGGTTCGGTCGTCGCGACTGAGTCCCGGCTCGCCCGCGGCGAAGGTTCGGCCGCCTCGGCTGAGTCCGGCTCGGCCGCGGCGTGGGCCTGCGGGCAGCGCGCGCACACGAAGAAGCGACCGCCCCTCGCTGAGGGGGACGGTCGCCGCTTTGTGGTTGCGGGTTACTTGTCGGTGAAGGCGTCCTTGACGTCATCGACGGCCTGCTTGCCCTTGCCCTTGGCCTGGTCCATGTGGCCCTCTGACTCGAGAGACTTGTCGTCGGTCGCCTTGCCGACGCCCTCCTTGGCCTTGCCCTTCAGCTCTTCGGCCTTGTGCTTCATGTCATCTCCGATGCCCATGGGGATCTCCTTCTCTCGGGGGTCACGACCGCGTCAGCGGTTCGTGGGGGGTGTGCCGGCATCGTCATCGGATGCCGATCCGGTAGGCGACTCTGGTTCGAGCCGCACTTCTTCGCGGGCGACGGGAACGCTCACCGTCACCTGCTCGGTCACGACGTAGCGCCGCAGCCGCAAGCCGCCGTCGGCAACCGGCGCAGGAGCGACGGTTCCGCCGTCCACCGTCTCGACGTCTCCCGCCGACGGCGGCGGAGTCGCAGCCGAAGTCGAGCCGGCGCGATCGTTCGCCTCGGCCTGGGAATCGTCGTGATCGTGATCGTGATCGTGATCGTGATCGCCGTCGTGCTTGTGCTCGTGCGCGTGCGTGCGGTCGCCGTGCTCGTGCTCGTGCGTGCCGTGGTGCCCGTGGCCGCCCTCGGACCCCGAATCGGAATCGCTGTCCGGCGCGTCGCGGAGGGCGTAATAGGCGTACAGCTCCTCCTCCTGGCGGTGGGTGAGCTCCGCGTCCGAGTCGAACCGGGGAGCGTGCTTGACGGCATCCTTGTCGTAGGGGATGCGCAGTTCGCCCTCGACCTCGGCGGCCTGCTCCAGCGGCACGAACGACTCCGACGAGCCGAACAATCCCGTCTTCACCGTCACCCAGTTGGGGTTCCCCGTGTGGGGATCGACGAACACCTGGCCGACCGTGCCGACCTTGTGGCCCTCTTCGTCGACGACGTGGCGTCCGATGAGGCTGGCGATGTCGTGGGAGCTGATCATGGTCAGCTCTCCTGTCGGCCGAGGCCGACACGGTCGACCTTGCGGTGGTAGCGCATGCCCGCCGCGCCGCCGAGCAGGGCGCCGATGAGCGCGATGATCGCGGAGCCGATGGCAGTGAGGATGCCGGTCAAGGTGGCGGACTCGGCATCCACCGGAATGGCAGGGATCCCCTGCAGGCTGCCGACCATCTCCCACTGGCTGCCGGCGATGGCGGTGACGATCGCGACGACGATGGCGATGACGATCGCCCAGATCCAGACCGCGAGGCCCTGCTTGAGGCCACTGAATCGCGCCATGCGGCCGGCGACGTAGCCGCCGGCGAAGTAGGAGATGAGCAGGATCAGGCCGAGGATGATCGCCCCGATCACCCCGGCGGTGCCGGCGTCGTCGGCGACGGCATCCGCCACCTCGTCGGTGGTGGTGCCCGACCCTGCACCGACGGCGAGGCCGATGGCGGTGGCGAGGGCGGTCAGCAGCACGGCGGTACCCATGGCGGTCAGCCATCCGAAGAACGCGGACCCGAACTTGAATCCGCCGAAGCGATCCTTCTCACGGGACAGCACGTCGTTATGCAGGGTGTGCGTCTTGTCCACCGGAACAGCTGCTCCGGTGGAGCCGGCGTCATAGACCGGGGCGCCTGGCTCGCGGGGGTCAGAGGAGGTCATGCTCCCGAAGCTAATCCGGGCGTCGTACGTATGCGAGGGGGTTGCGACCGCCGGATGCCACGCGTAACCTCGCCCGGCTACTGGTGCGTGACGCCTCGTCGGCGCCCGCCCTCGTCAGCCCCGCTCATCGTGGGGAGGGGGCCTCGACATGCTAAGCTGTCTCTTTGGTGCAAGCCGCCTGCTGGCCGGCACCGCGAACGTGAGCCCTCCACTGGCGTGTTCGACCGTCTTCGACGGACTCGAACCACCCCGGAGTGGGATTCACGAACTCCTCCGTTCGACACAAGAAAGCAGCACTATCGTGACGCGCACTTACACCCCCAAGGCTGGCGAGATCCAGCGCGAGTGGCTGGTCATCGACGCAACCGACGTCGTCCTCGGCCGCCTCGCCTCGCACGCCGCCGCGCTTCTGCGTGGCAAGCACAAGCCCACCTTCGTCAACCACATGGACTCCGGTGACTTCGTCATCATCGTCAACGCCGACAAGGTCGCGCTGACGGGTCAGAAGCTGCAGAAGAAGCGGGCGTACCGCCACTCGGGTTACCCGGGCGGCCTCAAGTCCGTCGCCTACGAGGAGCTGCTCGAGAAGAACCCCGAGCGCGCCGTCGAGAAGGCCGTGCGCGGCATGCTGCCCAAGAACAGCATCGGTCGCCAGCAGCTGTCGAAGCTGAAGGTCTACCGCGGTGCCGAGCACCCGCACTCGGCGCAGCAGCCCAAGACGTACACCCTCGACCAGGTCGCCCAGTAAGCGCCCCCTCAGATTTAAGGACAAAAACTGATGGCGAACATCGAAGAGACCCCGCAGAACTACTCCACTGAGACGCCCGCTGAAGAGGCCCAGGCCGCCGTCGCACGCCCCGTGCTGTCGGTCCCCGGCGCAGCGGTCGGCCGTCGCAAGCAGGCCATCGCCCGCGTGCGCCTGATCCCCGGCTCGGGCACCATCACGGTCAACGGCCGTACGCTCGAGGACTACTTCCCGAACAAGCTGCACCAGCAGCTCATCAACGACCCGTTCACGGTGCTGAACCTCGCCGGTGGCTACGACGTCATCGCCCGCATCTCGGGCGGTGGCCCCTCGGGCCAGGCCGGCGCCCTGCGCCTCGGCATCGCTCGGTCGCTGAACCAGATCGACGAAGAGAACAACCGCCCGACCCTGAAGAAGGCCGGCTTCCTCTCGCGCGACGCTCGCGTCAAGGAGCGCAAGAAGGCCGGTCTCAAGAAGGCCCGCAAGGCGCCTCAGTACTCGAAGCGCTGATCCGAACGCACATGGCGCTGTTCGGTACGGACGGTGTGCGGGGGCTGGCCAACGGCCCCCTCACCGCCGACCTCGCGCTCTCCCTGGCCCAGGCGACTGCTGTCGTCCTGGGCCAGGGGCGTATTGCGGAGGCCCGGCGCCGGGCGGGCAAGCGGCTCACCGCCGTCGTCGCCCGCGACCCCCGGATATCGGGGGAGTTCCTCTCGGCCGCCGTGTCGGCGGGCCTGGCCTCGTCCGGTGTCGACGTGCTCGACGCCGGCGTGCTGCCGACCCCGGCGGCGGCGTTCCTCGTCGCCGACCGCGACGCCGACTTCGGCGTCATGGTGTCGGCGTCGCACAACCCCGCGCCCGACAACGGCATCAAGATCTTCGCCCGCGGCGGATCGAAGCTGCCCGACGAGGTGGAAGCGCGCATCGAGGCGGCCATGGCCGGCCCGAAGCTGCAGCCCACCGGCGGCGACGTCGGGCGCATCGCCCGCTTCGCCGACGCAGAGGACCGCTACGTCGTGCACCTGCTCGGCTCGCTTCCGTATCGTCTCGATGGCCTGCACGTCGTGCTGGACTGCGCCCACGGCGCGGCATCCGGTGTGTCGCCGGAGACCTTCCGGGATGCCGGTGCTCGCGTCACCGTCATCGGCGCGGACCCGAACGGCATCAACATCAACGACGGCGTCGGCTCGACGCACCTCGATGTGCTCGCCGGTGAAGTCGTGCGCGTGGGGGCCGACCTCGGCATCGCCCACGACGGCGACGCCGACCGCTGCCTCGCCGTCGACGCCGCGGGCAAGGTGGTCGACGGCGATCAGATCATGGCGATCCTCGCGCTGTCGATGAAGCGCCGCGGTCGCCTCAAGGACGACACGCTCGTCGCGACGGTCATGAGCAACCTGGGCCTGCACCGGGCAATGGCCGAGCATGGCATCCGCGTCGAGCAGACCGGGGTGGGCGACCGCTACGTGCTGGAGCGCATGGCCGCGGGCGGGTTCTCGCTGGGCGGCGAGCAGTCCGGGCACGTCATCATGAGCGAGTTCGCCACGACCGGCGACGGCCTGCTGACCGGCCTGCACCTTGCCGCCGAGGTGGCGCGCACCGGGCGCACGCTGACCGAGCTGGCATCGGTGATGACGGTGTACCCGCAGGTGCTCGTCAACGTCACCGGCGTCGACCGCACGCGGGTGAACGACGACGAGGGCGTGCAGACGGCGGTCGCGCAGGCGGCGGCATCGCTGGGGCTGTCGGGTCGCGTGCTGCTGCGCGCGTCGGGCACCGAGCAGCTGGTGCGCGTGATGGTCGAGGCCGAGACGGCCGACACCGCGACGGCGGTGGCCGCGAGGCTGGCAGACGTCGTGCGCGACAGGCTGGCACTTCCCGTCTGACGCGCGGCGGCGTCACACACCGGGCGGACGTTTGAGCGCGCCGCGGTGGATGCGGTAGAACAGGGGAAGCACGCCAGCGGAGCCGCGCTGACGTCGCATCCCCCCACGCGACGTCGCCTCTTCTTCGCCGTCGTTCAGGTCCGCGCTCGTTCTCGAGCGGTCCGGGGCCGCGAGAGGGCCGCGCCACTGGGGGCCGGTCCTCTCTGCTCTTCCCCGCTGCCGAGTGAGCATTCGCGGTGCCGAGTGAGTATTCGCGGTGCCGAGTGAGTATTCGCGACGAGTACTCACTCGAGGCGACGAATACTCACTCGAGGCGACGAATACTCACTCGCGAGCGTGAGGCTGCCGCGCGCTGCATCCGCGCCTCGCACCAGACGGTCAGGCCGCCGTAGGCGAGGAGCGCCGCCACGATCATCGCGACGAAGAGCGGCGCCGCCGGCCGGTCGGTCAGCAGGTCCTCGCGGCGCGCGATGAGCGACAGCGCGATCGCCACCAGGCTCAGCAGCTGCGCCTGGAAGAGCAGCCGGAACGAGCTCCACCGCGCGTCCCACAGCAGCGCCGCGTTCACTACTCCCGTGAGCGTCAGCACGGCGCCCGTCACCCGCGCGGTGAGCGGGGTCAGCTGCCACGCCCACACCTCCACGGCGGCGGCGGGCGCGACGAAGACCGCGACCCCCGCGCACAACGCCGCCGCTCCGATCGCCGCCAGCGCGATGCGCACCGGTCGGGGGATCGCGACATCCACTGTCTCCGGCACGCGCGGATCCTGCGGGCGCTGCACGATACCGAGCACGGCGACGATCACGGGCGTCGTGGCGTAGAGGGCCATCCACGTGAAGAACGAGATGTTCTGCGAGAACCGGTCCAGGTGCAGCAGCGTCGCGACCAGCAACAGCCCGGCGAAGACGACCACCGCCGGAACCCCGTGTGCCACCCGGTGCCAGCGCCGCGCCGTCGCCACCCCGCCGAAGAACCACACACCGCCGACGTATGCCGATGCCAGCAGATACGCCGACAGCGGCGGGTCGATCGGCCAGGCGAAGAGCTCGCCGGTGCGCGTCGGGAACGTGTACAGCAGGAACGCCGCCGCCACGAGGAAGGGGATGATCGCCACCGCCACCCACCGCGTCACCGTGAACACGCGATCGCCCGCGCCGACGCTTTCCGCCACCGCGTCACCGTCCGACAAGGCTCAGCACCTCCGCCACGCTCATCTCGCGGCCCTCCGCCACCGCGGCATCCAGCTCGTCGCCCTTGCCCGCATCGCGGAGGGCCTGCAGCGGGGCGGTGTGGTAGTCGAAGGCGCCGCGGTTGCCGAGCCCGGTTCGGCGTCGCAGGCGTTCCGCCGCGCCCAGCAGCCGCCCGGCGGCAACCACGTCGCCCCGTGCCGCGTGCACCGCGACGAAGGTCTCGAGTCCGTAGGCGATGCCGTCGTCGTGGCCGAGCAGCACCGACAGCTCGAAGCTCGTCGTGAAGTCGGCGGTGCCGCCGTCGGTGTCGCCGGCGAGCAGGCGCGCCCACCCGCGGTGGTTCTGTGCGATGACGATGCCGAGCCGCTCGCCCTGCGCCTGCGCGCGCGCGAGACTCGCCTCGAACCGTTCGCGGGCGGATGCCAGTGACCCCGTGGCCAGAGCGAGACGGCCGAGCATGATCAGGGACATCGCCTCGCCCCACGTGTCCTGTGCCACGACGAAGCGCGCGTAGGCGGTTTCGAGCTCGTCCTGTGCGCGCGAGACGTCGGGCTGCGGCGCGCCGGCCAGCAGCGCGAGCCCCACCGACACCCCCGCGAGGGCGGCTCCGGCGGGATCGCCCACCTCGAGGAACCGGTCCCGGCTGGAGATGAGCCCGGGCAGGGGGTCGTAGTCGGACTCCTGCCAGAACCGCACGGCATTGACGTAATACAGGGCGATCGCCCTCGTGCGCGGCGGCAGCGCGATGCCGTCGCGCTCGGCCGTGTCGAGCAGCTCCCTCATCCAGTTCTGGACGAGGCCCAGGTACCCGTGCAGCCAGAGGAACAGGTACAGGTGCCAGGCGTAGTCGGCCGCGGCATCCAGGTCTTCGGCGTCCAGCAGCGCCCGCATGACGGCCGCGAGGTTCTCGGTCTCGAGTTCGAGGAACGCCAGGCTCTCCACCTGGGCGGGGCCCCGCAGGCGGTGCGCGGCTTCTTCCGCCGCCGTCCGGTAGGCGCGGATCCAGGCCCGTTCGTTGCGCTCGGCGTCTTCGGCGGACGGCAGCTCCCGGGCGTACGCGCGCACGAGCCCCAGCATGCGGAACGCCGCGTCGTCACCGTGCTCGATGCGGGTGAGCAGGCTGGCATCCACGAGGGCTTCCAGCGCCCCGAGCGGATCGTCGACGCCGACCTCGGCCAGCGCCTGCTCGGCCGTCGTGAGGGTGAACGTGCCGGTGAACGCGCCCAGGGCGCCGAGGGCGTGGCGCAAGCGCTCATCGAGCAGGTCGACGCTCCACTCGATGGTGCGGGCGAGGGTGCGCTGCCGGTCGGGAAGGTCACGGGCCCCGTCGACCAGCAGGGTCAGCGCGGAATCCAGCCGGTCGAGCGTCTGCTGGGGACTCAGCAGGCGCGCCCGCGCGGCGGCCAGCTCGATCGCGAGCGGGATGCCTTCCAGAACGCGGCTGATCTCGACCACGGCGGCGGCGTTCTGGGGCGTGAGACGGAAGGACGGACGCACCGCCCGAGCGCGCTGGACGAACAGCGACACCGCCGGTGACTCGGCCGCGATCTCGTCGTCGAGGGTGCCGGCGGCGGGCGTGTGCAGCGGGCGGACCTCGAAGACCTGCTCGGCCCGCACGCGCAGCGGCGACCGGCTGGTCACGAGCAGCTGCAGGCGCGGGGCGGCCGTCACGAGGCGCACGAGCACATCGGATGCCGCCAGCACGTGTTCCATGTTGTCGACCACGAGCAGCACGTCGCGGTCGACGATCGCCGCCTTCACCTTCGTCTCCAGCGGCTCGTCGCCGACGTCCCGCACGCCCAGCGCGCGCGCGATCGCGGTGATCACGCCCTGCGGGCTCGGCACCGACTCCAGGGCTGCGAAGGCGACGTCGCGGCCGGAGGCAGCGGCATCCGAGGCGAGCTCGATCGCCAGGCGCGACTTGCCGACCCCGCCGGGGCCGGTAAGGGTGAGGATCCGGGTGCTCGGGTGGGACAGCAGCGCACGCGCGGCATCCATCTCCCGCTCGCGCCCGACCAGCGCCGTGTAGGGCGCCGGGATGCCGCCGGGCAGCGCGAGTGCGCCGGTGGGGGTGGGGTCGGATGCCGGGGGTCGTGGGGGTGCGGGTGCGGGGCCGGGCGCCGGTTGGGGCGCCGGTTCGGGCGCCGGGCCGGGGTGGGTGCCGGCGGCGTCGAAGCGCTCGGCCAGCAGCGTCGCGATGTCGGCGAGCACGAGATCGGCGAGTTCTTCGGGGGTCTGGAACGACTTGTAGGACGTGCGGTCGTCGGAGCGGATGGCGTCGAGGAGGCCCGCGAGACGGTCCTCGCGCTGGGGCGCCGGCTCCTTGATGTAGATGAGCGACGGCAGTGCGGTCGAGAGCCGGTACTCGTCCTCGAGTCCGGAGATCTCCTCGTCGGGAGCGACCCAGCCGTAGCGCTCCCAGTACAGCCCGAGGAAGATGTCGGACTGCTGCAGGTACGAGCGGTACAGGGCGCGGGGCGGGTGAGGGCGCGCGCCGAGCTCGAACATGACCGGTGCCAGATGAAGTCGCTCGACGACAGCCCGCACGGCGCGGCGCTCAGGCTCGAGCTCCCTCAGGGTGGAACTGATGAAGACCCGGATGCGCTGGTCGGGCGTGCGAATCGAAGGCTTCGCAGCATCCATGGTGTGAATACTCCCGCTGTGGTGTTCGCGAGTAAAGAGGCGGGCCCCTGCTGCCGCGGGCCCACGAGCCCCATTCCCCGCCGCCGAGTGAGTATTCGCGACGCCGAGTGAGTATTCGCGGTGCCGAGTGAGTATTCGCGACCAATACTCACTCGTCGCGACCAATACTCACTCGGCGCGACCAATACTCACTCGCTAGCGTCAGGAGCCGGGGGCGCTCCAGGACAGCGACTCGATGTAGCGCAGCAGCACGCCCTCGCGGAGGGCCCAGGGGCTCACCTCGAGCTCCTCGACGTCGAGCGCCTTCATCGCCTGGTGCATCACGACCGCCGCCGCGACGATCTGGAACGCCCGGTCCGCCGTGATTCCGGGCAGGGCCTCGCGTGCTTCGGCCGGCATCCGCGCCATGCGGGGGATCCACGCCTTGAGCGCCGCGCGCGGCAGCACCATGCGCTCGATCCCCGACCACCCCGGTACCGGATACCCCGCCAGCTTCGCCAGCGACCGGATGGCCTTGGACGACCCCACCACATGATCGGGCCTCGGCATTCCCGCGAACATCTCCGCGACCGGCGCGAGCGTCTTGCGCGCGTGCTTGCGCAGCCGCTCGACCTCGTCCTCACCGGGCGGGTCGTTCGGCAGGTACTCCACCGTCATGCGCCCGGCCCCCAGCGGCACGGATGCCGCGGCATCCGGCAGCTCGTCCGCCCCCGCTGCCAGCTCGAGCGACCCGCCGCCGATGTCGAACAGCAGGATCTGCCCGGCCGACCAGCCGAACCACCGCCGCACCGCGAGGAACGTGAACCGCGCCTCGGTCTCGCCGCCGAGCACCTGCAGCTCCTGCCCGAGAGCCTCCTCGATGCGGGCGATCACCTTCTTGCCGTTCTTCGCCTCGCGCACGGCGCTGGTCGCGGTCGCGAGCAGCTCGGCGACCTTCTCGCGCGCCACCGTCTCGCGGGCCTCGGTCACGGCTGCCACGAGCGCGGCCACGCCCTCGTCGCTGATCGAGCCGTCGGGCTCGAGATAGCGCATCAGTCGCAGGACGGTGCGCTGGCTGGTCGTCGCGTGCGGTCTGCCGCCGGGGATCACATCGGCGATCAGCAGGTGGACGGTGTTCGAACCGATGTCGAGGACTCCCAGGCGCACGGGGCCAGCGTAGCGGGGCGGATGCCGCGGCTGCGACGTCCGCGGCGGTCACGGCGGCCGGTTCGCGCGGGGCGGGCGTGCACAACGTCGGCGATCCGGGCCGCTGGCCGGGCCTGCGGCCGCCCCGCACCGGATCCCGGGCGAGATGGCGACGTTGTGCACGCGGGGGACCGGCAACGACCGCGGGCCGCCGCACCGATACGATGGGCGCGATGGCCGAGACCACTGCCGCGAGCGCGGCCGAAACCGAGCCCGAGCCCCTCGCCCGCGAGCTCTACCGGGAGATCGACCGCGCCGACTGGGCGCGGCTGGCGCGCGGGGTGGCGAATCCGCTCAGCGAGACCGAGGTCGTGCAGCTGCGCGGCATCGGCGACCGGCTCGACCTCGACGAGGTGCGCGAGGTGTACCTGCCCCTCAGCCGGCTGCTGTCGCTGTACGCCGAGAACACCAAGCGGCTCGGTGCCGAAGAGAGCGCCTTCCTCGGCGACACCGACGCGACGACGCCGTTCGTCGTGGCGGTGGCGGGCTCCGTCGCCGTCGGCAAGTCCACCATCGCGCGACTGCTGCGCGAGCTCATGTCCCGCTGGCCTGGAACCCCGCGGGTGGAGCTGGTCACCACCGACGGCTTCCTCTACCCGAACGCCGAGCTCGAGCGCCGCGGCATCATGCACCGCAAGGGCTTTCCGGAGTCCTACGACCGCCGGGCCCTCGTCACCTTCCTCACCGAGGTCAAGAGCGGCGCGGCCGAGGTGCGGGCCCCGTTCTACTCGCACATGCGCTACGACATCATCCCCGACGCCCACGTGATGGTGCGCCGGCCCGACGTCGTGATCGTCGAGGGACTCAATGTGCTGCAGCCGCCGCCGTCCCCGCACGACGTCGCCGTCAGCGACCTCTTCGACTTCTCCATCTACATCGATGCCGACGCCGAGCACATCACGCAGTGGTTCGTCGACCGGTTCCTGGCGCTGCGCCGTGCGGCCTTCAGCAACCCGAACTCGTTCTTCAACCGGTTCGCCAAGGTCGGCGACGACGAGGCGGTCGAGCTCGCGCTGGGATTCTGGAACGACATCAACCTGCCGAACCTGCGCGAGAACGTCGAGCTCACGCGCCACCGCGCGACCCTGGTGCTGCAGAAGGGCGCCGACCACGCCGTGGAGCGTGTGCTGCTGCGCAAGCTCTGAGCGCCGCGAACAACGACGGCGGATGCCGCTACCGCCGGATGCCGCTAACCGCCGGATGCCGCTACGACAGCAGCCGCAGTGAATCACCGTCCTCGGCGTAGCGCTCGCCGGACTCGGGACACACCCACGCGTCGCCGTCGGCCACCAGGGGGCGTCCGACGCGTCCCACCCAGCCGACGCGCTTGGCCGGCACGCCCGCGACGAGCGCGTGCGCGGGGACGTCCTTGGTCACCACGGCGCCGGCGGCCACGAGCGCCCATTCCCCGATCCGCACCGGCGCGATGCACACCGCGCGGGCGCCGATCGACGCTCCGCGATCCACGGTCACGCCCACCGCGTGCCAGTCGTCGGTGCCTTTCAGCGTGCCGTCGGGGTTCGCCGCGCGGGGGAACTCGTCGTTCGTGAAGACCACCGCGGGACCGATGAACACGCCGTCGCCGACGACGGCCGGCTCGTACACGAGGGCGTAGTTCTGCACCTTGCACGCGTCGCCGAGCACGACGCCGGGGCCGATGTAGGCCCCGCGGCCGATGTTGCAGTCCGCCCCGAGACGCGCGCCGCTGCGCACCTGCGCCAGGTGCCACACCCGCGTGCGGGCGCCGAGCTCGACCCCGTCGTCGATGTCGGCGGAGGGCTGCACGACGGGCGCATCGGCGGGAGAGTCGACGGGCGCTGCAGCGGGAGTGCCGGTGGGGGTGCCGGTGGGCGACATGGCGGTTCCTCTCGATGGGACGCGACGGCCAGGCCCCGCGGGACCACCCCCAACGTACGACCCCGACGCCGCGCGCGCACGCGCGATCGCCACCACATATGAATTCTCTGTGCACGGATGCCGGTTGTCGCTACACTGCCCCCGGGGAGCTTCGGCTTGCTCCGCACCTGGGGGTGTGGGCTCGACGCCGCAGGATGGCCTGCGGTGCGCCGACAAGAGGCGTGCACCGGTGTGGGCCGGGCACGCGACGGGGGAAGACGATGGGGAGTCTTGTACAACGGGGTGTTCGTGATGCGCGCGAGGGGGAGCCGGCGCCGGCGCTGGGGGTGAGCGACCCGCCGGACGGCGGCGCGATCGACCCGCCGGACGGACACGTGAGCGACCCGCCGGACGGCCACGTGGGCGACCCGCCGGACGGCGGGGTGATCGACCGTTCCCCGCACGGCCCGCACGGCCCGCACGGCCCGCACGGCGCGCACGGGACGCCGCACGCGTCGGCGGTGAGAAGGCGGCAGCGATGGCACGCCCATCAGGGCGACCCCGTCGCCGCGACCCCGACGGGCGCCGTGATCATCCCCGCCCACGACGAAGCCGCCGTGATCGGGCGGGCGCTGCGCGCACTCGCCCCGCTGGGCGCGCTCGACGGCGTCGAGGTGATCGTCGCCTGCAACGGATGCCGGGACGACACCGCCGAGATCGCCCGCGGGTTCCCGGGCGTCCGCGTCGTCGAGCTCGACGCGGCATCCAAGACCGAGGCGCTGAACCTCGCCGACAGCGTGGCGACGGCATGGCCGCGGCTGTACGTCGACGCCGATGTCGAGCTCGACCCGCAGGCGGCGCTGGCGGTGTTCGCCGAACTGCGGCGGCCCGGCGTGCTCGCCGCGCGTCCGCCGCACGTCTACGACGTGAGTGGGGCGACCGCGCCGGTGCGGGCGTACTACCGGGCGCGCGCCCGCATTCCGGGGGAGCGCCGTCGGCTGTGGGGCGCGGGGGCCTACGGCACCAACGAGCGGGGTCACGCCCGCTTCGACCGGTTCGCCGCCGTCACCGCCGACGACTCCTGGTTCGACGGCCACTTCTCCTACGACGAGAAGCGGGTGGTCGACGCGTCCGCGACCGTGGTGCACACTCCGCGCACGGTCGCCGCACTCCTCGGGCTCCTCGCCCGGCAGCGCCGCGGCTACGTCGACCTGCGGATCGCCTCGGGGGCATCCGGTCGCTCCCGCGCGCTGGCGTCGTCGGTGCGCGACGCCCGCACCGCCCTGGACGCCGCCTGGTACGTCGCGCTCACGCTCGCCTCGCGGCTGCGCAGACCCCCCGCGACCGCGGATCCGGCAGCGCTCCCCTGGGAGCGCGACGCCTCGAGCCGCGTGAGCGGAGCGGGCCGATGAAGCGCCCGCGCCCGCGCCCGCGCGTGCACCGGCCACAGGGCACCGGCTACGACTGCGTCGTCGTGGGAGCGGGGCCCGTCGGACTCGCCCTCGCGATGGCCGCCGCCGAGGCGGGGAGCCGTGTGCTCCTCGTCGATGCGGGCAACCTGCGCTCGGGCAGGCGCGACGTCGCGCTCGACACCGCCTTTCGCACCGAGATCGCCGATCCGGTGCGCCACGCGGACGCGTCGCTGACCACTCGGCGCGGGGTGGGCGGCACCTCGTGGCTCTGGGGCGGCCGGTGCGTCACCCTCGAGCCCATCGACTTCGAGCCGCGCGACTACGTGCCGCTCAGCGACTGGCCGATCCGCGTCGACGACGTGGCGCCGTGGCTCGAGCAGACCGCGCGCTACATCGACTGCGGGTCCGCCGTCTTCCGCTCCTCGCGCCCCGACTGGAGGGGACTGTCGGAGTTCACGATGTCGAACCTGGAACGGTGGTCGCGTCAGCCGAAGCTCGCCCGGGGCCTCGGCTCCCGGGTGATCGCGAACCCCCGCGTCACCGTGCTGCTGAACTGCCGGCTGGTCGACATCGACATCGCCGACGACGGCTCGGTCGCGGGCCTCGTGGCCGAGCGGGACGGCGAGCGCCTCACCCTGCACGGCACGTCGTACGTGCTGGCGATGGGGGGCCTGGAGGTCACGCGCGCGCTGCTGGACGTCCAGTCGCGGCATCCCCACCTCTTCGGCGGCGTCGACGGGCCCCTCGGGCGGTACTACATGGGGCACGCGACGGGCAGCATCGCCGACATCGTGCTGACGGATGCCGCGCGGGCGGCGGACCTCGACTTCGAGCGCGACGAGCACGACACGTACATCCGGCGCCGGTTCACCCTGACGCCCGAGGCGCAGCGTCGCCACCGGGTGCTCAACACCAGCTTCTACCTCGACAACCCGCCGTTCTACGAGCACACGCACCGGCATCCGACCCTCTCGGCGGTGTTCCTCGGCATCGCCATCGCACCGCTCGGGCGGATGCTGCTGGCGGAGGGGATACGCCTGCGCCACGTCGGGCCGCGGCCCTACCGCCTCGGCCCGCACGTGCGCAACATCCTGCGCCGGCCCTGGCGGGCGGCGGTGGACGTCCTCGACATCCTGCTGCGGCGGTATGCGTCGCGGGTGCGCAAGCCCGGCTTCATCCTGCACAACGACGGCGGGCGGTACTCCCTGCACTACCACGCGGAGCAGCTGCCCAACCCGGACAGCCGCGTCGTGCTCGGCGCCGACGGCGACGGCTCGCCGGTGCTGCGGGTGGATTACCGCTACCTCGAAGACGACGTCGATTCACTGCTGCGGTGCCATGAGCTGCTCGACGCCGAGCTGCAGGCCGCGGGCCTCGGCCGGCTGGAGTACCGGGCGCCCGACGATGCCGGCGTGCGCGCCCTCGCCTGGGAGCAGGCCACCGACGGCTTCCACAGCATCGGGACGACGCGGATGAGCGCCGACCCCGCGGCCGGGGTCACCGACGGCGACTGCCGCGTGCACGGGGTGGCGAACCTGTACATCGCGTCGACCAGCCTGCTGCCCACCTCGGCCGAGGCGAACCCCACCTTCTTCGCCGCCGCGCTCGCCGTGCGCCTCGCGCATCATCTCGCCGAGCAATCGCGGGAGGCGAGGGAGGCGAGGCACGCCCGGGAGGCGCGCGGGGCGGGACGGACGACGGCGCGCTCGGGGCGCTCGGAGGCGACGCGGGTCGCCGCCGACTGAGCCGCGCGAGCGGTTCGTGACCGGATCGGCGATCGAGCCTGGTGCCGAGCCGCCGCTTGCCTATACACTGCAGGCGGGGATACCGGTCGTGTCTGCGCCAGGGGTGGTGCGGACACACGCAGGAGCGAGAACGCTCGCGAGCTGTGCCGGCTATGGCTGGCGTCGCTTCGGCGTGCGGCCGACTGGGGAACATGCATGGGGACATCAAGGGGAGCCGTCGCTGCGTCGACGGCTCCGAAACGTACGCGTCTTGCGCGCGCCGCGGCGTCGACGGCGCTGCTCGCGGTGCTGGCCGCGACTCTCGTCGCGCTGCAGCCGGTGGCGGACGCGGCGGCTGCGGCCAGCCCGTGCGGCGCGGACGTCAACGCCATCGTCTGCGAGAACCGGCACGAGGGCACCGACCCTGAGATCTGGGACATCGACGGTGCGGGGGACCCGAGCATCCAGGGGTTCGCGACGGACATCAGCGTGAACGCCGGCGAGGCCATCGACTTCAAGATCGACACGGATGCCGCCGACTACGACATCGACGTGTACCGCACCGGCTGGTACCAGGGCGACGGCGCCCGGTTCGTGCAGTCGGTGGAGCCGTCGCTCATCGAGCCGCAGCGCAACGAGTGCCGCACCGAAGAGGCGACGGAGCTCGTCGACTGCGGCACCTGGGACGTCTCGGCCACCTGGCACGTGCCGGCCGACGCGGTCTCGGGGGTCTACGTCGCCCGTCTGGAACGCTCCGACACCCATGGGGCGAGCCACATCACGTTCATCGTCCGCCGCGACGGCAACACCTCGGACGTGCTCTTCCAGACCTCCGACCCGACGTGGCACGCCTACAACATGTACGGCGGCGCGGACTTCTACCAGGGCGGAGCCCACGGCCGCGCGTTCAAGCTCAGCTACAACCGCCCGTTCGCGACGCGCGGGGGCATCGAGGCCCGCGACTTCTACTTCAGCTCCGAGTACGCCACCGTGCGCTTTCTCGAGCGCAACGGCTATGACGTCAGCTACATCGCCGGGGTCGACACCGACCGCCGCGGCGACGAGCTGCTGAACCACCGCGTGTTCCTGTCGGTCGGACACGACGAGTACTGGTCGGGCGCGCAGCGGGCGAACATCGAGGCGGCGCGCGACGCGGGGGTCAACCTGCAGTTCCTCAGCGGCAACGAGGGGTACTGGCGCACCCGCTACGAGCCGTCCATCGACGACGCCGCGACCGACCACCGCACCCTCGTGTCGTACAAGGAGACCTGGGCCGACGGCAAGATCGATCCGGCGGCGGAGTGGACCGGCACCTGGCGCGACCCCCGGTTCGCCGGGGCGGCCCAGGGCGGGCACCTTCCCGAGAACGCCCTCACCGGGACCATGTACATGGTCAACGACGTGAGGATGCCGCTGACGGTGACGGGCGCCGAAGGCGGCATGCGCCTCTGGCGTCACACCGGCCTCGAGGACCTCGCACCCGGCGAGTCGGCCGAGCTCACCGACCAGACCGTCGGCTACGAGTCCAACGAGGACATCGACAACGGCTTCCGTCCGGCGGGCCTCATCCGGCTGTCCACGACGACCGGCCCCGTCACGCAGTACCTGCGCGACCACGGCAAGACGGTGACCGCTGGCAACACCAAGCACCACATCACGCTGTACCGGGCGGCCAGCGGCGCGCTGGTGTTCTCGGCGGGAAGCGTGCAGTGGGGATGGGGGCTGGACAGCACCCACGACGGCGACCGCCCGGCAGCGGACCCGCGCATGCAGCAGGCGCAGGTGAACCTGCTCGCCGACATGGGGGCCCAGCCCGGCTCGCTCATGCCCGGGCTCGTGCACGCGACGGCGAGCACCGACACCATCCCGCCGACGGCGGTGATCCTCACCCCGACCGAGGGTCAGCCGCAGACGCACGGGGCCACCGTCACCGTCACCGGCACCGCCTCCGACGTCGGAGGCGCCGTGGCCGGCGTGGAGGTCTCCACCGACGGAGGCGCGTCGTGGCGTGCGGCGGAGGGCACGACCGAATGGTCGTACACCTACCGGCAGCAGGGGCACGGCGAGGCGCAGATCCTCGCGCGCGCCATCGACGACAGTGCGAACTTCCCCGCCGAGGGCACGCGCCGGACGGTCGCGGTCACCGGACCCGCGTCCGTCTTCGGCGAGGAGGTGCCCGCAGTCGCCGCGGCCAGCGACACCCAGCGGGTGGAGCTCGGCCTGCAGTTCACCCCCGAGGTCGACGGCTACATCACCGGAGTGCGCTTCTACAAGGGCGAGGGCAACACCGGCATCCACACCGGCCGGCTGTGGGGGACGGATGCCGATCCGCTCGCGGTCGTGCAGTTCGTCGGGGAGACGGCCACCGGGTGGCAGACGGCGATGTTCGGCGCACCGGTGGCCGTCACGGCCGGCACCCCGTACGTGGTGTCGTACACCGCGCCCAAGGGGAGGTACGCGTTCGTCCCGCGATACTGGCCGTACCAGGTGCGCACCTCGTCGCCCCTGGCCGTCACGTCCGGGGTGGGCGCTGCCAGCCCGGCGGTGTTCGGCCACCCGGGCAACCGGCCCACCCGCACGGCGGACGACGCGAACTACTTCGTCGACGCCCTGTTCGAGACGGAGCTCGACCCGACCGTCCGGCTGGCGGCGCAGTCGCCGGCGCCGCGGGCGGCCAGCATCCAGCCCGACAGCGACGTGACCGTCGCCTTCACCGGCGACGTCGATCCCGCCTCGGTCGCCCTCACCGTCACGGGGCCCGACGGAGTCGCCGTCGAGGGCACGCTGTCGTACGATCCGGTGCTGCGCACCGCCCGCTTCGCGCCCGCGACCCTGCTGGCCGAGTGGTCGACCTACACCGTCGCGGTCGCCGCGGTGGCCGCCGGCGACGCCGCGTTCGACGGCGGCGCTCCGTGGACCTTCACCACGACGCGCCCCGTGCCGCCAGAAGGCGAGTGCCCCTGCTCCCTCTACACGTCCCGCGACCAGCCGCTGATCGCCTCGGCCAGCGACACCGACGAGGTGACGCTCGGCACTCGCTTCAGCGTGGACCAGCGCGGGTGGATCACGGCGGTGCGATTCTTCAAGGGACCCGCGAACCCCGGCGTGCACAAGGGCGCGCTGTGGTCGGCGGCCGGCGAGCGCCTGGCCGAGGTGACCTTCGCCGACGAGTCGAGCTCGGGGTGGCAGCGGGCCCTGTTCGCCGAGCCGGTGCCGGTGCAGCCCGGACAGGAATACGTCGTGTCGTACGACGCCCCCGGCGGCGGGTACGCGCTCACCCCCTCCGCCTACGCCGACGGCCACCGGCGCGGCCCCCTGCGGGTACCGGCCAACGGCGCGGTGTTCAGCTACGCCGGCGGGCACCCCTGGCAGTCGTCGAGCTCCAGCTACCACGTGGACGTGGTCTTCGAGCCGGCAGCCTCCGGGCCGGTGCTGCGCAGCGCCACGCCGGAGCAGGGCGCCCAGGGTGTGGACCGCGACACGGCCGTCGCCCTGACCTTCAGCGAAGCGCTCGTGGGCGTGCCCGTCGTCGAGGCCATGGCCGCCGGGGCGGCGATCTCCGGCACGACGGACGTGGATGCCGCGCGCACCACCGTGACGTTCACGCCGTCGTCGCCGCTTCCGTACGGCGCCGAGGTCTCCGTGACGGTCTCGGGCATCGAAGGGGAGGAGACGACCGGCCTCGACGCGACCACCGGGTTCCGGGTGGAGCTCGAGCCCGGCGCGGCGGAGGTGCACACCTTCTTCGGCGACCGTCCGCCTGCGGGGTCGCCGGCGGACGACGGCGCGGCGGTGGAGCTGGCGATGTCGTTCCACTCGTCGGTGCCCGGTGTCGTCTCGGCGCTGCGGTTCTACAAGGCGGCCGGCGACACCGGCGCCCACACCGGCACGCTCTGGGCGCCGGACGGCGAGCAGCTGGCATCCGTCGCCTTCGCCAACGAGAGCGCGTCGGGCTGGCAGCGCGCCGCGCTCTCGGAGCCGGTGGAACTCGTCGCCGGACAGACCTACACCGTGTCGTACCACTCGCCGCAGGGGCGCTATGTCGCCGAGGCCGGCTACTTCGACACGGTGCGCACGAGCGGTCCGCTCACCGCCGCGACCGTCGACAACGGCGCCTTCCGCTACGGCGCCGTGAGCGAGCGGCCGACGTCGTCGTGGCGGGCCACGAGCTACTTCGTCGACGTCGAGTTCACCGCCGGCACCGAGACCCAGACGCCGGTCGCCCTCGTGGCGAAGGAGCCGGTCGGAGCGGGTGTGCCCGTCACGGCCACCGTGTCGGCCACGCTCAGCCACGACGCACCGTCGCCGTCGCTGACGGTGTCGGCCCCCGGCGGCGTGGTCGTCGCCGGCACGGTCGCCTACGACGCCGGCGCCCGACGCGTCGCGTTCGCGCCGCTGCAGCCGCTGGCCCGGGCGACCACCTACACAGCCGCCGTCACGATCGACGGGCAGGCGCTTGAGCAGTGGACGTTCACGACCGAGGAGCCGCCCGTCGCCGGACCCGTCGACACCATCTTCGGCAGCACGGCGCCGCAGATGCCGTCCACCGTGGACCGTGATCCGATCGAGGTCGGGACGGCGTTCACGGTGGCGCGCCCCGGCTCGGTGACGGCGATCCGGTTCTACAAGGGAGCGCAGAACGGCGGCACGCACGTGGGGAGCCTGTGGAACTCCGCGGGCGAGCGGATCGCCCAGGTGCAGTTCGCCGACGAGACCGCGACGGGCTGGCAGCGCGCCGCACTGTCGCAGCCGGTCGCCCTCACTCCGGGGGAGACCTACGTCGTGTCGTACTTCGCCCCGGTCGGCGGGTTCGCCATCACACCCGCCTTCTTCGGCTCCGACGTCACCAGCGGCGGCATCACCGCGCCCGGCGGCGCCAACGGCCGGTTCAACACCGACCCGGCCGGCGGGCTGCCGACCCAGTCGTGGAACGGCTCGGCGTACTTCGTCGACGTCGAGGTGGACTTCGACCGCGCGTTCACGCCGGCTCCGGTGCTGCCGCCGGCGCCCGACCCCGATCCCGAGCCGCAACCGGACCCCGAGCCGACACCCACGCCGACGCCGACACCGACGCCGACACCGGCACCGACACCGCTGCAGCCGCCGGTCGACGGCGTGACGATGTTCGGGGACGCCGTGCCGGAGCACGCCTGGTGGGAGGATCCCGACCGGGTTCAGGTGGCCACCCGCTTCGCGGTCGATGCCGCGGGGGATGCCGCCGGCATCCGCTTCTACAAGGGATCGGCCAACACCGGCGAGCACACCGGCTACCTGTGGGACGCCGAGGGGCGGGCACTGGCCGAGGTGCTGTTCACGAACGAGACGGTCGACGGCTGGCAGACGGCGGTGTTCGACGCCCGGGTGGCGCTCGAGCCCGGGGTCGAATACCGCGTGGGGCTGTACAGCACGACCGGGCGCTACGCCGTCGATCTGCACGGGCTCGCCCTGCCGAAGACCGTGGGTCACTTCACGGTCCCGGCGCAGGGCAGCGCCCACATCTACTCGCGAGAGTTCCCGAGGAACGTCTCGACGCACAACTACTGGGTGGACGTCATCTTCGTCCCGTCCGGTTAGCGGCAGAGCCGCACATCTGGGGAAACGAAACAACTGGGGAAACTGGGGGAACCGTGTCTGAACGGTTGAACGTCGCCGTCATCGGCGCCGGGTATTGGGGGCCGAACCTCGCGCGCAACTTCCGCGCCGGATCGGATTGGGAGCTGGTCGCGATCTGCGACCTCGACATCGAGCGGGCACGGGCCGTCTCGGACAGCGTGGGCGGCGTGCCGATCACGTCGGACCTCGGCGCGCTGCTGCGCGACCCGCAGGTCGACGCGATCGCCATCGCGACGCCGGCGCGCACACACCACGCCATCGTGCTGGCGGCGCTCGAGGCGGGCAAGCACGTGATGGTGGAGAAGCCGCTCGCCGACACCCGTGAACGCGGCGTCGAGATGGTGCGGCGCGCCGAGCAGCAGGGTCTCGTGCTCATGGCCGACCACACCTACTGCTACACCCCGGCGGTGCTGAAGATCCGCGAGCTCATCGAGGAGGGGTCGCTGGGCGACATCCTGTTCGTCGACAGCGTGCGCATCAACCTGGGTCTCATCCAGCCCGACGTCGACGTCTTCTGGGACCTCGCGCCGCACGATCTGTCGATCATGGACTTCGTGCTTCCCGGCGGGCTCGCGGCGACCTCGGTCTCGGCCCACGGCTCCGACCCGCTGCAGACGGGCAAGTCCTGCGTCGGGTACCTCGCCATGCCGCTGGAGTGCGGCGCGATGGCGCACGTGCACGTCAACTGGCTGAGCCCGACGAAGATCCGCCAGATGGTCATCGGGGGGACCAAGCGCACCCTCGTCTGGGACGACCTCAACCCGCAGCAGCGGCTGAGCGTCTACGACCGCGGGGTCGACATCGACAACCTGTCGAAGGTCACCTCCGCCGACACCCGGGCTGCGAACATCTCGTACCGGCTCGGTGACACCTGGGCGCCGGCGCTTCCCGAGCGTGAAGCCCTGGGCGGCGTGGTGTCGGAGTTCGCCGCCGCCATCCGCGAAGGACGCCCGGCCCGCACGAGCGGCGCCGCGGGCCTGCGCGTGCTGTCGGTGCTCGACGCCGCCGCATCCAGCCTTGCCGCCGCCGGTGCTCCGCGCCCGGTCGCGGCCGACCTCGAGGAGGTGGCGGCATGACCCGCCTGGAAGATTCCCGCATTCTGGTCACCGGCGGCGCCGGCACGATCGGCTCCACGCTGGTGGACGAGCTGCTCGCCGCAGGAGCCGCCCACATCGACGTGCTCGACAACCTGGTGCGTGGGCGCCTCGCCAACCTCGACGACGCGCTCGCCACGGGGCGGGTGTCGCTCATCGACGGAGACATCCGCGACGCCGGGCTCGTCGACGAGCTCACCGCCGGCAAGGATGTGGTCTTCCACCAGGCCGCGATCCGCATCACCCAGTGCGCCGAAGAGCCCCGGCTCGCGCTCGAGGTGCTCGTCGACGGCACGTTCAACGTCGTCGAGGCGGCCGCGCGTCACCGCGTCGGCAAGCTCGTCGCGGCATCCAGCGCGTCGGTCTACGGCATGGCGGAGACCTTCCCCACCGACGAGCGGCACCACCACGAGAACAACGACACCCTGTACGGCGCCGCGAAGACGTTCAACGAAGGACTGGTGCGCAGCTTCCGTGCCATGTCGGGGCTGGACTACGTGCTCCTGCGCTACTTCAACGTCTACGGACCGCGCATGGATGTGCACGGCCTCTACACCGAGGTGCTGGTGCGGTGGATGGAGCGCATCGCCGACGGCCGGCCGCCGCTGATCTTCGGCGACGGGGCGCAGACGATGGACTTCGTCTGCGTGCCCGACATCGCCCGCGCGAACGTGCTGGCGGCCCGCAGCGACATCGTCGAGGGCACCTACAACATCGCCAGCGGCCAGGAGACGAGCCTGCTGCAGCTGGCCGAGGCGCTGCTGCGCGTCATGGATGCCGAGCACCTGGGTGTCGAGCACGGACCCGACCGCGCCGTGAACGGCGTCGTCCGCCGGCTGGCCGACACGACGGCCGCCCGGCGCGACCTCGGGTTCGAGGCGACCATCGGCATCGAGGAGGGCCTGCGGCGCCTCGTCGAGTGGTGGGCGCCGCTGCGTGAAGAGATCTCGACCGGACGGACGGTGCAGACGCGATGAGCGAGCGGATCAATGTGATGGTGCCCTGGCTCGGCCAGGAGGAGGCCGAGGCGGTGGCGGAGGTCATCGCCAGCGGCTGGGTCGCCCAGGGACCGCGGGTGGCGCAGTTCGAGAGGGAGTTCGCCGAGGCCATGGACGCCCGCTACGCCGTCGCGACGACGAGCTGCACGACAGCCCTGCACCTGGCCCTCATCGTCGCCGGCATCGGCCCGGGCGACGACGTCGTGGTGCCGTCGCTGTCGTTCATCGCGACGACCAACGCGGTGCGGTACGTCGGAGCGCATCCGGTGTTCGCCGACGTCGACCCGATCACCGGCAACGTCACCGGCGAGACGCTGCGCATGGCGATCACGTCGGCCACGAAGGCGGTCATCGTGGTCGACCAGGGCGGTGTGCCGGTCGACCTGGACGACGTGCGCGAGGCCACCGATCCGCTCGGGATCATCGTGATCGAGGATGCCGCGTGCGGCGCCGGATCCACGTACAAGGGGCGGCCGGTGGGCGCCGGGGCCGAGATCGCGGCGTGGTCCTTCCACCCGCGCAAGCTCCTCACCACGGGCGAGGGCGGCATGCTCACCACGCGGCGAGGGGACTGGGCCAAGCGCGCCCGGCACCTGCGCGAACACGCGATGAGCGTGTCGGCCGCCGACCGGCACGGCTCCGTGCTGCCCCCGGCCGAGGAGTACAGCGAGGTCGGCTACAACTACCGCATGACCGACCTGCAGGCCGCCGTCGGACTCGTGCAGCTGCGGCGTCTGCCGCGCATCGTGAAGCGCCGCCGGGAGCTCGCGGCGGGCTACCGCGCCGCGATCCGTGAGATCCCGGGGCTGCGCCCGGTGGCGGACCCCGCATACGGGACCGGCAACGTGCAGTCCTTCTGGGTCGAGGTGCTCGAGGACTACCCGGTCGACCGCGACGGTCTGCTCACTGCCCTCGCCGAGGCGGACATCTCGGCCCGGCGCGGCATCATGGCCTCGCACCGGCAGCCTCCCTATCGGCACCTGGTGCCCGCGAACGGGCTGCCGGCGACCGACCGGCTCACCGACAGCACGCTCATCCTGCCGCTCTACCACACGCTGAGCGCCGACGATCAGGACCGCATCATCTCGGTGCTGCGCGCACCCGTCGGGGTGCCGGCATGATCGCCGGGGTGCTGCTGATCGGCGCCGGCGGGCTGGCCCGCGAGGTGCTGGCGGCGGGGATCGGAGGGGTCGCCGGCATCCTCGACGACGACCGTTCGCTCCTGGGTGCCGAGGTCGGTGGTGTGCCGGTCATCGGGACCGTCGACGCCGCGGTGCACCGGGAGGAGCGACTGCTCGTGTGCATCGGCCCCGGCGCCGCGCGTCGGCGCGTGGTGCGGCGCCTCTCCGAAGCGGGGGTGGCGCAGCACCGCTTCGCGACGTTCGCCGCGCCGTCCGCGCGGATCGGCGCGACCAGCGTCGTCGGTGCAGGATCGATCCTGCTCGACGGCGTGGTCGTCACGGCCGACGCCGTCATCGGCCGACACGTCGTCGTCATGCCGAACTGCGTCATCACCCACGACGACGTCCTCGACGACGGCGCGACGCTGGCCGCGGGGGTCGCCCTCGGCGGAGGCGTGCGGGTCGGTGAGGGCGCCTACATCGGGATGAACGCCTCGATCCGTCAGGGCGTCGCCATCGGGGCGGACGCCACCGTGGGGATGGGAGCCGTCGTGCTCGCCGACGTCCCTGCGACCGAGACCTGGGCCGGTGTGCCCGCACGACCTCTGGGAGTCCTCGCATGACCGCCACGCTCACCGAATCGGTGCCGTTCCTCGACCTCGCCGCGCAGCAGGCGGAGATCGCCGACGAGGTGATGCCGGTGTGGCAGGCGCAGCTGACGTCGGCCGCCTTCGTCGGCGGGCCCGAGGTCGCGGCGTTCGAGAGCGAGTACGCCGATTACATCGGCGTGCGTCACGTCGTGGGGGTCTCCAACGGCACCGACGCCCTCGAACTCGCCTATCGCGCCGTCGGCGTGCGGCCGGGCGACGAGGTCATCATGCCGGCCAACACCTTCATCGCCACGGCCGAGGCCGCCTCGCGCCTGGGGGCCGTGCCGGTGTTCGTCGATGTGGACGACGAGCACCTGCTCATCGATCCGGGCGCCGTCGAGGCAGCGATCACGCCGCGTACCCGGGTGATCGCGCCGGTGCACCTGTTCGGGCAGACCGCGCCCATGGGCCTCATCACGGCCCTCGCCCGGCGCCACGACCTGGCAGTCGTCGAGGATGCCGCGCAAGCGCAGGGCGCCGGCGGCTCCGCCGGGCGGGCGGGCGCGCTCGGGCAGGTCGCCGCCACGAGCTTCTACCCCGGCAAGAATCTGGGGGCGGCCGGCGACGCCGGCGCCGTGATGACCGACGACGACGACATCGCCGCTCTCGTCCGCAACCTCGGCGCGCACGGCAGCGCCGTGAAGTACGTGCACGACCACGTCGGAATGAACGCCCGGCTCGACGCCGTGCAGGCGAGCGTGCTGCGGGCGAAGCTGCGACGCCTCGACGGGTGGAACACCGCCCGGCGGGCCGCGGCGCGGCGCTACGGCGAGCTGCTCGGCGACGTCGAGGGGGTGCGTCTGCCGTCGGTCCGCGCCGGCAACAGCGACGTCTGGCACCTCTATGTGGTGCGGGTCGCCGAGCGCGCACGCGTCATGGCTCAGCTGGGTGCTGCGGGGATCGGCACCGGCATCCACTACCCGACCCCCGTGCACCTCACCGAGGCGTACGCATACCTGGGAGGCCGGCGCGGGCAGTTCCCCGTCGCCGAGGCCGCCGCCGAGCGCATCATGTCGCTGCCGATGTTCCCGCACCTGACCGCCGACCAGCAGGCGCGCGTCGCGGAGGTGCTGCGTGCAGCCGTCCGGAACTGACGAGACCGGCGTCATGACCCCGCCGCCACCCGTGCGCCCCGGCGGGCCGGGTGCCCAGCGGGCGCTGGTGTGGAGCTTCGCGAACACCGCATTCGGCAAGTTCGGCACCCTCCTCATCTCGATCGTCATCGCGCGGGTGCTCGGGCCGGACGAGTTCGGCACCTACGCCGTCGCCCTCGTCGCGCTCGCCGCGGTGCTGAGCTTCAACGAGCTCGGGGTGAGTCTCGCGATCGTGCGGTGGGAGGGCGACCCGCGGCGCATCGCCCCGACGGTCGCGACGATCTCGATCGCGGCGAGCCTGGCGTTCTTCGCCCTCGCGTGGGCGGCGGCGCCGTCCTTCGCCGCTGCCATGGGCGACGCCGGTGCGGCCGACGTCGTACGGGTCATGCTCGTGTGCGTGCCGATCAACGGCCTGGTCGCGGTGCCGGCGGCGCTGCTGCAGCGGGACTACCAGCAGGGAAAGCGCACCATCGCCGACCAGGTGAACATCTGGCTCGGCGCGGGGATCTCGGTCGTGCTGGCGCTTCTCGGCTGGGGGGCGATGAGCCTCGCCATCGGGCGCGTCGTGGCATCCGTCGTCTTCGCGATCATGCTGATCGCGTTCTCGCCCAGCGGGCTGCGCTTCGGGTGGGATCGGCAACTGGTGCGCCCGCTGCTGCGATTCGGGCTCCCGCTGGCGGCGGCGAGCATCGTGGTCTTCGCGGTGGGGTACGCCGATCAGCTCGTCGTGGGCGCGGTTCTCGGGACCTCCGCGCTGGGCTTCTACCTGCTGGCATTCAATCTCGCGAGCTTTCCGGTGACCATGCTGTCGTACCCGATCCGGGCGGTGGCCCCGGCAGCTTTCGCCCGAATCCAGCACGACCCCTGGCGGATGGATGTCAACTTCCGCGCGGCGTACCGACTCGTGCTGGTTGTGGCGCTGCCGGCGTGTGCCTTCATCGCAGGGGCCGCGGTGCCGATCGTGGGACTCGTCTTCGGTGAGGTGTGGCTCCCCGCGTCGCTGGCACTGCAATGGCTTGCCCTGCAGGCAGCTGTGCGGGTGGTCTTCGAGCTCGCGTACGACTTCCTCGCAGTCAAGCGCCGTTCAGCGACACTGATGGGTATCCAAACCGCGTGGTTGGCCGCATCCATTCCCGCGCTCCTGGTGGGGGCGCAGTGGGGCGGTACCGAGGGCGTGGCCGCGGCGCAGTTCGTCGTGGCCGCGCTCGTGCTCGTCACAGGCTACGCATGGGCGCTGCACCGCGCGGGGGTGCGCGTGCGCGCGCTGGCCCGCACCGGCGTCCTTCCGCTGGCTGGTGCAGTCGGAGCGGGTGCCGCGAGCTGGGCCATCGCTCAGTCACCACTTCCGGACGTCGTGGCGGTGCTACTGGCCGGGTTCTCCTCATTGGCGATCATCGGCGTGCTCGCGGCGATGTCGCGAAGCAGTGTGAGGACCCTCCGTCGCTCCGACGACGAGGAGGAGAGCCGATGAGGATCATCGTCTACCCGCATGACCTGAACATCGGCGGCAGCCAGCTCAATGCGATCGAGTTGGCCGCAGCCGTGCGTGACCTCGGCCACGAAGTGCTGATCTTCGGGCGTCGCGGCGCGCTGAACGCGCGGATCGATGCCCTGGGGGTCGAGTTCATCGAGGCTCCCCCCATGGGAAAGCGCCCCTCTCCGTCTGCAGCCGCGGCGCTGCGCGACATTGTGGACCGCCGCGGCATCGACGTGATCCACGGGTACGAGTGGCCGCCCACCTTGGATGCGACGCTTGCGGTGGCAGGTCGGCGGAGACCTGCGGTCATGGCGACAGTGATGTCGATGTCGGTGCCGCGTTTCATCCCGCGCTCCGTGCCGCTCGTGGTCGGCACGGAAGAGATCGCTGATGCCGAACGTCACGCGGGACGACGACGGGTCGATGTGCTCGAGCCCCCCGTCGACCTGACCCACAACGACGTTGCGCACGATCCGGGTGTGGCGGCTTTCCGCGAACGCTTCGGCCTGCACGAGGAGCGCATCACAATCGTGTCGGTGTCCCGCTTCGCGCGCGAACTCAAACTTGAGGGGGTGCTGACCGCGATCGACGTGGTCGGCAGGATGTCCCGCACCGACCCTGTCCGTCTCGTGTTGGTCGGTGATGGGCCGGCGAGCAGTGAGGTCGAGGGACGCGCCCGACGCGTGAATGACGAATTCGGTCCGGGGACGGTTGTGCTCACCGGCAGACTCGACGACCCGCGGCCGGCATATGCCGCGGCGGATATCTCTTTCGGGATGGGAGGGTCGGCCTTGCGCGCGCTGGCGTATGGCTCGCCGCTGATCGTGCAGGGCGAGCACGGGTTCTGGAAGACGCTCACGCCTCACACGATCGAGGCGTTCCTGTGGACAGGCTGGTACGGCGTCGACGGCGGCGCCGAACACGGGGTGGAGGCGTTGGAGAGTGAGCTCAGGCCGCTCGTGCGCTCACACGCCCTCCGCCGGCAGCTGGGCGCGTACGGGCTGGGACTGGTCCGCGAGCGGTTCTCGCTCGAGCGGGCGGCGGCGCTTCAGGTCGCCATGTACGAACGTGCTCTAGATCGGCCGGCTCCCTTCCCTCTGGCGTCGAACGTGGCCGCGTTGGGGCGCTACGGCGCCTATTACGTGGGCAAGCGAGTCCGACGTGCCCGGGGAACGGAAGCCGAGGACGACTTCAACGCTCGCCCCGTCACGGCCCTGCGCAGGGCGGCGACGACATGAGCGCCGACGCGTCCGCCATCGTCTGGTTCGCCGGCGTCGAATGGGACGGTGTCATCGGCACGGATCGACGCATCGTTACCGAAATCGCTGCGCTTCGACCGGTGATCTGGATTGATCCTGCGCAACGGGGCTCCTGGCGCGCCTGGTTGCGGGGGCGAGGTCACGCTGTGACACCGATGGGCGCCATCACGCGGGTGCGGGTACCCGCCCTCCCAGGCGTCGCGCGCTGGCCGATGCGCGCCGTCACCGGGGTTATTCGCTCCGCGACGTGCGCATGGGTATTGCGGGGGCGTGCGGTGCACGCGGTCGTCGTCGCCAATCCGATGACGCCTTTCCCGCGCATTCGCGCTCGGCGGGTGCTTTATCTAACGGACGATTGGGTGGCGGGGGCGCACCTCATGGGCCTGGGCCGAGCGTGGGTGGAGGGCATTCAGCGCGGCAATGTCCGGCAAGCGGACGTGATCGCCGCCGTGAGTCCCACACTGGCGGAGACCGTGGCCGCCGATGCATCGCACGCACGGATCGCTGTGCTGCCCAACGGTGCGCCCGTCCTGGCCGCCTCCGCCGGAGGAGAACGCGGGCCGCTGGCCGGTCTCGTGGGGCAGGTCAACGAACGACTGGATCTGGCCCTGCTCGAGGCGGTTGTCGCCGCGGGCGTGGGTCTTCGCATCGTCGGTCCGCACAGAGCGCGCGATGCGGTGTTCACTGAACGCTTCGAGCGACTGGTGGCGCATCCCCGCGTCGACTGGCGTGGGGCCGTGCCGGCGCATGAGGTGGCGGGCCATCTCGCGCAGATTGCGGTGGGTCTCACTCCCTACACCCCGTCGGCGTTCAACCGAGCGAGCTCGCCGCTGAAGACGCTGGAGTATCTGGCAGCCGGCGTGCCCGTCGTATCCAGCGATCTGCCGGCTTCACGGTGGCTGGCCACCTCGGACGTCACCGTCTGCAGTGACCCGGAGGGCTTCGCTGCAGCCGTGCAGCAGTCGGTGGCCCGGCGTGGTGACGACGGCGCGGACGCGCGACGGCGCCGGTTCGCTCAGGATCACAGCTGGGCGCGTCGGGCGAGACAAATGCTCGAACTGATCGACTCCGTTCACGCATCCGGAGGCGGCAGCGATGGCGCGCGCTAGGCTACGGGGATTCAGCCGGGGGGCTGGCGAAGGACGGGCGATGACGCTACGCGATATCCTGCGTGCGCTGGGGCGGCGGTGGTACGTCGCGTGCGTGCCTCTCGCGGCGGCGGCCGTGCTGCTCGGACTGTTCTGGAGCGGTGCGGGCGTGTACTCCACCCGCACCGTGGTGTCTTTCACCTTTCCGTACGAAAGCTCGCTCACGCCCGACAACGCGACCTCGAACGAGAGCGTGATTGCCTTCGCCGGCGCGGTCGCTTCGCAGATCAGCCCGAACACGCCGACGGTGCGCTACTCGGCGGGAGACGCGCCCTATTACGGCGCGGGTCTACGGCAGGGCATCCTCGTCGGGTTGCGCGACGATGGCAGCCAGTGGGCCCCGAGCTACGGCACTGCCGTGATCGAGATCCAGATCGTCGGTCAGACCGAGCAATGGGTCGCGGAGCAGCAGTCGCAGATCCTCGCGCGGGTGAAGCAGAGCACCGAAGCTCAGCAGTCGGGGGGCGGCATAGCGCCCGAAGAACGCATCACCGCGCGGGTCGAGCCGCTCACGTTGAGAATCGAGCACATCACGCCGTCACGTATGGCACAGGCGATGGCAGCAGCCGCAATGGTCGGCGCTGGCGTGCTCGTGGCGGCGTGGGCGGCAGTCGCCTCGGACGAGGTACTGAGTCGACGTGACCAACGTCGCGCACCAACAGGGGGAAGGGTCTCATGAACTTCGCAGCGGTCCTCAGGAGTCTTCGCCGCCGGTGGTACATCGTGGTCCCCGGCATCCTGATCGCCATCTCGGCCGCGGCGGTCGCATGGGCGACGATCCCCCCGGACTATGAGCGAGCGGCCACGCAGTTGCTGCTACCGGGGGAAGGAACCTTGCCGGAAGGGAGTTCCAATCCGTTCCTCTTCCTCGGTGGGCTCACCGCGGCAGCGGATGTCATCGTCCGCGCCGTCGGGTCGGAAGACGTCGTTCGTGAGCTCACCGAGCCTCACCCCGGATCTGAGATGGTGGTCTCCCGCGATCCGCTGAATGCCGGCCCCGCCATCCTGATCACGGTGACCGCGCCGCAGGACGAAGTCGCGGCAGAGATCCTCGACGACGCGATCGAAATGACAGTCCGAACCGTCGAAGAATTACAGACGAGTCAGGGCATTCCGGCGACGAGCCAGATCGGGGTGACCCTCGTCACGCGCGACGGCGTGAGTACGCTCCAACAGCGGAACCGGCTCACGGTCGTCGCGGCGTTGGGGCTGGGAACCTCAGCGCTCGCCGTGCTGCTTGCGGCCGTGGTGGACGGTCTCGCGCGTGAGCGCCGTCGCAGGCGGCACCGTTCGGATCATCCCGCAGCGGCGGCGCCGGGACGTCCTCGTCGCCGCGTGGAGGACCACGATTCTCCGCCGCGGGGTGACGCTCACGACGCGCCACCGCACTCGGACTCGGAGCGCGGTGCGTCTCAAAGGAGCGATCTGGTGCCGGTGCACAACTCGGAGACGTGAGTATGCGCGCCGATCTCCCCCAACCTCGTGCGGCGTATGAGCACAGCGTGGTCAAGGCCTCGCGTGGTGGAAGCGCGCTCACGATGGTCACCGTCTACCTTGTGCTACTCATCGCCGTTCCGTCGAACCTGACCATCACTGCTCTCGGATCCCTGGGTCGGCCGTCGCTGCTGTGGGGGCTTCTCCTCATGATGTGGTGGACGCTCGCTCGCTTGCAGCAACGCAACGTCGACGTCCTGCCCGTCCGTCAGCCTGTGCGCCTGGCGCTGGGGTGCTTGGTGGTCGTGGTGCTTGTGAGTTTCGCGTTCGCGATGCTCAGAGGCCAGCCGGCCGACCAAGTCAGTCCTGCCATCGTGTCCTTGTTGCGCTTGATGTCATGGAGCGGCGTGCTCCTGGTCGTCATGGATGGCATCCGCACTCACCATGACGCTGCGAAGCTTCATCGACGGATCGTCGGGGCAGGGGTTTTTCTCGCTGTGCTCGGGCTGTGTCAGTTCTTCGCCGGACAGACCCTTCTTGGGTGGGTGGCAGCCCTTCCCGGCGTGAGCATGGATCTCGGCGGCGTCGACACTCGAGGAATGTTCACGCGAGCGTCGGGCACGGCCACACACCCGCTGGAGTACACGGCTGCGATCACGGCGATCCTTCCGCTCGCGCTGGCCCATGGGTTGCTGCGAGGTCCGCGGTCCGCGGGGGGGATCATCACCGCATGGCTGCCGGCAACGCTCCTCGCGCTCGCCGCACTGCTCTCGGTCTCACGCTCCGCCGTCATCGGGATCGCGGTCGCGTTCGTCGCCTTCCTCCCGGGGATGCCCCGGGGATACCGCATGGCAATCGGCGTCGGCGGTGCAGTCGCGGCAGCGGCGGTCGTGATCGTGGTGCCCGGGATGCTCTCCACGACGTTGTCGCTGTTCACGCAGGCGTCCGGTGACCCGAGCACCCAATCGCGCACGAATGCGCTTGCCAGGGTCCCTGAGTTCCTCGCCACGAGTCCGCTCGTCGGGCAGGGATTCGGGACCTTCCTCCCGCGCTATTACATCTTTGACAACCAGTGGGTTCTCACCACGGTTGAACTCGGGGTGCTGGGCGTCGCTTCGCTGTTGGCGATGGTGGGATGCGCCGTGGTCGGTGCCGCCCGCGCGGGTCGTTTCTCACGGTTCCCGGATACCCGCCTGCTGGGCTCCGCGACGGCCGCATCGACCCTGACCATCGCGGTGCTCTTGCTGTTTTTCGACGGCCTCAGCTTTCCCATCGCTGCCGGCCTCATGTTTCTCCTCATCGGCTATGCGAGCGCTCTGCGGGCCATCGGACGGGCGGATAGCGATTTGGCGCTTCGATCTCGAGCGCGTGCGCTTCCCGGCGTCGGGGTGGCTCGGCGGCGCGCCATTCCGACGCGAGTGAGTCAGCACCTGTCCCGTTCGACAGATGCCCAGTAGGAGGCATACAGTGGCCGACCAATCCCCACGAACCCTGGAAATCCTCACGCCGAGCTACGCACCCGATTTCGAATTGTGTCGCGATCTGGTCGAGAGCGTGCAGCGGTTCGCACCGCCGGGCACCCTGCATCGCATCGTCGTGCCGGCGCACGATCACCGGTTGTTCGCGGAGCTGGCCGGTGACAACGTGACGGTCCAGACGGTGGGCCACCTCTTGCCCACACGGATGCGCAAGGTGCCGCGGGCGAATGCCTGGATCGACGTTCGCCATCCCTGGCCGCCCGTGCGTGGTTGGATCGCCCAGCAGGTCGTGAAGCTCGGGGCCGCGGCCGGCAGCACGGCCGACCGTGTGCTTCTCGTTGACTCCGACATCGTGTTCATCCGCCCGTTCTCCATCGCGGACTACGGTGCCGGGGGAGGCATCCCGCTGTACCGCCTGCCCAGCGGTGTACATGAGGGCATGACACGCCACGTGATCTGGGACACCGTCGCCCGGCGGATGCTCGGCCTGCCGCTGCCTGCTCGCGGCGGTGACGCTCGCTTGCCGGATTACATCTGCTGCCCCTGCATCTGGGACCCGGCGGTGGTGCGTGCACTGCTGGCGTGGGTACAGGAGCGCGCCGGGATCCCCTGGCAGGCGGCGATCGGCCGCAACCTGCACTTCTCGGAGATGGTGCTCTACGGGGTATATGTCGACGAAATCGTCTCAGCGTACACGCCCGTGATGCACCAGACGGCGATGCGATGCGTCAACCACTACGACGAAAACCCCCTCGACGACGAAGCGTTCGCGCGTCTGCTGGGTGCAGCATCGGAGGAAGATGTCGCCGTGATGGTGTCCGCCAAATCCGGCACCGACCTGGCGACACGTCGACGGGCGATTGCGGCGTTCCTGGGCGATTGAATCGGGAGCGGCGATCAGTCGCGCAGCGCCAGTCGGTAGATGTGGTGGTCGTGCTCAGCGGTGAAGGTATCCACCACGGTCCCGTCGACTGCGGCGAGCGTACGGTCTTCGCCGATCACTTCGATGACGCTGCCGTCGACACCTGCAGGCAGCTCGAGCGATCGCGATCCTGTGCCTCCGTCGGTCATCGCGATGATGTAGGCGTAGCCGTCGCGTGCTTTGAGGGTCGTCTCCAGGCCCGGCCCAAAATCCCACCGGTACGACGGCGAGTTGATAACGGGCGCGAGCGCGGTCACCTCGGCGTTGATGGCTTTGACCTCAGCCCGCAGCGTCTCGCCGCACTCGACGAGCGAGTAGTTCCCGCAGATGCCGTTGCTGTTGTGCTGGAAGTACGCGATGCCCGCCGCGCCGTGGATGATCGAGTTCCACACGGCACCCTCGATCTGCTGGCCGGTCATGCTCGTCGCGCCCGCCTCGCTCAAGTACGGCTCGGCGGTTTCGATGAACACCCAGTTCGGTCGGGATGCGGCCGGCGACGCGAACGTCTCCATCTGGTCCTGCAGCCACCCGTAAGCCCCGGAAGAGGCCGGTTCCTTGCCGGCAGGCCAGGCGGGGGACGTTGGCAGCAGATCCTGCACGTGCGGACTGGTGTACGCGTACTTGTCGACGCTCGTGACGTCCATCAGCGCAACGTGCTCGTCCATTGTCGTCGGTGCCCAGTAGGTGCCCAGCACACCGTTCCCGAAGTTCGCTTGAAGGAACCGGCCGTCGTTGCGAGAGCGGAAGTCGGACACGAAGCCCTGTTGCGCGGCTAGCCTGCCCCGCTCGGACTCCTCAGTGCAATCGGAGTAGCCCATCTCGCATTCGTCGCTGACGTGCCATCCGACCACCCTCGCGTTGTTTGAGACCTCCGCCGGCGTCCACTCGTTCTGTGCGAGGACAGAGATGCCCTCGTTCGTGATCGACGTCAGCGGTGAGCCGTCGTGCTCGGCGCCCATATAGGTGTTCACCCCGATGGCTGCCAAAGACCCCGCGTGCTCCGGCTTGCCGAAGAACACGGCGATGGGGAAGAAGGTGTCCTCGTCCCATCCTGCGGCGCTGGCCTTGTCGAATCTGCTGTAGTACTGCGCGCCGCCCCACCACGCTTCCTGCGGCAGATCCAGCACGGAGCCGCCCCGCCCCGGCGCGGGGCTCGGGGTGGGGGTCGGCGAGGGAGTGGCCGTGGGTCGGGGCGTCGGGGCGGGGGTCGTCGGGACGGGAGTGGGCGACGGACTCGGCGCGGGTGTGGGGGCTGTGGATGCCGGAGCGAAGACGATATCGACGTAGTAGTTCGAGTTCAGATAGTTGTCGGTGGGGAAGCCGCCGGGGCCGTATGCATAGACGCCGGCACCGGCAGGAACCGACAGGTAGGGCGAGTCGATTCCCTGATCGAAGAAGTGGTCTTCAGCGGCATAGCGCCCTCGCGTCGCGAGGTAGGACACGACGTACTCGCCCCCGGCAGTCACCTCCACCGGTGCGGAAAGGCGAGCCAGCTGCCAGCCTTCTGCAGAAGTCTCGGCGAAGGTGACACGTGAGAGCACCTCTCCATCGGCATCCCAGAGTGTGCCGCGATGCGGACCGTCGTTACCCGAGGTCTTGAAGAACCGGATGCCGGTGATCGTCCCATCGACTTTGGGCGAGAATCTCATGCCCAGTTCGACGGACGCGGTGTCCGCATCCTCCGCGTCGGCGGACGGTGCATCGTCCAGGACGGATCCGGTTGCCGCATCGGGGTTCGGAGTCGGTTCGCCCGTGCCCGGATCGGGCTCGGGGACGAAGGACACATCGACGAAGTAATTCGAGAAGCGGTGCGACTGGGAGGGAAAGCCTCCCGCTTCGTAGGTGTAGACGCCGGCAGCCCGGGGGAGCTGCAGGCCCCCGACCGCATTCGGCCGAACGAAGTAGTTCTCCTCTACCGAGTACGCACCGGACTCGGCCGTGTAGGAGACGACATACTCCTGGCCCGCGTCGAGGGGGACAGGACTACTCAGCGCCGCAGTCTGCCATCCTTCCGGGGAGCCGGTCGCGAAGACGACCCGTGCAAGGAGCTCTCCCTGTGCAGACCAGAGTGATCCCGTGTGCGGACCCTCGTTGGCGTCGGTCTTGAAGAAGCGGATCCCCGTGACGGTTCCCGCAGTCGCGGGGGTGAACCGCATACCGAGTTCGACCGCACGGGTGTCCGGATCGACAGGAACGGCGGGTTTCGCGCTGTCTGCGAAGATGGACCGCGACGCGGAGGCGGCGGTTGTTCCGGTGAGCACCGGCCCGGCGTTCGCCGGAACCATGGCGGAGGCGAACACGGTGACCTCACCGGGCCGCGCCGGATCTGCGGGGATGGCCGTCGCGGTGGGGTGGGAAACCACGACACTGAGGATCAGGACCGCTGCGGCGGCGAGGGCGAGACGGATCGGCGCCAGCGCAGGGCGCCCCAGCGGCGCGGCGGTCCTGTGGGAGGCAGGCGTCATCTTCATTGGAGACACTCCCCGCGGGGGATGGGTCGCGCCGAGTCACGCGAGTGCAAGAAGCGTAACAACGGGGCAAGAGCCACTTGGGCTCGGTGAGGCACTTCTCATCGGGCGCGGAATCCGGCCACACGAGGCGGGGAGAGCGCGGTGACTGCGGCCAGTTCGCGGCTGGAATCGTCCCGCTCCCACAGATCGGTATCCGTCGACCGTCTTGCGCGGTGTCGGCCCAGCGCGGTCAAGGCGGTGAAGATGACCGCGTCGGCAAGACTCCACGGGCCCCGTACCGTCCGCAGCACATCACGCAGGGTCTTGCCGCCGCCGTCGTGGCCGAGTGCGGATACGCCGCGTCTGCTGCGAGTCAGCACCGCGAGGAGCGCCCCGGTCGTACGCGGCACGCGCACGCGGACGGGTGGGCTCAGCGGGATCGCCTTCTCTGCAGGGCTGAACATGCTGTCGACGTAGAAGTCGTCGGCGGTTACCGCGGGGAGGATCCCGACACGCTCGATCCCCGGTCCGGTCAATGCGTAGACGCCAGCGCCCCAGAGGGCGCCGGTCATGCTGGCCACGCGCGAGCGCGCCCGGTAGTAGGCGCGCACGAGCGGGACCGAGTCGAGTGCGTCGTACTCGAATGGTGGTCTGCCGGCGTGGATCCCCGGTCGCGCCAGCGCGCGCATGAGGCCCGGGATCGCCGCCGACGGGAATTCGATGTCGGCGTCGAGCACGATGAACGGCTCGGCCGATGCGGTCCTGATGCCTTCGTTCACAGCGGCGATCTTGGAGGCCATGTCGAGGCTGGTCACCCTGACACCGGGCACGGACCCGGCTTTGGGTGCGGTGTCGTCGCTGCATGCGTTGCAGACGACATGAATGTCGAGAGAGTTGAGACCGGCAGGTTCAGCGAGTTCGCGGAGGGTTCGTTCGATGACGGCGGCTTCATTGTGAGCAGGCACGATGACAGATGCCGTGGGCGAATCCGTCGACCCTCGCCAACTGCCTCGGGGCAGGGACCGCCAGCTGCGTTCGTCGCGCAGTGTGCGGTACACGAATCGATGCGCCTCCGATTTGTGCATGCGCAGCGCCGCCCCCACGATGGCGACGCGGCGGTAGGCCTCCGCGCGACGTGGAGCATGTTTTCGCACGTATCGCACCCTGCTGACGTTGAGGAGCGCATCGAGGGCCGCCGACGAGCCCGACTTGCCCTGGCTGTGTTCGACCACCGCGCTCGGCTCGAACACGACGGCGAAGCCGGCGGCCCGGACACGATGGCAATAGTCGGTCTCTTCCGAGTACAGGAAGAACCGTTCGTCCCATTCCCCGGCGGCCCTTGCCGCCTCCGCTGTGACGAGGAGGGCGGCTCCACTCGCCCAATCGACGTCCCGTTGACGGGTATAGGCGACCGGCCGCCGCACCCACTCCGTGAGTGCTCGCGGTCTCGACGCCCACAGCGGACCCAGGATCGCGTCGCTCAGCGCACGAAGCACGCCGGGCTCATTGAAGAGCGAGGGTGTCACCTGCCCGTCGTCGTCCACGATCCGCGGAGCGACGATACCCGCGTCGGGGCGTCCACGCCTTGCAGCCAAAAGCGCACGGACGGCGCCCGGGCGCACGCGGAGGTCGGGGTTGAGGATCAGGAAGCACTCTGTGTCGCCGGCCTGCGCAGCGGCGACATTGATCCCTCCCGAATAGCCGAGGTTTCCGCCCGAGCGCACCACGACGACATCATCATGCCGAGCCAGGACGCCGAGCGTCTCGTCCGACGAGTCGTTGTCCGCGACAATCACTCTCATGCCGGTGAGTGCTGCTTCCGGCCGGAGGGACTGCAGCAGGCCATCGATCTCCTGCGCGCTGTTATACGTCACGACGAGGACGACGACTTCCGCAGGCTCGTCGACCGAGAGGAAGCGGTTATCCGGACGGATGGGCGTGCTCATGAGCGCGACTCCTTCATCTCTGCTCCGGCCGCTGGGGCCATGTGGCATGGTGGCCCCATGGCGTACAGGCGCAGGCGTAGCACGTGGGTGCTCATCGGCCTGGTTGCGTACCTGCTCGCAGTCGTCGGAATTCTGCTCGCCCCGGTGTCGTACGGCGAGATCGTCGAAGCGATAGGTGACTGGATCCGGGCCGCATTCGGTGCCGGTTGGTTCGGATACGGGTGGATCGAGTTCTTGGCGAACATCGCCCTGTTCGCGCCGCTCGGCCTGCTGCTGACGCTTTCCTTCCGCCATCCGTTGCGGGGAGCGCTGTTGGCGGCCGCCATATCCATCGCCGCCGAACTCGTGCAGCTCGCACTTCCCGCCCGCACGGCCAGCCCGCGCGACATCCTCGCCAATACGCTCGGTGCGGCGATCGGTGCCGCGCTGGCATGGCTGCTGGTCCTGCGTCGCGACCGCATCACTCCTCCCTCACCACCGACGGAGACCACGCATGCTCGATGAGCACGTACGGCTCTGTTGATCCGTCCGCTGCGAGTGCCCAGACATCGGTGTCGCCGGCAACACCTGCTCGCGGCATCCCGTAGAGCAGCACGTCGTCGTCGAGCCATTCGATCTGGTCGTCGATGCTGCGGGTCTCGGGCAGCAGGTGGATGCGCCCGGTCGCGACCTCGTAGATCGCCGGCGTCCAGTGCGCGGTCGGCCCGGAGCCGCCGGTGACCCGCTTGAACGCGATGCGGGTACCGTCCGGCGAGAGCGAGGGGCACTCCACGTTCGTGGCGAGCGTCGTGAGGGTGCGCGCGGCGATGTCCCCGCGCACCAGGTAGGTGACGCCGGCGGTGGTCAGGCCCACGGTGGCGTAGAAGGCGGTCTCGTCGATGAACGTGATGCCCCAGTAGTTGCGGTCCACGGGAGCGGCCGGCTCGCCGTCGATGAGCAGCGTCCACTCCTCGATGTTCCCGAGGTCGTCGCCGCCGGTGGTCCGCAGGGAGGTGGCGGTGGAGAACCCGACGGCCGCGTAGGAGTGGCCGGTGACGAACGAGGTCGTCGCGACCAGCGAGCCGTCGGGCGAGAGGCGCGTGCGACTGGGGATGCCGGCGAGGGGCCACTCCCGCACCGCGCCCCCCGCGTCGGCGGCGCCGCCGGCGTAGACGGTGGCGGTGTAGGTCGGCACGATGCCGCGCACCGAGCGCAGGCACGACAGGCTGTCTGGCGCCGCGTCGAGGCGGTCGCAGGCGATGTCGCTCACGGCGCGGGTGCCGCCGGGATCGGCGAGCGGCACGCTCGCGACATGCCCGTAGCCCTCGCCCGACGCGGTGTTGCGGAACACGATGCGCTCGCCGTCGGTGGACCACCGATCGGTCGTGGCGACGTCGCTGGGCGCGGCGCGTCGCGCGCCCTGGTCCGCCCACGCGACCACCCCGACCACCGTCGTGCCGCCCAGCGCCACCACCGACAGCGCCGCGATGAGCGCCCATTTCGCGCGGTCGTTCACGAGACCGCCCGACCGGTCGCGGACAGGAACGGCCGCAGCACGAGGGCGGCGACGGGAATGGCGACGGCGAGGAGCACCGCGACGGCGATCATCGCCGGCTCGCGGCCGAGCGCGTACCAGAGCACGCCGAACCCTGCGGCCGAGGCGAACCGGGTCACCGCGACGACCGTCTGTACGGCGGCGATGCCGGTGGCGCGCGTCTGCGGGCTCGTGGTCTCTGCCGCCAGTGCGGCCAGCACCCCGTCGGTGGCGGCATAGAACGCGCCGAGGAACACCAGGCACAAGACGGTGGCCACCAGGTCGTCGATGGCCAGGGCGGCCACGGCATAGGCGCCGAGCAGCGCGAAGTGACCGACCACGAACACGCGCGCGCGGCCGACCCGGTCGGCGAGCCGCCCGAGCGGGATCGCGCACGCCAGGAACACGACGTTGGTGCCGACGTACAGCAGCGGGAACCACTGCGCGGCGAAGTCGCTGCGCGCCTGCAGCACGAGGTAGACGAAGCCGTCGCCGATCGTGAGGATGCCGAGGATGCCGGCACCCGCGAGCACGCGCCGCATCCGTCCACTCCAGAGCCGGCGCCACGCGAAGCGCCGGGAGGCGGCGCGGCGCCCGCGGTCCGCCGCGCGGCGCGCGGGGCGGGTGCGCACGTTCGGCACCACGAGCCCCAGCACGAGCACGCCGATGAGCGCGAAGGCCAGGGAGGCGGTGAAGACGATGTGGAAGCCGTCGGGCACGATGAGGAGGATGACGAAGGCGATCAGCGGGCCGAGGGCGGCGCCGATGTTGTCGAGCATGCGGTGCACGCCGAACGCGCGCCCGAGGCTCTCCGGCTCGCTCGACGCGGCGATGAGGGCGTCGCGCGGCGCCGTGCGGATGCCCTTTCCGATGCGGTCGGCGGTCACAACGCCGGTGATCGCTGCGAAGCCGGAGGCGAAGAGCAGTCCGACCCGGGCGGCCGCGGCGAGTGCGTACCCGGTGAAGGCGACCCACTTCGGCTGGTCCAGGCGGTCCGACGCGTAGCCGCCGGCGATGCGGACGACGGCGCTGACCCCCTGGTAGAGCCCGTCGAGCACCCCGAAGGCGATCGTCGACAGGCCCAGCACCCCGGTGATGTACAGCGGAAGCACAGCCGCGACCGACTCCGACGAGATGTCCGTCAGCAGTGAGACGATGCCGAGCGTCACGACGGTGGACGAGACGGTGCGCGCGCCGCGGGGGCCGTCCGGGCGGGCGCGCTCGGCCGCGTCGGGCGCGTTGGTCAGCGAGATGTACATGCCGTCACCCCGTCCGCAGCACGGCGTAGACGGTGTACACGGTGCCGGTGCCCGAACCGGCGGCGAAGGCGAGCATCACCGACGAGAAGGGGTCGGCGAAGGCGTCCGCGGTGTCGGTGCCGGCAGCGGCGAGCCCGAGAGCGGTCCAGCGGGCGGCGTAGTCGGCGCGCACCTCGTCGGCCGTCGCGTCGGTGCGGGCCGTCAGCGCCGCCTGCACGACGCCGCCGTCGACGGCGAGCGAGCTGGTGACGATGTCGGCCCCCGTCAGGGGACCGGCGACCGCCGCGGGAAAGCCCTCGACCAGCGCGCCGTCGGCGGACGCTCCGGCGGGGAGGGGCGCGGCGACGAGCGGCGTCGGCGTCGGCAGCGGCGGCACACCGGCGTACGGCGCCGCAGCGGGATCGGGATCCTGCACCTCGCTGCCGGGAACGGGCGTGGCGTCGGGGAGGGGACCGGGCGTCATCGCCGGCGCGGCGGACGGCGGTGCGGTCGATGCGGGCTCATCCGCCGTCAGCATCCATCCGGCGCTCACCGACCCGCCGACGACCACGACGGCCACGGCCGCGAGGGTCCACCGCATGGGGGTCGTCAGGGCGCGGCTTCTCCGCGCCCGCGCGTCGTCCGATCCGACAGGCATCCGTCCGGCCTCCGGGCGACCGGACGGATGCTCGTCAAGTGGACGGCTCATGCCCTCTGGGGGAGGAGTGCGATCGGCGCACGGCCACATAGGCCGGTGGTCCCTGAACCAGGTACCGGCGCGCCAAGCGCCTTGGCTCGAGCATGAGCCGCCACATCCACTCCACGCCGGCCCGCGAGACCCACCGCGGAGCGCGGGAGACTCGACCGGCGAGGAAATCCACCACGGCGCCGAAAGCCAGGAGCGCCGTGGCTCCGGTCTGCGGGCCGTTCTGCGCGATCCACCGCTCCTGCCGCGGCTTGCCGAGGCACACGAGCAGGATGTCGACGCCCTGCCCGCGGATCTCGCCCGCGACCGCCGCGCACCCGGCGCGATCGGACAGCGCCTCGCGGGAGGGGGTCCAGTGCCCGCCGAATCGCGCTCCGGGCCAGCCCGCCGCGAGGGCTTCCCGCAGCGCGCGGGTGACCTCCGAGGAGCCGCCGAGCACGCCCACCGAGAGTCCGGCCGCCGCGGCGTCGGTGAGGATGCCGCCGATCAGGTCGCTGCCGGCCAGGCGCGGGTAGGCGATGCCCGTCAGGCGCTCCGCCTGCCGTGCGATGGGAGCGCCGTCGATGAGATTCAGCCAGCGCACCGGAGCGTCGGGACCGAAGTCGTCCGTCGCGCGTGCGAAGTGGTGCACGTGGTCGAGGTTGATCGAGCACACCGCCAGCGGCGGCAGGTCCGGCGCGTGCGTGGCATCCATGATCAGGCGCCGGGCCTGCCGGTCATCGACGAGGTGCACGGGGCCGCCGCCGATGGTGATGACGGGGATGTCGCTCACCCCTCCGCCCAGTGGGCGAGGGGGAGCCGGCACCGGCGACAGCCGCGGACGCAGCGCAGTCACCGGCAGCACGATCGGAGTGTGGCGCGACATGTCAGTACGCCCCCTTCGGGCGCACCATGGCGCTCGCCGTTCGCGCGATGATCCGCACGTCGGTGGCGAGGGACCAGTTCTCCACGTAGTGCAGATCCAGTCGCACGCTCTGCTCCCACGTCAGGTCGCTGCGCCCGCTCACCTGCCAGAGCCCGGTGATGCCCGGCTGCACGTACAGCCGCCGGAACACCGTGCCGGCGTAGCCGTGCACTTCGGAGGGGAGGGGAGGGCGGGGGCCGACGACGCTCATCTCGCCCTTGAGCACATTCCAGAACTGGGGCAGCTCGTCGAGGGAGAAGCGGCGCAGCACGGCGCCCACCCGCGTCACCCGTGGGTCCGACTTCAGTTTGAACAGCGGCCCCGCGCCTTCGTTGAGCGCTTCGAGCGCCGCACGGTCGGCCTCGGCGGAGGCGACCATCGTGCGGAACTTGAGGATGTCGAACTCGCGCCCGTCGCGCCCGATCCGCTGCTGACGGAAGAACACGCCCCCCGGTGTGTCCGCTTTCACCAGCAGGGCGATGATCGGTGTGATCACCGCGATCGGAACGAGCGCGATGAGCGCGACGACCACGTCGAATGCGCGCTTGGCCCGCATGGTCGAGCGGTCGAACCGGGCCAGGCTGACATGCGTGAGCGCGAGACCGTCGGTGCGCTCGAACCCGATCCGCGAACGCGCCACATCGGTCAGCCGCGTCGCGAGCACCAGATCTGTGGCCGCGCCCTCCAGGCTCCAGCTGAGCCTGCGCACGAAGTCGGGGTCGTCCGTGCCGCCCGCGACGATGACCGTGTCGACGCACAGCTCGGCCGCGATCCGCGCGGTCTCGCCCGGCGCGCCGAGCACTCGGTAGGTGCGGTCATCGACCCGGACCTCGGTGACCCCCTCGTCGCCCAGCACCGTCCCGACCACGTTGTGCCGCAGCCGGCCGTCCCGGCGGAGCGACCGGATGGTGTGCTCGATGCTCAGGGGGTCGCCCACGATGAGGGTGCGCGGCGCCATCGCCGGCCCCTGCCGCCCGTGCGAGCGCCAGACCTGCCGTCCCGCCCTGGTCGCCACGAGCACGGCCACGCCGATCGGCAGGGTGGTGACGACGTGCGGCGAGACCACCTGCCAGCCGGTCGTGCCGGCAACGAGCGCGAGCGCCGCGAGGCCGATCGCCGCCGCGTGCACGACGGGCAGCAGCTCGAGGCGCTGTCCGCTGCCGTGCCGGTACCTCGCGCGCCGCAGCACGACCAGCGCGGCGATCCAGACCGCCGCCATCACCACGCCCGCCGCGACGATCTGCGTCGAGGGCGGCGCGGCGGGGTCTCCCGCCGACGCGACCAGCTGCGCGGTGACCGTTGCGGTGGATGCCGCCGCGATCATCGCGGCATCCACGGTGCCCATCCACGCCCGTCGTCTGCGCAACCATGCCAGCCGCTGTTGCAAGAGCGGCTGAACACGAGGGGCGCGGACGCTTGCCTCGGTTTCGAGAGGCAGCGCCGCGACGCTCATCGCAGAGTTCCGACGTCGAGTCGTGCGTGATCAAAAGGCTCGAACGCGCAGCAGCGCGCGCTCGTGCAGGACCGTTTCCCCATGAACGTTTCCCCGGTGTTCCCCAAAAGGCGGGTCGAAACCCGCGTCCCCAAGCTCGGGCCGAAACCCGTACTTCCCCAAAGAGACGCCGCTTCTGTCGCAGTCCGATTCCCCATCGGACTGAAGCGGGATGCCGACCCCTCGGCAACCCGCGGCCCCTTTCGGTGGCCGGCGTCGGTTGAGTATCGCACAGGCCTGCGGGCAGGGGAACCCTCAATCGTCGGAGTCCCCCACAAACGTCCGAGTCCCCCCGCAAACACGTTGTGCCGTGCGCTTCTGCAGCGCACGGCACAACGCCCCCCACGGTGCACAGTGTCCCCAAATGCCCCCTGGATCGACAGACAGCATCGGCCCGGGACTCCCCAAATGCCTCAGGCCCCTGCCTGTCGGCGGCCATATTACACAGACCGGGCGTGTCCGCCATAGGGGGGACACGGACGGCCGTATCGCCCGGGCGATCCGGTAGCATGGGCGCGCCTGCGCGTAAATCTCAGCTGCCCCCCAAGCGGCGTTCTGGGCATGCTCCGTCCCCAACGGATCGTCCGGGAGTGCGCGGGCGAAGGGACCCTCTCGAGTAATTCAGTCCCCAAATGGCTGACTCGAGAGGGTCCCGCTTCGTATTTGTGCATTGTGTTTACCGACACGCCGCTTCTCACCCCCATAATCGTGTTATGGGGGTTACCATTCCGCGCTCGAGATCCGCCTGATGCCGCGCAGCGACACGATGCCGCACGCCGTTCCGGCCCCGGGCGCACCGCCGCCGTCGACCGCGGAGAACAGGTCTGACACGTCGCACACGGGCGCCCGCGGGGCTGCGCGCCGGCGTCTGAGCGGGTGGGCGCTGCGCGCCGGACGCTCGCGGTCGGCCCGTATCGTGGTCGCTCTGGTGGCGGCGCTGGTCTACTCCAGCTCGGGGGTGCCGCTCCCCGCGTACGCGGCCGCTCCGGTGCCGGCGGAGGTCGTCGTGGCACCCGTGGCCGCCGACAGGCTGGGCGGGTCGCTCGTGCCGCTGTCGGCGGTGGATCCCGTGAGCCGATCCGAGGCCGAGCCCGCGCAGGCCGTGCTCTTCGTGCACGGCTGGCTGAGCACGTCGCTGCCCGGTGCCGCCGACACCCAGCCGGGGATCGCCCAATCCCCCTTCGCGCGCCCCGCGGCGGCGGGGGAGGGCGCCGCCATCGACGAGATCACCCATTCGCTGCAGGAGAGCCTGGAGTCCCTCCCCGGCACCACCCTGTACGCGTTCGACTACTCGCAGACCGCTGCGGCCTGGATCGGGGGTGCAGCCGTCGTCGACGGGCTCGCCGCCTCCATCCGGCAGCTGGCGCGGGACACCAGCGCCCCCGTCGACGTGGTCGCGCACTCGATGGGGGGCCTGGCCCTGCGTCACGCCGTCACCGCGCATCCCGACCTCGTGCCCATGATCGGGCAGGTCGTCACGGTGGGGACGCCCACCCTGGGGTCGGACGCCGCCACCCTGCTGGATGTCATCTCGCTGGCCACCGGCACCGCCATCGGGGCGGGCTCCGCGGGGCGCGCCCTGATCGTTCCCGCGCTCGTGGACCTCTGCAATCGGGACCTCGAGGCGGATGCCATGAACGGCTGCGGACTTCCCACGTGGCTGCGCACCTCGATCGCCAACACCGGCGAGGCCGGCCGGGCGCTGCACACCGGCTCCCAGGAGCTGGCGGACATGCCCGACTGGCCGGCCGAGCTGGACGTGCACGCGATCGCCGGCGACGGCAGGGTGCGGGCCGGGGGCCTGGTCGTCTCGGTCGGCGACGGCCTCGTCTCGCGGGACTCGGCCGTCGCCGAGGCGGACACGAGCTTCGTGGTGCGGTGCGAGGATCGCGTCGCGCCGGGAGTGACAGGCATCGGTGAGGTGCTGAACGGGACCGCGGCGCTGTCGTTCGGCGGGGTCGGGTGCACCCATGACGAGCTGCTGCGCAACCCCGATGTCGTCGAGAACGTGCGCGCCCTCGTCGCGGGCCACACGCCGGCGCCGGCGAACCCGCGCGCGCCGTAGCCGCGCTGTAACCGCGCCGCCTGCGGCATCCACCCCGCTCGTGCCACGCACCGTCCGTCGCCCGGTGCTGCGCGGCGCGGGCTTGCAGCCGCCCCGACCTATGATGGGCGGCATGTGCGGAATCATCGGATACGTCGGCCCGCGGCCGAGCCAGGACATCCTCCTCTCGGGCCTTGCCCGCCTCGAATACCGCGGCTACGACTCCGCCGGCATCGCCGTCATCGACGAAGACGGACGCCTCGACATGCGCAAGCACGCCGGCAAGCTCAGCGTGCTGCGCGACGACGTCGCCGCACACCCCATGCCCGATGGCACGACCGGAATCGGCCACACCCGCTGGGCCACCCACGGTGGGCCGACCGACGCCAACGCGCACCCGCACCTCGCCGATGACGACAAGCTCGCCGTCATCCACAACGGCATCATCGAGAACTTCGCCGAGCTGAAGGCGGAGCTGCTGTCGGAGGGGTACGCCTTCCGCAGCGAGACCGACACCGAGGTCGCCGCGGTGCTGCTCGGCCGGGCCTACCACGAGTCGGACGGGGACCTGGTCGCCGCCTTCCGCGCCGTGGTGTCGCGCCTGGAGGGCGCCTTCACCCTGCTGGCGATGCATCAGGACAGCCCCGGCGTCGTCGTCGGCGCCCGCCGCAACTCGCCGCTGGTCATCGGCCTGGGCGAGGGCGAGAACTTCCTCGGCTCCGACGTCGCCGCCTTCGTCGAGCACACGCGCAACGCCCTGGCCATCGGCCAGGACCAGATCGTCGCGATCACCCCCGACGCCGTCACCGTGACCGACTTCGACGGCAACGACGTCGACGTCGAGCCCTTCGAAGTGGTCTGGGACGCCTCGGCGGCGGAGAAGGGCGGCTGGTCGTCGTTCATGGCCAAGGAGGTGTCCGAGGAGCCCGAGGCCGTCGCGAACACCGTCCGCGGACGCATCCACGAGGGGCTCGTGCAGATCCCCGAGCTCGATGGGCTCGATGAGCTCTTCATCGGCATCCGCCGCATCGTCGTCATCGCCTGCGGCACCGCCGCCTACGCGGCGATGACCGGCAAGTACGCGCTCGAGCAGTGGACGCGCATCCCCGTCGACGTGGAGCTCGCCCACGAGTTCCGTTACCGCGATCCGGTGATCGGTCCCGACACGCTCGTGGTGTCGATCAGCCAGTCCGGCGAGACGATGGACACCCTCATGGCCGTCAAGTACGCCTCGGCGCACGGCGCGAAGACGCTGTCGATCTGCAACACGCAGGGTGCGACGATTCCGCGCGAATCCGACGCCGTCGTGTACACGCACGCCGGTCCCGAGGTCGCCGTCGCCTCGACGAAGGCCTTCGTCGCGCAGATCACGGCCCTGTACCTGCTCGCCCTGCACATCGGACGGCTGCGCGAGACGCTCTCGGCGGTCGAGATCGGTGAGCACGCGCGCGAGCTCGAGGCCATCCCCGGCAAGATCTCGCAGATCCTCGCCGAGGAGCAGTCCCACATCGAGCAGTTCGCGCGCTGGATGGCCGACACCCGCTCGGTGCTGTTCCTCGGCCGCCACGTGGGGTACCCGATCGCGCTGGAGGGGGCCCTCAAGCTCAAGGAGATCACCTACATCCACGCCGAGGGCTTCGCCGCCGGTGAGCTCAAGCACGGCCCCATCGCGCTGATCGAGCCCGGGCAGCCGGTGTTCGTGATCGTCCCGTCGCCGCGCGAGTCCGCCGAGCTGCACAAGAAGGTCGTCTCCAACATCCAGGAGATCCGTGCCCGCGGCGCGCGCGTGATCGCGGTGGCCGAAGAGGGCGATGCCGCCGTGCTCCCGTTCGCCGACGAGGTGCTGCGCATCCCGCTGGCAGGTCCCCTCTTCGAGCCGCTCCTGGCCGTCGTGCCGCTGCACATCTTCGCGATGGGCCTGGCGACCGCCAAGGGTCTGGACGTCGACCAGCCCCGCAACCTCGCGAAGTCCGTCACCGTCGAGTGAGTATTCGCGCTCTCGAGTGAGTATTCGGGGCACCGAGTGAGTATTCGCGTTCCCGAGTGAGTATTCGGGGGGTGCGCCGCAGCGGGCCGCGGGACACCAAGCCGCCGGCCCGCGGCGTCGACGAATACTCACTCGCGTCGACGAATACTCACTCGCGAGCGCTTGACCGTATAAGTCGGAACTTATACGGTGGTCTCGTGCACCCGTTCGACGTCCTGGCCGACCCCGCTCGGCGGCGCATGCTCGAGGTGCTCGCCGAGGGCGAGCAGCCCGCCGGCGCCCTCGTCGACCTCGTGCGCGCCGAGTTCGGCATCTCGCAGCCCGCGGTATCGCAGCACCTCCGCGTGCTGCGCGAGAACGGCTTCGCGACCGTGCGCGCCGAGGGCCCGCGTCGCATCTACGCCCTCGACCCCGCAGGCCCCGCGGCGGCCGAAGCGGCACTCGCGCGCCTGCGCGCCCCCTGGACCCAGCGGCTCGACGCCCTCGGCACCGAGATCGCCCGCGGCAAGCGCACGCACGCCGCGGCGGGAACGACCACGACGCAGGCGGCACCGCCGCGGCCTGCGCGACACGACCGGAAGGATGCCTCATGACCATCGACTCCCCGCTCATCGAGCGCCACGGCGACGGCTACCGCCTCGTGTACGACGCGGTGTACCCCACCGACATCGACGACCTGTGGGAGGCCGTCACCCAGCGCGACCGCCTGGCGCGGTGGATGGGGAACTACAGCGGCGACCTGCGCCTCGGCGGCGCCTGGGAGGTCGCCGACGGCGACGGCGCAGGCGCGTGGGGGCGGGGCGAGGTCACCGCGTGCGACCCGCCGTACGGCTTCACGACCGTGTGGCACGCCGAGGGCGAGGAGCCGACCGAACTCGTGGTGCGCCTCGAGCCCGCGCCGACCGGGACCCGGCTCGTGCTCGAGCACACCGGCATCCAGTCGATGACCTACGGCGCCGGGTGGCAGACGTACCTCGAGCGGCTGGCCGCGGTGGCCGCCGACCCCGGGGCGGACCTCGGCGGCCCGGGGGCGTGGGACGCGCGGTTCGCCCAGCTCGACCCCGGCTACAGCGCACGGTTCGCCGCGGCGCGCTAGCGACCGACCCCGTCGGAACTCCTGCCCACCGCCGGATTCGGCCCGGCCCGAATCAGGCGCAACCCACAGCCGGAATCCCGACGGGCGGCCGCGAGGTATCCTGTCGGATGCCGCGCCCCGACGGGGACCGGGGTGCGAGGGAGGTGGCTGTGATCGTCGGAATCGGCGTCGACCTCGTGGACATCCCGCGGTTCGAGCGGTCGCTCGAACGCACGCCGCGGCTCGCCGAGCGGCTCTTCTCGCCCGCCGAGCGGCGCCTGCCCCCGCGGTCGCTGGCGGCCCGCTACGCCGCGAAGGAAGCCCTGATCAAGGCGCTGGGCGGCTCCGACGGCGTGCACTGGACCGAGATCGAGGTGACCCCGGAGCCCTCGGGGCGCCCGTGGTTCACCCTCACCGGATCCACTGCCGCGGTGGTCGCCGACCGCGGCATCACGACGCTGCACCTGTCGCTGTCGCACGACGCGGGACTGGCGACCGCCTACGTGGTGGCCGAGTCCGCAGACCCGGGCACAGGGGGTGCGCGATGAACGGGATGCCGGCAGGCACGCTGCGCGAGGCCGTCATCGACGTCGGCGCGATCGGCGCGAACGTCCGCCGACTCAAGCGCCTCACCGGCGTGGAGATCCTCGCCGTGGTGAAGGCCGACGGCTACGGCCACGGCGCCGTGCGCACCGCGCAGGCGGCGCTCGGCGCCGGAGCGACGCGCCTCGGCGTCGCCGACGTGAGCGAGGCGCTGGATCTGCGCCGCGCCGGTGTCCGGGCGCCGATCCTGGCCTGGCTGCACGCCCCCGGCGCCACGTTCGCCGAGCCGGCGTCGCACGGCATCGAGATCGGGGTGTCGCGGTTCGACCAGCTGCTCGCCGCAGCCGCAGCGGCGACCGCCGACAGGCCGGTCGCGGTGCACCTGAAGCTCGAGACGGGCCTCGGCCGCAACGGCCTCGCGCCCGCGGACTGGGCGACGGTCTTCGCGGAGGCGGCCCGCCTGGAGCGACTCGGCCGGGTGCGCGTGGTCGGCCTCTTCAGCCACCTCTCCAACACGTCCGCGGCCGACGACCGCGCCGCCCTCGTGCGGTTCCACGAGGGAGCGGCGCTCGCGGCCTCGGCGGGGCTCACCCCCGAGGTGCGCCACATCGCCGCGACGGACGCCGCCATCGACCTGCCCGAAGCGCGCCTGGACTGCGTGCGCATCGGCCTGGGCATGTACGGACTGTCGCCTTTCGACGACCGCACCTCGGCGGACCTGGGCCTGCGCCCCGCCATGACGCTGCGCGCGCCCGTCGTCGCGGTGCGCCGTGTGCCCGCCGGGCAGGGCGTGTCGTACGGCTACGCGCACCGCACCGCGGCCGAGACGACCCTCGCGCTCGTCCCGCTCGGCTATGCCGACGGGGTGCCGCGCGCCGCCTCGGGCCGGGGCCCGGTGACCCTCGGCGGCCGCCGGTTCACCGTCGCTGGCCGCATCGCGATGGACCAGTTCGTCGTCGACGTCGGCGACACCCCGGTGGCCGTGGGCGACGAAGTGGTGCTCTTCGGCGACCCCGCCCGCGGCGAGCCGGCCGCCGACGAGTGGGGCGCGGCATCCGGATCGATCAACTACGAGATCGTGACGCGCATCGGCCCGCGCGTATCGCGGCGCGCGGTGACGTCGTGACGGGGCTCGACACGCGCCGCGTGCACAACGTCGCCACCGCGGGCGGCGCGGGCCACCGCGGGCACGATCGCGACGCGGGCCGGCTCGGATCGCCGACGTTGTGCACGGGAGGCCGGCGATGACCGGGTTGGACGCGTTCCTCGGCGAGCGGGAGATCTCGTCTCCGGCGGAGATGGAGCAGCTCGGCCGCGACTTCGGCCGCGCGCTGCGGGCGGGGGACCTCGTCGTGCTCACCGGGGCGCTGGGGGCGGGCAAGACGACGCTGACGCGCGGCATCGCGGCGGGCCTGGGCGTGCGCGGTCCCGTGCAGAGTCCCACTTTCGTCATCGCCCGCACGCACCCGTCGCTCGTGGACGGCCCCCCGCTCGTGCACGTCGACGCCTACCGGCTGGGCTCGGCGGCGGAGCTGGACGACATCGACATCGACCTCGACGGGTCGGTGGTCATCGTCGAGTGGGGCCGGGACATGGTGCCGGGCCTGCGCGAGACCTGGTGGGAGGTCGAGCTCGACCGCGAGTGGCACGGCCGCGGCGTCGACACCGCCTGCGGCACCTTCTCGCGCGCCACCGAGGAGCTCGACGCCGACACCCCGCGACGCGTCGTCGTCTCCCGTCGCCCGTGAGGGCGGAGGCGAGGATGCCGCGCGCACGCGCGGGTAGCCTGGAACGGTGATCCTCGGCATCGACACCTCTCTCGGCACGGCTCTGGCCGTCGTCGAGCTCGACGGGGTCGTGCGCTCGGCCGCCGCCAGCGACAACCCGCTCGCGCACGCCGAGGTGATCGGCGGACTTCTCGAGCAGGTGCTCGGCGAGGCGACGCGGGGTCCGGTGGGCACGACGACCGCGGCGGAGCCCGTCACCGTGACGCACGTCGCAGCCGGAATGGGACCGGGGCCCTTCACGGGCCTGCGGGTGGGCATCGCTGCGGCGACCGCGTTCGCGCTGGCCCGTGGCGTCCCGGTGATCCCTGTCGCGAGCCACGACGCCGTCGCCCTCGAGGTGCTGCTGGCCGACGCGATCGCGGGGGAGGAGACCCCGCGGTTCGCCGTCGTCACCGACGCCCGCCGCCGCGAGTTCGCGTACTCGGTCTACGACGGTCTCGACGACGAGGGGCTGCCCGTTCGCACCGCGGGCCCCGCCCTCGTGCCGCGCGATGACCTCGACGCGCGCCTGGTCGAGCTCGGCGCACGCCGCCACGACGCCGCGGCCGTGCCCGCGCAGATGCTCGCCCTGGTCGCCGCGCGGGCGATCGCGGCGGGGCGCGAGGTCGCGGCATCCGAGCCGCTCTACCTCCGCTCGCCCGACGTGTCGGTGCCGGCGCCCCGCAAGAAGGTCGGCGCATGACCGTGCGCGCCGCCCACCTCGACGACCTCGACGCGATCATGGCGCTCGAGCGGGCCTCGTTTCCCACCGATGCCTGGAGCGAGACGCTGATGCGGGCAGAGCTCGCCTCGCCGCATGGCCGCTACTTCGCCCTCGAACAGGACGGACGCCTCGTCGGCTACGCGGGACTGCGCGCCCCCGACGGGGCGAAGGATGCCGACGTGCAGACCATCGCGATCGCCGCCGACGCCCGCGGGCGCGGGTACGGACGCGCGCTCCTGCGGGCCCTGCTGGACGAGGCGGTGACGCGCCGCGTCGCCGAGGTCTTCCTCGAGGTGCGGGCGGACAACCCCACGGCCCAGGCGCTGTACGTCTCGGAGGGCTTCAGCGAGCTCGGGAGGCGGCCCGCCTACTACCAGCCGGACGGGGTGGATGCCGTCGTGATGCGGCTCGACCTGCGGGCCTGGGCGGCCACGCGCGCGACCGCGCCCGGTACGCACGCGACCGCGCCCGGTACCGGCGCCGCCGCGCCGGCCGCCACACCCGCCGCCCCCGCCACCACCGACGCCGCGGCCGAAAGGGACCACTCGTGAACCGCCACGACCCGCTGGTGCTCGGCATCGAGACCAGCTGCGACGAGACAGGCATCGGCATCGTGCGCGGCCGGCGCCTGCTCAGCAACACCATCGCCAGCTCCATGGACGAGCACGCCCGCTACGGCGGCGTCGTGCCCGAGATCGCCGCGCGCGCCCACCTCGAGGCCCTGCAGCCCGCCATCGAGCGGGCGCTCGCCGAGGCCTCAGCCGCCGAGGGCCGCCCCGTCACGCTCGCCGACCTCGACGCGGTCGCCGTCACCAGCGGACCGGGCCTGGCCGGTGCCCTCATGGTCGGGATCGGCGCCGCCAAGGCCCTCGCCGTGGGCCTCGGCAAGCCGCTCTACGCCGTGAACCACCTCGTCGGCCACATCGCGGCAGACCTCCTCACCGGCGACGCCGTCGAGTACCCCACGGTCGCGCTGCTCGTCAGCGGCGGGCACACGTCGCTGCTACTGGTGCGCGATCTCACGACCGACGTCGAGATGCTGGGGGAGACCGTCGACGACGCCGCCGGTGAGGCGTTCGACAAGGTGGCGCGCATCCTCGGGCTCCCGTATCCCGGCGGACCCGAGATCGACCGGGCTGCGGCGACCGGCGACCCGGACGCGATCCGGTTCCCGCGGGGGATGTCCCGCGCGTCGGACATGGCGGACCACCGCTACGACTTCTCGTTCTCGGGCCTGAAGACCGCCGTCGCCCGCTGGATCGAGCAGCGCGAGGCGGCGGGGGAGCCGGTTCCCGTCGCCGACGTCGCGGCATCCTTCCGCGAAGCCGTCGTCGACGTGCTCGTCACGAAGGCGCTCGACGCCTGCGTCCGTCACGACGTGCCGCGGCTGCTGCTCGGGGGCGGAGTCATCGCCAACCGTCGGCTGCGCGAGGTGGCGCTCGCCCGCGCCGCCGAGGCCGGGGTGACGGTGCGCATTCCGCCGCTGAGCCTGTGCACCGACAACGGTGCGATGATCGCGGGGCTGGCGGCCGAGCTCATCAGCGCGGGCCGGCCGGCGTCTTCGCTGGCGTTCGGCGCGGACTCCACGCTTCCCGTCACCGAGATCCAGGTGGCCGAGGAGGTGCCGGTGTGAGCGACGAACGGCCGGATGCCGCCGCGGCCGTGCCCAGCACGCCGCCGCGGCCGATACCGCGGGTCGAGGAGCCCTCTCCCGATGTGGCGGTGGCCGACGAAGCGCCGCGCCTTCCCGGCGAGCACCGCGGCGGCTTCCATCGGCTCCCCACCGCGCCGGTCGACGTCGACGTCGCCGAGGGCCTCAACCGGGCCGAGCGCGAGGCGCTGAACGACACCGGAACGGTCTACGCCTGGATCGAGCCGCAGCGCCCCGTCGTGGGCATCGCGGCCTGGGCGCTGGGGTTCGCGATCGCCGGCCTCGTGATCTCCTGGTTCGTCGGGTGGGGGTTCCCGATCGGCGTGGGCGCCGCCGTGACGGCGGTCATCGCGCTGCGCCGCCCCCTCGAGAACCGGTCGGTCGCGGTGTGGGCGCTCGTGCTCGCGGTGCTCTCGGTGCTGTACAGCGCGGGGTGGCTCATCTGGGCCGCCGGCACCGCCAACATCTTCGCCTGACGCCGCGCTCAGCTCGCCACGCTCAGCTCACGCGCTCAGCTCACGTGCTCAGCTCACGCGGTCGGCGAGCAGCGCCAGCCTGGTGTTGCCGACACGGGTGAGCAGCAGCGTCGCCGACCCGCTCCCCGAGAGCTTGAGCTTGGTGCGCAGCACCGCGGGGTCGACGTCCACGCCGCGCTTCTTGATCTCGAGCGTCCCGATGCCGCGCTCGCGCAGCGCCTTGCTGAGACCCTTGACATCGGCGGGGAGGCGCTCGCGCACCTTGAACGTCGACACGAACGGGCTCGTGAGGGCCGCGTCGCCGGTGAGATAGGCGATGCCCGGCGCCAGCATGCCGGCCTCGAGCCGACGGGCGACGTCGCCGATGAGGCGGGCGCGGATGACGGCCCCGTCGGGCTCGTGCACGTAGGCGCCGAGGGGGCGCACGGGCTCGTCCGCGGTGTCGGCCGCCGCGGTCAGCTCGTGCGCCGCGTCCCCGCGCACCACCAGCGCCGCCCGATGCACGCCGGGGCGGGCCAGCGAGCGTGTCCAGACGACCAGTTCGATGGTCGATCCGTCGACGCTGATCCACTGCGCTTCTGCGCGCGGCGGCAGCAGGGCCCGGTCGAAGGCAGGGCCGAGCTTGATGCCGGCGGGCGTGCGCTCGGCCAAGTGGAAGACCCACTCCAGCGGCGGCGACCACTCGGCTGCACCGACGCGCGTGGTCTCGGTGTGTCCGGGCGTGCGGCGGGCGGGATCGAGCCACACGGCGTCGACGGAGGGCGAGTCGAACTGCTCGGCCCGGGCGTGGTGCACCCGCACCTGCCGGCCGAAGGGGGCGAGGTTGTAGGCCGCGATCGCCGCGGTGACCTCGTCGGCCTCGACCGCCTCGACCTCGAGCCCGAGCGCCGCCAGCCCCAGCGCATCGCCGCCGATGCCGCAGCCGAGGTCGGCGACGCGGGAGAACCCGGCGTCGCGGAAGCGGACCGCGTGCCGGGCGGCGACCGACAGCCGCGTGGCCTGCTCCAGCCCCGCGCGGGTGAACAGCATGCGCTCGGCGAACTCGCCGAACTTCGCCTCGGCCTTGACCCGCAGCCGTGCCTGCCCCACGACGGCGGCGACGAGCTCCGGGGAGTGGCCGGCGGCGCGCAGCCGAGACACGGCGGCCGCGGCTTCGTCGGTCGTGCGGATGCCGCCCGTCGCGTCCAGCAGCCGCAGGCCCTCCGGGGTCAGCAGTGCGGTCAGTTCGGCGAGCTCCATCCCTTCAGCCTACGGCGGCGGCGCGCGGCGGCCCTGCCCGTCACGCGGCGTCACGAGGGCTGGCACTCGCGTTGCGTGAGTGCCAGCGCGCCCGTACACTGGCGTTAGCACTCTCAACAGGTGGGTGCTAACGAGTCTTCAGTTCCAAGAAAGAGGTAGACCGTGTCGGTTTCCATCAAGCCGCTCGAGGACCGCATCGTCATCAAGCAGGTCGAGGCCGAGCAGACCACTGCCAGCGGGCTGGTCATTCCTGACACCGCGAAGGAGAAGCCCCAGGAGGGCGAGGTCGTCGCCGTGGGCCCCGGTCGCATCGACGACAACGGCAACCGCATTCCGCTCGACGTCGCCGTCGGCGACCGCGTGATCTACAGCAAGTACGGCGGGACCGAGGTCAAGTTCGGTGGCGACGAGCTGCTGGTGCTGTCGGCGCGCGACGTGCTGGCTGTCGTCGTCCGCTGAGACGCGATTCTCACGAAGGACCCGGATGCCTGGCATCCGGGTCCTTCGTCGTCACGGCGGCTCTAGGCTGAGCCGGTGACGACCCCCGCCCACGACCCCGCCCGCGAACGCGCGCTCGGCGGGGTCTACGCATTCTGCGCGTACTTCCTGTGGGGCTTCATGCCCCTGTACTTCCTCGTGCTCGCCCCCACCGGCCCGTGGGAGGTCGTCTCCTGGCGCGTGCTGCTGTCGCTCGTCTTCTGCCTGCTGCTGTTGACGGTGACGCGGTCGTGGCCGAAGATCATCGCCATCATCCGGCAGCCGCGACTGCTCATGTGGACCGCGGCGGCGGGCGCCCTGATCTACGTCAACTGGCAGGTCTTCCTCATCGCCACCCTCACCGGGCACGTGCTGGAGTCGAGCCTCGGCTACTTCATCAACCCCATCGTGACCGTGCTGCTGGCCGTGCTGGTGCTGCGCGAGAGGCTGCGCGTGACCCAGTGGGTGGCGCTGGGCGTGGCGGGAGCGGCGGTCCTCGTCATCGTGGTGGGGTACGGCACGTTCCCGTGGATCGCGCTGACGCTTGCGACTTCGTTCGGCGTGTACGGACTGGTGAAGAAGCAGATCGGCCCGGCCGTGGATGCCGTGAGCGGTCTGACCCTGGAGTCCTTCTGGCTGCTGCCGGTCGCGATCGTGCAGCTGGTGATCGTCGGCGCCACCACCGGCATCACGATGGGCACCGACGGCGTCGGGCACGCGGTGCTGCTGGCGCTCGCCGGCGTCATCACCGCGACACCGCTGCTGTTCTTCGCCGCCGGTGCCCGCCGTGCCTCGCTGACGGTCATGGGTCTGCTGCAGTTCGTCGCCCCCATCCTGCAGTTCGCGATCGGCGTGTGGCTGGGCGAGGACATGCCCCCCGAGCGCTGGATCGGCTTCGCCCTCGTGTGGGTGGCGCTCATCCTGCTCACGGCCGATTCGCTGCGTCACGCCCGGCGGGTGCGGGTCGACGACCTCGGCGCGGTGACCTGAGCGGATGCCGCCGGGTGCGGCATCCGACCCCCGCGTCGTGGGGGCCGGCGGCCGTTATCGATCCGAGACTGTTCTGTTTCAGACCGTTAACACATCGCAACACTGGCGACGCGGAGCCGGGTCTAGGTTGGGACCCACTGGCGCGGCACCCGACGAAGCCGCGCCGCTCACGAAACAACTAGGGAGCACTATGAGCGTCTTCACACGTTCGCGCGGCGCCAAGGTCCTCGGCGCCGTCGCCGTGGTCGGAGCCAGCGCGATGATCCTTGCCGGCTGCGCGGGTTCGAGCGAGCCCGCCGAAACGTCTGCTGCGCCCGCGGCGGAGGAGCGTGCGCCGCTGGATCTCAGCATCGGCACCGTGCTGCCGCAGACCGGGTCGCTGGCCTACCTCGGCCCGCCCGAGGAAGCGGGCGTGGGCCTGGCCGTCGCCGAGATCAACGAGGCCGACAAGGGCATCACCGTCGAGGTGGAGTACGGCGACTCGGGCGACACCGACAACAAGGCGTACGAGACCACCGTGCCGCGTCTGCTGGGCAACGGCGTGCAGGCGCTCATCGGCGCCGCCTCGTCGGGTGTGACCAAGCTCTTCCTCGACCAGGCGGTCGGCGCCGGCGTCATCACGTTCTCGCCGGCGAACACGTCGCCGGACTTCACCACCTGGGAGGATGACGACCTCTACTGGCGCACCGCCCCCAGCGACCTGCTGCAGGGCGAGGTGCTCGGCAACCTGATCGCCGAGGACGGACACTCGACGCTCGGCATCATCTACCTCAACGACGCGTACGGCACGGGGCTGGAAGCGGCCCTCACCGAGACCTTCACCGCCACCGGCGGCGAGGTCGTCGCCAGCGAGTCCTACAACGCCGGCGACACCAACTTCAGCGCTCCGGTGTCGTCGATCCTGGCCCAGAACCCCGATGCGATCGCCGTGATCGGCTTCGAGGAGACGGCCACGATCGTCCCGTCGTTCGTCAACAGCGGCTTCGACGGCGCCAACTTCTACTTCGTGGACGGCAACATCTCGCAGTGGGGCGCCGACATGCCGGTGTCGATCGAGGGATCGAAGGGCACGCAGCCGGGTCCCGTGCTCTCGGACGACTTCCAGGAGCGCCTGACGGCCCAGTGGATGGAGCAGGACGGCAGCGAGCTGGTCGACTTCAACTACGCCGCCGAGTCCTACGACGCCGTGGTGCTGCTGGCGCTGGCCGCCCTCGCAGCCAACTCCACCGACACCGCGGACATCGCGGCGGCGCTGCCTGAGGTGTCGGGCGGCACCGGTGAGGGCGAGAAGTGCGAGTCGTTCGCCGACTGCGCCGACATCATCCTCGAGGGCGGCACGGCCGACTACGACGGCTACTCCGGTGGCATTGCGTTCGACGAGGCCGGCGACCCGACCGAGGCGACGATCGGCATCTTCGAGTACGGCGCGGACAACACCCACACCCGCGTCAACGACTGACACATGAAGAAAGGCCCCGGAGCAGATGAACTGCTCCGGGGCTTTTCGCTGTCGTCAGCGGGTCACTCGTCCTCGCCGAGCGTCCCGAGATACAGGCCGATGACCTTCGGGTCGCTGAGCAGCTCCCGCCCGGTGCCCTGGTAGGCGTCGCGTCCCTGGTCCAGCACGTAGCCGCGGTCGCAGATCTGCAGGCAGCGGCGGGCGTTCTGCTCGACCATGATGATCGTGACGCCGGCTTTGTTGATGTCGGAGACACGGATGAACGCATCGTCCTGACGCACCGGCGAGAGCCCGGCGCTCGGCTCGTCCAGCAGCAGCACCGCCGGATCCATCATGAGCGCACGGCTCATCGCGACCATCTGGCGCTCGCCGCCGGAGAGCGATCCGGCCCGCTGCTTGAGGCGCTTGCCGAGCTCGGCGAAGATGCCCGTGACGAACTCCAGCCGCTCGGCGTACGCCTTGGGGCGCTGATAGAGCCCCATCTGCAGGTTCTCCTCGATCGTGAGGGAGGGGAACACGTTGTTCGTCTGCGGCACGAAGCCGACGCCGCGCTGCACGAGCTTGTCGGACTTCAGTCCCAGGATGCTCTCGCCGTTGAGCGTGATCTCGCCCCCGCGCACCTTGACCATGCCGAAGATCGCCTTCAGCAGCGTCGACTTGCCGGCGCCGTTGGGGCCGATGATGCCGATCAGCTCGCCGCGGTGGGCGACGAGGTTGCTGCCGTTGATGATGTTGATGCCGGGGAGGTAGCCCGCCGTGAGGTCCCGCACGTCGACCACGACCTCGCGGCTGGCCGTTCCCGTGCCGGCGCCGCCGGCTGTCATCGAGGGGTCGCTCACTTGTTCTCCTCCTCGGCTTCGGCGATCGACGCCTCTTCCTCTTCGTGGATCTCTTCCAGCAGTGCGATCGCCGAGGTGTCCAGCTCCCCCGAGATGCGGCCGGTGACGACGCCGAGGTCGACGTCCTGGTGGGCGCCGAGGTAGGCGTCGATCACCGACTTGTCCTGCATGACGACGTCGGGCGGGCCCTCGGCGACGATCCTGCCCTCGGCCATGACCACGACCCAGTCGGCGATGTGGCGCACCATGTGCATGTCGTGCTCGACGAAGAGCACGGTCATGCCGAGTTCCTTGAGGTCGAGGATGTGATCGAGCAGGGACTGGGTGAGCGCCGGGTTGACCCCCGCCATCGGCTCGTCGAGCATGACGAGGTTCGGGTCGCTCATGAGGGCGCGCGCCATCTCGAGGAGCTTGCGCTGACCGCCCGAGAGCGAGGCGGCGTAGTCGTCGGCCTTGGCATCCAGCTTGAAGCGCGCCAGCAGCTCGCGCGCCTTCTGCTCGATCTCGGTCTCCTGCTTGCGCCAGAGGAACGGCAGCATGCTCGTCCAGAAGCGCTCGCCGATCTGCTTGGTGGCGCCCAGCTTCATGTTCTCCAGCACGGTCAGCAGCGACAGGGCCTTGGTGAGCTGGAACGTGCGCACCTGGCCCATGCGGGCGACCTTGAAGGAGGGGATGCCGGACAGCTGCTGGCCGTCATAGCTCCACGAGCCGGAGTTGGGCTTGTCGAACCCGCACAGCAGATTGAACAGGGTGGTCTTGCCGGCGCCGTTGGGCCCGATGAGCGCCGTGATGGCGTTGCGGGGGATCTCCAGGTGCTCGACGTCGACGGCGGTGAGGCCGCCGAAGCGTCGGGTGATGTTGTCGGCGATGAGGATCGGGTCGACCTTGGCGACGCCGGGTACGGGCTCGCCCTCGGCGAGGCCCCCGGTCTTGGGGCGGCGGATGCTGCCCGTCGACGGCGGCGGCTCGGGCGGGGTGTCGGGGGTGTTATTTGACAAAGGTCAGCTCCCTCTTGTTCCCGAGGATGCCCTGCGGGCGGAAGATCACGAGCAGCATGAGCGCGACGCCGACGAAGACGAAGCGCAGGGTGCCCGCCTGGATGGGCGAGATCGGCAGGACGCCCTGTGCGGCGAGGGCCGGCAGCACGCCGTCGAGGAACGCCATGATCACCCAGAAGATCACCGCGCCGAGGGCCGGACCGAAGACCGTCGCGGCGCCGCCGAGCAGCAGGATCGTCCAGATGAAGAAGGTGAGGCTCGTGGTGTAGGTCGCCGGCACCACCGCGGAGGGCAGCGCGAACACCACGCCACCCATCGCGCCGAAGATGCCGCCGAGCACGAGCGCCTGCATCTTGTAGCCGAAGACGTTCTTGCCGAGCGAGCGCACGGCATCCTCGTCTTCACGGATGCCCTTGAGGACACGACCCCACGGGCTGCGCATCACCAGCCACACGATGAGGATCGCGATGGCCAGCAGGCACACGCCGAACACCCGCACCCACAGCTCGGTGGCGGTGTACACCCACGGCCCGAACCCGTACGTCCCCTCGGGGAAGGGGTTCGCCGCGCGGAAGCCGGCGTGGTAGCCGCCGAGGCCGTCGGCGGAGTTGGTGTACTCGTCGAACGCCGTCGTGGTGAACAGCAGCCGCACGATCTCGGCGGCCGCGATCGTCACGATGGCGAGGTAGTCCGCGCGCAGCCGCAGCGTCGGGATGCCGAGGATGAGCGCGAAGACGCTCGCCGCGACCATGCCGACGAGGATGCCGAGCCACCACGGCAACCCGAACGACAGGATCGAGATCGCGTAGCTGTAGGCGCCGATGGCCATGAAGCCCGCCATGCCGAAGTTGAGCAGTCCGGCGTAGCCGAAGTGCACCGCGAGGCCCGTCGCCGCGAGGGCGTAGGCGATCGTCGTCGGGCTGAACAGCCACCCCGCGGTGTTGTTGAGAATGCCTCCCCAATCCATGGTCGCCTCCTATCCGAGTCTCTCTTTGCGGCCCAGGATTCCCTGGGGCCTCACCAGCAGGATCAAGATGAGGACGACCAGCGCCCCCACGTACTTCAGGTCCGACGGCATCCAGAGGGTCGACACCTCGACCAGCAGCCCGACGATGATGGCGCCGACGAGGGCGCCGAACGCGGTGCCGAGACCGCCGAGCGTCACCGCGGCGAAGATGAGCAGCAGGATGTGCACACCCATGTCCCAGCGCACGCCCGGGCGGAAGTAGCCCCACAGGATGCCGGCGAGGGCGGCCAGGGCCGCCGCCATCATCCAGACGATCCGCACCACCCGGTCGACGTCGATGCCCGACGCGGCGGCGAGGCCGGGGTTGTCGGAGATCGCCCGCGTGGCCTTGCCGACGCGGGTGCGCAGCAGCCAGACCGCCACCGCCACGATGACGACGATGCTGATGCCCATCGACATGAGGTTCACCGGCGACAGCTGCACCGCACCGAACAGCTGGATCTTCGCCGAGCCCGCACCCGGCAGCTGCACCGTGGAGCCGCCGAAGTAGAACTGGTAGAGGTAGCGCACGGCCAGCGACAGACCGATGCTCACGATCATGAGGGGCACGAGCCCGATGCCCTTGCGCCGCAGGGGCCGCCAGAGACCGGCATCCAGCACCCATCCGAAGGCCGCGCCGACGATCACCACGATCGGGATCGTCAGCCACATCGGCACCTGCCAGAAGACCCCCAGGATCACCGCGACGATCGCGCCGAACGTCACCATCTCGGCGTGGGCGAAGTTCGTCAGGCCCGTCGTCCCGAAGATGAGCGAGACGCCGATGGCGGCCAGCGCCAGCAGCAGGCCGAAGTTCAGGCCGTTGATGATGCGCTCCACCAGCTGGTCGACGAACGACGTGGTCTCACGCACCCCCTCGCCCAGGAAGAGGTTGACGATCTTCGAGCCGGTGAGGCCGAACTCCACCTCCTGCGACGCGGACTCGCCTTCGACGATCACGCCGTCCGGCAGCGTCGATTCGTCGACGATGAGGGTGTAGGTGTCCTTCTCCGGCACGTACAGGCGCCAGCGTCCGTCGGCGCCGGTGATGGTCTCGGCTTCGAAGCCACCGCCCTCGACCGCGACGGTCACGTCCGGCACCGGTTCGTCGTCGAAGGTGATCACACCGCCGAAGTAGAAGTCGGTCTGCTCCTGGTCGCCTCCCGGAGTGTCCGGGGCATCGCCGGCCGCGTACGCGCCGGTGGGCGCAGCGAACAGAGCCATGGCTGCAGCGAGAAGGAGACCGACGAGAACGCCCACCCATCCGGTGCTGCGCCGCTGCGTCATGGTCGTGGGACTCACGGAACCTCCGCTTCGGGTACGGGAGGCCAGAAGCGCGGGTTCGACATCAGCCTCGGTGTACGACGCTATGAGCGTAATGTGTCGGTTCTGTTTCGCCTACCGTACGTTCTCATCCCGTTTTCGTCGGCGCGGCAGGTCCTCCCGGGCGCGGCACTGCACTACGCGCGCGGGAATGCAACGCGCGCGCAGGCACTTACAATCAACAGAGGCGCCGCACCGCGCCGGCCGTCGTCGTCCACTCGAGAACGCGCCGCGCGCGCAGGAGACACACCTATGGAGCACAACGACCCGTTCGGATTCGTCGGACTGACCTACGACGACGTCCTCCTCCTGCCCGGCCACACCGACGTCATCCCCAGCGAGGCGGACACGTCCTCGCACGTGACGCGGAACATCACGGTCGCGACGCCCCTCATCGCGGCCGCCATGGACACCGTCACCGAAGCGCGCATGGCGATCGCCATCGCCCGCGAGGGGGGTCTCGGCATCATCCACCGCAACCTCTCCATCGAGGATCAGGCGGCCATGGTCGACCGGGTCAAGCGCAGCGAGTCGGGCATGATCACCGACCCGATCACGACGACACCGGACGCGTCGATCGAAGAGGTCGACGCCATGTGCGCGCAGTACCGCATCTCGGGCCTGCCGGTCATCGACGACGACGGGCGCCTGGTGGGCATCATCACCAACCGTGACATGCGCTTCGTCTCCGGCTTCGAGCGGCAGACCACCAAGGTGCGCGAAGTCATGACCAGCGAGGGACTCATCACCGGCAAGGTCGGCATCGGCGCCAACGAGGTCATCGCGCTGTTCGCCCACCACCGTGTCGAGAAGCTGCCGCTGATCGACGACGACGGCAAGCTCGCGGGCCTCATCACCATCAAGGACTTCGACAAGAGCGAGAAGTACCCCCTGGCGACCAAGGACGAGCAGGGGCGCCTGCGCGTGGGCGCGGCGATCGGCTTCTTCGGCGACGCATGGGAGCGTGCCGAGGCGCTGCGCGACGCGGGCGTGGACGTGGTGGTCGTCGACACCGCCAACGGGCAGTCCGCGGGCGTCATCGACATGGTGCGGCGCATCAAGGCCGACCCGACGTTCGACCACATCGACGTCATCGGCGGCAACGTCGCCACCCGCGAGGGTGCCCAGGCGCTCATCGATGCGGGCGTGGACGCCGTCAAGGTCGGCGTCGGTCCGGGATCGATCTGCACCACGCGCGTGGTCGCGGGCGTCGGCGTGCCGCAGGTGACCGCGGTGTACGAGGCGTCGCTGGCCGCCCGCGAAGCCGGGGTCCCGGTGATCGCGGACGGCGGGCTGCAGTACTCCGGCGACATCGCCAAGGCTCTCGTCGCGGGAGCGGACAGCGTGATGATCGGGTCGCTCTTCGCCGGCACCGACGAGTCGCCGGGCGAGATCGTCTTCGTCGGCGGCAAGCAGTACAAGCAGTACCGCGGCATGGGGTCGCTGGGTGCCCTGCAGACGCGCGGCAAGAAGACGTCGTACTCGAAGGACCGTTACTTCCAGGCCGACGTGCCGACCGACGACAAGCTCATCCCCGAGGGGATCGAGGGGCAGGTCGTCTACCGCGGACCGGTGTCGGCGGTGGCCTACCAGCTCGTCGGAGGCCTGCGGCAGTCGATGTTCTACGTCGGCGCCCGCACCGTCGAGGAGCTGAAGGCGCGCGGCAAGTTCGTGCGGATCACCCCCGCCGGGCTCAAGGAGTCGCACCCCCACGACGTGCAGATCGTGGTGGAGGCCCCGAACTACCGCGCCTGACGCTCGCGAGTGAGTATTCGTCGCGCCGAGTGAGTATTCGCCGCGCCGAGTGAGTATTCGTGCTCGCGAGTGAGTACTCGAGCAGCGCCTCAGCCGAAGAGTCCGTCGACGAGCGCGCGGCGCGTTCGTCGCGCTCACGCTGCATGCGGGCGAGGGGATCCTCGCGCCTGGCGTGACCGCGCGGCTCCGCCGGAGCGGCCGCGGCCGATGCAGGCACGGCGGGGATGCCGGAGGGCGGGGTGGGTGCTTTCTGGAATGTGCCGCAGCGTCGCGGTCGGGCCGAGCGGTCGCATCCATGCGGCGGACGCCGAACCGGTGGCATCCGCGCCGCAATGCTCGCAGATCTCCATCATTCGGTCTGGACCGAATCGTGGCGATGTCCGATGGACCGGCGCGGTGATGCTGCGCTCGTTCCGCCGCGGGCGCGAGATTTACTATCGGCGCACGTCTCTGGGCGACAGCGTCGCCTTCCCGGATGCCCACGCCCTCAGCCCGCGATGACCGCGGCGCTGCACCGCCGCCAGGACACTTACTGGGCGTCGGAGACCGGGCTAGCCTGACCCCGTGATCCGGAGCCCGCGGTCGGCGAGCCTGTCCACGCGCCGGATCGAGGCATTCACCGACGGCGTGTTCGCCATCGCGGCGACGTTGCTCGTACTCGACCTCACCGATCATTCGCTGGGCGAGGTCGACTCCGAAGCCCAGATGTGGGCGGCGCTGGGCGACATGTCGAACCTCTTCTTCAATTTCGCGCTGAGCTTCGTGCTGCTGTGCCTGCTGTGGCGAGTGCACGTGCAGCAGTTCGAGCATGTCCAGCGCGTGGACACCACCGTCATCTGGCTCAACAACGCGCGGCTGCTGTTCATCGTGCTCGTTCCGTTTGCGACGAATCTGACCACCGAGTACTCGGAATTCGTGGCGGGCCGACTGGCCATGCCGGTGAGTTTCTTCCTCGCGATCCTGTGCAGTGGGCTGCAGTGGGAGTGGATGGCACGCCACGCCGACGTGATGCTTCCCGAGATGACGACGGCGGACGTCGTCGCCTTCGGCCGCGCCTCGCGCAGCGCCCTCATCATCAGCGCCGTGGTCGTCGCGCCGGCGCCCTGGGTCGGGTCCTGGGCATTCCTGCCTGTTCCTCCTCGACGGCGTCTTCACTCGGGTACTGCGCCGCAGGGCCGCCTGATCCGGGGTGGATGCCGGCGGGGTGAATGCCGACGGGGGGACCAGTACTCACTCGGCACCGCGAGTACTCACTCGGCGCCGCGAGTACTCACTCGGCGCCGCTAATACTCACTCGGCACCGCGAATACTCACTCGGCAGCCGGGGGAGAGGGGGCGGGTAGGCTGGAGGGGTGAGCATGGAGATCGAGATCGGCCGCGCCAAGCGGGCCCGCCGCGCGTACGCCTTCGACGACATCGCCGTGGTGCCGTCGCGCCGCACCCGCAACCCCGAGGACGTCTCCACGGGCTGGGCCATTGACGCGTTCCAATTCGACATCCCGGTTCTCGCAGCCCCCATGGACTCCGTCGTCAGCCCCCGCACCGCGATCATGCTGGGCCAGCTCGGTGGCCTCGGGGTGCTCGACCTGGAGGGCCTGTGGACGCGCTACGACGACCCGGATCCCCTCCTGGCCGAGATCGCGACGCTCGCCGACGCCGAGGCCACCCGGCGCATGCAGGAGCTGTACGCCGAGCCCATCAAGCCTGAGCTCGTCCGCGACCGGCTCGCCGAGATCCGCGCCGCCGGTGTCACCGTCGCCGGTGCCCTCACCCCGCAGCGTACGCAGCAGCTGTACGAGACCGTCGTCGCCGCCGGCGTCGACCTCTTCGTCATCCGCGGCACGACCGTCTCGGCCGAGCACGTCTCGAGCGTCGACGCTCCCCTGAACCTCAAGAAGTTCATCTACGACCTCGACGTTCCCGTCATCGTCGGCGGCGCCTCGACATACACCGCCGCGCTGCACCTCATGCGCACCGGCGCGGCGGGCGTGCTCGTCGGCTTCGGCGGGGGGGCGGCATCCACCACGCGCGCCACCCTCGGCGTGCACGCGCCCATGGCCACCGCCGTCGCCGACGTCGCCGGCGCACGCCGCGACTACCTCGACGAGTCGGGCGGCCGCTACGTGCACGTCATCGCCGACGGCGGTGTCGGCACCTCCGGCGATATCGTGAAGGCGCTGGCGATGGGGGCGGATGCCGTCATGCTGGGCGTCGCCCTCGCCCGGGCGACCGATGCTCCCGGCCGCGGATACCACTGGGGCCCCGAAGCGCACCACTCCCGGCTGCCCCGCGGCAGCCGCATCCGCGTCGAGCAGAAGGTCAACCTCGAGTCCGTGCTCTACGGCCCGGCCACCGTCGCCGATGGCACCGCGAACCTCATCGGCGCGCTGAAGAAGTCCATGGCGACCACAGGCTATTCGGATCTCAAGGAGTTCCAGCGCGTCGAGGTCGTCGTCGCGCCGTACCGGTCCAGATGAGCGTGAGCAATCCGTCGACGGGCCCGGCGACCACGCCGGCCCCTGAGCCGGTGACGGCGCCCGACGGCGGCGCGGCCGCCGGTGCCGGCGTGCTGCCGCAGTTCCCGCCCACTCTCCGCGAGGTCATGCTGCGGCCGTGGTGGCTGGCCATGCTCGTGTTCGCGCTCGCCGTCGCGGGGGTCTTCGCCTGGCTCGGCCAGTGGCAGCTGGGGAACGCGATCGACAGCGACCCGCCGCCCCCCGGCATGACCGAGGAGCTGCGGCCGCTGGCCGAGGTCGCCGGTCCCGGCGAATACCTGTCCGAGCCGCTCGTCGGCCAGCGGGTGGAGGCCGCGGGGCGCTGGATCCCCGGGGACTTCATCCCGGTGGCATCCCGCTTCAACGACGGGACCGAGGGTTACTGGGTCACCGGCCAGCTGCGGCTGGACGAGACCACCGCGGGCGCCGGCGACCCGACGTCACTGGCCGTCGCCGTGGGCTGGGCGCCCACTGAGGCCGACGCCCAGGCGGCGATCGCGACCCTCGAAGCCGATGCCGAAGCCGACCCGGGAGCCGTCGTGCAGCTCACCGGCCGTCTGATCTCCGACGAGGGGCCCGGGGTTCCGCCGAGGGGCGCGGACCCGCAGACGATGACGCGGATGTCACCGGCGGCGCTGCTGTCCCGCTGGCACGACGTCGACGGACTCGAGGTGTACCGCGCCTACCTGACCTCCGCGGAGCCGCTCGGCGGACTCGAGGCCATCGCGTCGCCCGCACCGGTCGAGGGATCGAACGTCAACTGGCTGAACATCTTCTACGCGGCCGAGTGGGTCGTGTTCGCCGGGTTCGCGTTCTACATGTGGTACCGCCTCGCGCGTGACGCATGGGAGAAGGAAGTCGAAGAGCTCGAGGACCAGCAGGCCGCGGCATCCGCTCCCTGACCGCTCGAAGGCCCGCCCCGACGGCGCCCGACGGCGCCCGGCGGCGCGTGGGCGACGGTGAACGCGACGGTAGGATGGAAGCCATGCCGGCCCCCAAACTCGCGTCCTTCCCAGCGATCCGCTCGGCGCTGAAGTTCTACCAGATCGCGTCGGTGATCACCGGCGTCGGGCTGCTCCTGCTGCTGGCCGAGATGATCTTCAAGTACACGCCGCTGCATGTCGAGCTGTTCGCCGGCGGGTCCGGCGGCCTGCTGTGGTTCGCGACGGTCATCGTCGGCCCCGACTGCCAGTGGTTCTCGCTCTTCATCCCGGGCAGCGACCAGTGCGAGATGATCTCCACCGGCGACGGTCTCAACCTGTCGCTGGGCATCCTCATCGTGCACGGCTGGTTCTACGTCGTGTACCTCTTCGCCTGCTTCCGGGTGTGGAGCCTCATGCGCTGGGGCTTCGTGCGCTTCCTCCTCCTCGCCCTCGGCGGTGTCGTGCCGCTGCTGTCGTTCTTCATGGAGGCGCGCGTCGCCCGGGAGGTCACGACCTACCTCGCCGAGCGGGAAGCCGCTGAAGCTGCGGCATCCGCTCCCATCCCCGCCACGGAAGGCAACCGTTGACCGCTCAGACCGAAACCTCGCAGCGTCCCGTGCTGGTCGTCGATTTCGGCGCCCAGTACTCCCAGCTCATCGCCCGGCGCGTCCGCGAGGCCGGTGTCTACAGCGAGATCGTCCCTCACACCGCGACGGCCGCCGAGATCGCCGAGAAGCAGCCCGTCGGCCTCATCCTCTCGGGCGGACCCGCGTCGGTCTACGAGCCCGGCGCCCCGAGCCTCGACCCGGAGGTCTTCGACCTCGGGGTCCCCACCCTCGGCATCTGCTACGGCTTCCAGGTGATGGCGCAGGCCCTCGGCGGCGAGGTCGCCAACACCGGGCTGCGCGAATACGGCGCGACGGATGCCACGCTCTCCGGCGACGGCGGCGTGCTGCTGTCGGGGCAGCCCGCGCAGCAGAACGTCTGGATGAGCCACGGCGACCAGGTCGCCGCCGCCCCCGAAGGCTTCGAGGTGCTCGCCTCGACCGCCGCCACCCCCGTCGCCGCCTTCGCGAGCGACGAGCGCCGCATGTACGGCGTGCAGTGGCATCCCGAGGTCAAGCACAGCGACCACGGCCAGAACGTGCTGGAGAACTTCCTGCACAAGGCCGCGGGGCTCCCCGCCGACTGGAACAGCGGCAACGTCATCGCCGAGCAGGTCGCGAAGATCCGGGAGCAGATCGGCACCGGCCGCGTGATCTGCGGGCTCTCCGGAGGCGTCGACTCGGCCGTCGCCGCCGCGCTCGTGCACAAGGCCGTCGGCGATCAGCTCGTGTGCATCTTCGTCGACCACGGACTGCTCCGTAAGGGCGAGCGGGAGCAGGTCGAGCAGGACTACGTCGCCTCGACCGGCGTGCGCCTGGTGACCGTGGACGCGCGCGAGCGCTTCCTCACGGCGCTTTCGGGCGTGAGCGACCCGGAGCAGAAGCGAAAGATCATCGGGCGCGAGTTCATCCGCACGTTCGAGCAGGCCGAGGCGGCGCTCGTGGCCGAGGCCGCCGCCGACGGCGAGCCCATCCGCTTCCTCGTGCAGGGCACGCTGTACCCCGACGTCGTGGAGTCCGGCGGTGGAGCGGGCACCGCGAACATCAAGAGCCACCACAACGTGGGCGGGCTTCCCGAGGACCTGCAGTTCGAGCTCGTCGAGCCGCTGCGCACCCTCTTCAAGGACGAGGTGCGGGCGATCGGCCGGGAGCTCGGGCTCCCCGAGGTCATCGTCGGGCGCCAGCCGTTTCCGGGCCCCGGCCTCGGCATCCGGATCGTCGGTGAGGTCACCGCTGACCGCCTCGAGATTCTGCGTGACGCCGACGCCATCGCCCGCGAGGAGCTGACGAAGGCGGGTCTTGACGACGAGATCTGGCAGTGCCCCGTGGTGCTCTTGGCAGACGTCCGCTCGGTGGGCGTGCAGGGTGACGGCCGCACCTACGGCCACCCGATCGTGCTGCGCCCGGTCTCGAGTGAGGACGCGATGACGGCGGACTGGACGCGCCTGCCGTACGACGTGCTGTCGAAGATCTCGAACCGCATCACCAACGAGGTGCGCGAGGTCAACCGGGTCGTGCTCGACGTGACGAGCAAGCCCCCGGGGACCATCGAGTGGGAGTGAGTCGGTGACGGATGCCGCGGCCTGAGGGTCGCGGCATCCGTCGTTTCCGGGCGGGCGGGCGGGCGCGGCGCCGCGGTTCGGGGGAGACCCAGGGCGCGTGGGGGAGGATGGACGGATGAGTGAATCCGCGCTGCCCGACGCCGACTACCTCGTGCTCGCGAGCCGCCTGATCCCCGACCGCGACGGCGGCTTCACCATCTCGGTGCTGCGCCGCGCCCGCGATATGGCCGGCGCCGGCGCCCGCGTGCGCCTGCTGACCGTGGATCCGGGGGACCAGGAAGACCACGACCGCGACCGCGCGGAATGGGTGCGCCGGGGGCTGCTCGGCGCCCCCGAAGATCTGCGGAACCTCTTCGACGACGCCCGGGCGGATGCCGCGTGGCTGCGCGCCGCGGCGCTGCCGCTGCCTGCCCCCGCGGCGGCCGCCGACGCCGGCAGTCGCGCCATCCGCGACGCCGCGGGCCGCACGGTGCTCGAGCTGCCGGTGATCGCGGGCGACCCCGCGTGGCACCTGAGCGAGTCCCCGGTCGTGGTGTGGTCCGAGGACGGCAGCGCGCCGGCCGGGTGGCTGCCCGGCTTCGGCGCGCTGTACCGGGCGTGGCTGAACGCCCTCGCGGCCGAGACCGCGGGCGACACGGTCGTGATCTGCGAGGCGCGGCAGGTGGGCGAGGTGCTGGTGGCAGAGGCGGCGCCGCAGCTGGAGCCCGGCATCCGGCTGCTGCACACCACGCACGCCTGTCACGTGCAGGCCCCGTTCACGTGGGATGCGCCGATGGATGCCGCCTGGACGCGCTGGTTCGCCGTCGCCGACCGGTTCGACGGCGTGCTGTGGCTGACGGCGAGCCAGCAGGCCGACGTGGAACGGCGGGTGAGCGGCATCCGCTCGTCCGTCGTGCCGCATCCGGCGCCGGCGGGGCTGGCGAACGATCCGGTGCCCGGCCGCATCGTGATGCTGAACACGCTCAGTGCCAGAAAGCGCGTGGACGACGCGATCCGTGCGCTCGCGACGGTGCGGGCCTCGGTGCCGCATGCCGAGCTGCACGTGTACGGCGACGGACCGGAGCGCGCCGCCCTCGTGGCCCTCGCGGAGTCGCTCGACGTCGGCGGAGCGGTGTTCTTCCACGGGCACACCGCCGACCCCGAGACGGCCTGGGCGACGGCGGACCTCTTCGTGCTCACGAGCACGAACGAGGGGCAGCCGCTGGTGGTGCTCGAGGCCCTCGGCCACGGGGTGCCGGTGGTCTCGTACGACATCCCCTACGGCCCCCGCGACACCCTCGCCCGCGGCGGCGGCATGCTCGTGCCCGACGGCGGCGTCGATGCCCTCGCCGGCGCGCTGACGGCGCTGCTCACGGGTCCCGGGGTGCGCGCGTGGCTCGCGGATGCCGCCCGCGCCGCAGCCGCAGGGATGGATGCCGCCGCCTCGATGCGCGCCCTCGCCGCCGCGGTGCGCGCCGCCCTCGCCGCCCCGGTGCCGCGGCCCGGCCGCTGACCCCGCCGGGCCCGCGCCGCAACGAGAAAGGGCCGCCCCGGAGGGCGGCCCTTTCGACGAACGACGCGGGTGTTACTCGCTGCCGCGCAGGATGGCGAGCATCCGCAGGATCTCGACGTACAGCCACACGACGGTGACCATGATGCCGAAGGCGCCCATCCAGGCGAACTTGCGGGGGGCGCCGTTGCGCACGCCCTGCTGGATCTGGTCGAAGTCGAGCACCAGCGAGTAGGCCGCCAGGATGATGACGAACACGCCGATGATGACGCCCCACGGAATGCCGAAGAGGGGGCTCGGCGCGCTGTGCAGGCCGAACATCATGCCGGCCGGCACGACGCCCACGAGCATGAGCACGACGTTCAGCAGCGAGAAGACGAGGTAGCCGACCATCGCGATCATGAAGATCTTGGTGGCCTTCTTCGACGCGCGCACCTTGCCGCTGGCGAAGAGCGCGAGGGTCACACCCACGACCGCGAGGGTCGCGAGGGTCGCCTGCATGACGATGCCGGGGAAGACGAACTCGAAGTACGCCGAGATGCCACCGACGAACAGACCCTCCATCGCGGCGTAGCCGAAGATGAGGCCGGGGCGGATCTTCTTGCGCGAGCTGAAGATGACGACCATCGACAGCACGAAGCCGCCGAGGGCGCCGATGATCCACGGCATCATGGTGGGGCCGTTGTCGGGGAGCGGCGACAGCGTCCAGATCCAGCCGACGACGGCCGTGGCCACCAGGATCGCGAAGAGGCCGACGGTCTTGACGACGGTGTCCTCGACGGTCATCCGGTCGGTCTCGACGGCGCCGGCGGACGGAGCGGCGTACATGCCCTCCATCTGCGCCTGGGCGGCGACGTCGACGCCCTGGTGCTGAGCGGCGGCGTACGGGGTCTGCGCACCGGGAGTCGTCGGCGGCGTCAAGCCGGGACGCTGCTCCTGGAACGCCGGGTTGGCGAATGCGGGGTTGTTGAGGGCCACGTGCTCTCTCACACTCCAAAGTCGGGTTTGCGACACAGCGCCGTGCTGTGTGCACCCCACAGTAACGGACGCGTATGACGCGAGCGCGGAATATCGCTGTGAGCGAGCTTTGAAGGCATGATGCCACAGCCCCGAGCGGCCCCGCTCCGGGTCGCGCGTAGCCTGGGGGGATGCCGCGCCCCCGTCCGCTCATCATCGGTCACCGCGGCGCACCCGGCTATCGCCCCGAGCACAGCCGGTCGTCGTACGACCTCGCGCTGGCCACCGGCGCCGACGCCGTCGAGCCCGATGTCGTCGTCAGTCGCGACGGGGTGCTCATGGTGCGGCACGAGAACGAGATCTCGGGCACGACCGACGTCGCCGACCGTCCCGAGTACGCCGACCGGCGCACCACGAGGACCATCGACGGCGAGGAGCTGACCGGGTGGTTCACCGAGGATTTCACCGCCGACGAGCTTTGCGGCCTGCACTGCCGCGAACGGCTGCCGAAGCTGCGTCCTGCCAGTGCCGCCTTCGACGACCGGGAGCCGGTGCTGCGCCTGCGGGACGTGCTCGACCTCGTCCGAAACGCGGCCCGCGCCCAGGGTCGGCCCATCGGCGTCGTGGTCGAGATCAAGCACGCCACCTACTTCGCCGGTCTCGGGTGGGACATCGCCGGCCTCCTCGGGGAGGAGCTGCGCGCGGCGGGATGGGACGACGCAAAGCTGCCGCTCATCATCGAGTCGTTCGAGTCGACGGTGCTGGCGGACCTCCGCCGAAGCGGCATCCGGGCAGACCTCATCTATCTGCTCGAGGCGGAAGGCAAGCCCTTCGACCTCGTGGCGGGGCTGGGTGCCGACGCTCCCGACTACCGCGACACCGTCACTCCGGCGGGGCTCGACGCCCTGGTCGGACGGGTCGACGGCATCAGCGTCGACAAGCGCATGATCCTCGCCCCCGACGCGCTCGGCCGCCCGACGGGGCCGGCGCCGTTCGTCGCCGACGCCCACGCGCGGGGCCTGCGCGTCTTCACCTGGACTGCCCGCCCCGAGAACGCGTTCCTGCTGGCGCGCTTCCGCAGGCACGGCGGCAAGGCCGCGTTCGGGGACTACCAGGGGGAGTGGCGCGTGCTGGCGGATGCCGAGGTCGACGGCGTCTTCGTCGACCACACCGACCTCGGGGTGGCGTTCTTCCACGGCGGCTGAGATCTCGGTTACCGCCGGTCGGCGGCGAAATCGCGACCCTCCGCTAGGGTGACGCTCGTGACCACACCCGGAATAGTGGCGCGCGGCGTCCGACGATCGTTCGGAGACGTCCACGCCGTGCGCGACGTGACCCTCGAAGCCCGCGAAGGGGCGGTGACGGGCCTGGTCGGTCCCAACGGGTCCGGCAAGACAACGCTCATGCTCATGCTGGCCTCGCTCCTCGCCCCCGACGCCGGCGAGGTGCGGATCGGGGGCGTCGACCCGGTCGCCGACCCCGCCGCCGCTCGGCGCCTTCTCGGCTGGATGCCGGACGCCCTCGGCGCCTGGCCCTCTCTCACCGCTCGGGAGACGATCGCCGTCACCGGCGAGCTCTACGACCTGACCCGGCCGCAGGCGAAGGCGCGCGCGGCGGAGCTGCTGCGCGACCTCGGGCTGGAGGGCCTCGCCGACGCACCCGCGCGGGTGCTCTCGCGAGGGCAGAAGCAGAAGCTGGGCCTTGCGCGCGCGCTCGTGCACGACCCGCGGGTGCTGCTGCTGGACGAGCCCGCCTCAGGGCTCGACCCGCAGGCCCGCATCGACCTGCGCGTGCTGCTGCGGCGCTTCGCAGCCGAGGGGCGCACCGTGCTGATCTCCAGCCACATCCTCTCGGAGCTGGAAGAGGTGATCGACGACGCGGTGTTCCTCGTCGCCGGTGAGACGGTGAGCTCGGAGCGGGTGGCGGTCGCGGCATCCCGCACGCGCACGTGGCGCATCCGCCTGGCCGACCGCGACGGCGTCGCCGCCGTGCTGCCGGTGGCCGCCGCGCTGGGGCTCGATGCCGGCACCCTCCCCACCGACCGGCGCGACGTGCTGGTCGGGTTCGCCTCGGATGCCGACGCGGCGCGGGGCCTGGCTGCCCTCGTGTCGGCGGGGCTCCCGGTGGCCGAATATTCGGCGGCCACCGGAATGCTCGAGCACACCTTCCTGGATCTTCGCGAAGGGCCCGCCACCGGGGGAGGAGCGGCATGAACGTGCACCGTCTCGCAACGATCGCGCGGCTGGAGCTCGTCCAGCGGATGCGATCGGTCGCCTGGTACGTGCTGCTGGGGGTGTTCGCGCTCCTTCTCATCGGGGTGACGTGGCTGGCGTTCCTCGCCTGGGGCACCTCGAACGAGCGCGGGCCCGGCATCTACTCCACGGTCGTGCTCATCACTCTCCTGCTCGCGGTGCTCGTCTCGCCGACGCTCAGCGGCAACTCCATCAACGGCGACAGGGATGCCGCGACCCTCGCACCCGTGCAGGTGACCCTCGCCACGACGGGCGAGATCCTGGTGGGCAAGTTCCTGGCGGCGTGGGCGACGGGGCTCGCCTTCGCCGTCGTGGCGATCCCGTTCCTCGTGATCGCCACGGCGGCGGGCGGCGTGAGCGGATGGGTCGTGCTGGTCTCGCTCGTGGTGCTGGTGGTCGAGATCGGTGTCGTCTCTGCGATCGGCACGGCGCTCAGCGCCATCCTCGCCCGGCCGCTCTTCTCGGTCGCGACGACCTACCTGGTCGTGGCGGCGCTCACGGTCGGCACGCTCATCGTCTTCGGGCTGGTGGGAGCGGGCGTACGCACCGAGGTGACCCAGTCGTACCGCGTCGTCACCTACCAGGGCGACGGTATCGTCTGCGCCGACCGATGGGAGACGACCACGTTCGAGGTGCCGCGATTCGACACGGTGTGGTGGGTGCTGGCAGCGAACCCCTTCGTCATCCTCGCCGACGCCACCCCGACCCAATACGACGCGCGGGGATGGCCGGTGGACCTCTTCGGCCAGATCAAGAGCGGTGTCCGCACGGCCCAGCAGCCGCCGCCCTCGGAGCAGCGATACGACGAGTGCGCGCCGTCGACAGGGGACGATACGACGCCGCGCGACATCATCGCCGAGACGGTTCCCAGCTGGTTCGTGGGTCTCGGCGCGCAGCTGCTGCTCGCCGGCGGACTGATGGCCTGGGCCTACCGGCGCACCCGCACCCCGGCCAGGACGCTGCCGCGCGGCACCCGCATCGCTTGATCGCGCGTTGCCGCCCGTTCAGGGGGCGGGAGGCCGAGGATCGGGCGGGGGCGCGTCGAGGGCGCGCACCATGCGGGTGAGCACCTCGCGCAGCTCGGACCGGGCGGGTTCCGCGAGATCGGTGGTGAACTCCACCCCGGCGGGGACGAAGGTCATGCCGTACATGGTCTCGCGGAAGTCCCGCCCGCCCACCGGCCAGCGGGTGCGGTCGGCGCCCTCGGCCTCGGCGCCCTGCGACCACTCCCCGAAAGCCGCGCGCATGTCGGCGAGGGGCAGGTCCATCACCACGTCCGCCTCCACGGGCTGGCGCACCCACGACCGGGCGACGGAGATGAACTCCTCGACCTGCTCCGCCGTCAGTGCCCGAGCCTCGAACAGCACGCGGGTGTGCTCCACGTGCGACAGCCGGTCCACGCGGAAGGTGCGCCAGTCGTCCCGGTCGAGGTCCCAGCACAGCAGATACCAGTGCCGGTCCGCCGGTGCCAGCACGTGCGGCTCGACGCGGCGCCGGCTCACCTCGGCGGATGCCGCGGTGTACGTGAACCTCACGCGTTCGTGATCCCGGCACGCCAGGGCGAGCTCGCCCAGCACCTGCGTCGACACGGGGGCCCCGACGCCGCCTCCGGTCGGCTGCAGGGCGTCGCCGATCGCGTGCACCCGTCGGCGCAGAGCCGCCGGCAGCACCTGCTCGAGCTTGGCCATCGCCGTGAGAGTGGTCTCGGGCCCGCCCACCAGGCGCTGCTCGGCGGCGATGCGCAGTCCCACCGCCATGGCGACGGCCTCTTCGTCGTTGAGCAGCAGCGGAGGCACGGCCGACCCGGCTTCGAGGCGATAGCCGCCCGCCGCGCCGGGCGAGGACTCGATGCGGTAGCCGAGCTCCCGCAGGCGGTCCACGTCGCGGCGCACCGTGCGCTCGGTGACGCCCAGTCGCGTCGCGAGCTCTCGTCCCGGCCAGTGCCGGTGCGTCTGCAACAGGTTCAGCAGCGACAGCGCGCGGGTGGTGGTGTCGGTCACACCGTCATTGTGCTCGTCATTGCGGACCGGATGTGTCCGGATCGCCTTCTACCGTGGCCGCCATGGCTGAACCGATCATTGAAACCGCGGGCCTCACCAAGAGGTTCACCGTCAAGAAGAAGACCGTCGCGGCGGTCACCGACCTCACCTTCCACGTGGCAGCCGGCGAGCTGGTGGCGTTCCTGGGACCCAACGGCGCCGGCAAGTCGACGAGCCTGCGCATGCTCACCACCCTGCTTCCTCCCACCGAGGGCACGGCCCGCGTCGTCGGGCACGACATCGTGCGCGATGCCGGGGCCGTCCGTGCGCGCATCGGCTACGTCGGCCAGCTGACCAGCGGCAGCTTCGCGCAGCGCGTGCGCGACGAGCTGATCAGTCAGGGAGCGTTCTACGGCATGGCGCGGGCGGCGGCCCGCATCCGCGCCGACGCGCTCATCGAGTCGCTCGACCTCGCCTCCTTCGCCACGCGCGCCGTGCAGCAGCTCAGCGGCGGGCAGAAGCGGCGGCTCGACATCGCCCTGGGGCTCATGCACGCCCCGCCCCTGCTCTTCCTCGACGAGCCCTCGACGGGCCTCGACCCGCAGAGCCGCGCGAACCTCTGGCAGCACATCCTCGACCTGCGCGCTGAGCACGGCACGACGGTCTTCCTCACCACGCACTACCTGGACGAGGCCGACCGGTACGCCGAGCGCGTCATGGTGATGGATCGCGGCAGGGTCATCGCCGATGACACCGCAGCCGCCCTGAAGGCGACGCTCGCCGGCGACGTGCTGACGCTGCGGTTCGCGAGCGACGCCGACGCCGACCGGGCCGTGCCCGTCGTGCAGGCGCTCACCGACCGCCCGGTGCGGCGGGAGGGCGCGGCATCCGTCGCCGTCACCGCTCCCGACGGAGAACGCCTGCTCCCGGAGGCGGTCCGCGCGCTCGATGCGGCCGGGGTCGCCGTGCGACGGGCCACCGGCGTGCCTCCCACCCTCGACGATGTCTTCCTCGCTCTGACCGGCCGCACGCTTCGCGAAGCGGGCGAGGGCACCGACGCGTCGGGAGAGGCGGATGCCGCCGACGCGGTCGATGCCGCCGGGCAGACGGGAGTCGTGCGATGACCACGCCGGCGATCGGGCGCCCTCACGCCGTGCGCGACACCTGGAACGTGCTCACCCGGGAGCTGCGTCCGGTGCTGCGGGATCCGTTCTCACTGATCTTCAGCCTGCTGCAGCCGCTGGTGTTCCTCGGGTTGTTCGCGCCGCTCCTGGCCGGCGCTGCCGGCGGCGACGTCGCCGGAACGCTGCAGTGGTTCGTGCCGGGTGTGCTGGTGATGATCGTCCTGTTCGGAACGGGCGCGACGGGGTCGAACCTGCAGTACGAGATGATGACCGGCTCGCACGAGCGCACCCTCGTCGCCCCGCTCTCGCGCTCGGCCCTGCTGGTGGGGCGGGCGCTGAAGGAGGTGGCGCCGATCGTGGTGCAGTCGATCGTGATCGTCGTGATCGCCTGGCCGTTCGGCTTCCGCGTCGATGTCGCGGGGTTTCTGATGGGACTCGTGCTGCTGGCGGTGTTCGGGGTGGGACTCGGAGCGCTGTCGTACTCCCTCGCGCTCGCGACGAAGGACCGCGAGTGGTTGTTCTGGGGCGTGCAGCAGGCGCTGATCTTCCCGCTCCTCATCCTCTCGGGCATGCTGCTGCCGCTCGACGACGGGCCGGCGTGGATGCGCGCCGTGGCTGCGGTCAACCCGGTGAACGGGGTGGTGCAGGCCGAGCGGGCGCTGCTGGCCGGGGACGTCGGAGCCCCCGCCGTGCTCTGGGGAGCGGTGTCCGCGCTCGCCGTGGCCGCTGTCGGTCTGGGTGTCGGCGTGCGGGCGATGCGTCGCTCGGGCTGACGCACGGATGCCGCCGGTCGCGGGAGGGCGACCGGCGGCATCCGGTATGTCGGGCGGGGTGTGTCAGGCGCCGTGGGCGATGAGCCAGCTCTCGCCGTTGACGTAGCCGTTGTTCACCTGCACCTCGAGGTGCAGATGCGCCCCGAAGGCGCGGCCCGTCTCGCCGACCTGGCCGATCACCTGACCGGCGACGACGCGGTCGCCGACCTGCACGGTGCGGGAGCCGTACGTCATGTGGGCGTAGAGGGTCGTGACGCTCACGCCGTTGATGTTGTGCGCGACCTTGACGTACACGCCCCAGCCGGGCCCGCTCTCGGACGACTCGATCACCACGCCGTCGGCGACCGAGGAGATGGGGGTGCCCGCGGCGACCATGTAGTCCACGCCGCGGTGGCCCGCGTAGGGGGTGCCGAAGTTGTCGAAGTACGGCAGCGGCCGCACGACGCCGCCACCGGCGGGAATCGCCGCCGAGACCGCGGCGAGCTGGCCGTTGGTGATCGCCGCAGCGAGGCGGGCGCGCTCGGCCTGCGCGGCGGCCTCCTCGGCCTGCTTGACCGCCGCGATCTCCTCGGGAGTCGTAGCGGCGTACGACAGGCGGTCGAGGGCGACGCCGTCGGACTGCGAGGCGACCACGAGCGACTGCGTCTCGCGGGGGGCGTCAGCCTCGGAGGCGGCGACCAGCGAGGTCGTGCCGTCGGCGGCATCGAGTTCGACGGAGGTGTCGAGGGGCCGGGCGGCGGTGTCGGACATGTCCTGCGTCGTCACGGCCATGGCGGGGATGGCGGTGGTGCCGGCGAGGCTGACCACGACGCTCACGGCGAAGACGACGTGCACGGTCCGCCGCGCGGAGCCGGGCGTGCGGGTCGCCGCCCGCGCGGTCACCAGTGTCGACCACCGGGCGCGGGAGGCCGCGGCGATCCGGGCGGAGCGGCGGGTGGGACCGGGGCTGGGCGTGGCGGAACTGGGTGAAGTGGAGTTCTCGGTCAAACGGGGGCCTCTGGGCTTTGTGAGCCCGCGGATCGGCGCCGTCGGATCGGCGCGGTGCGGATGCCGCGAAATGCTTCGGGTGGCGGCGCGTGCGTAACAATACTGTCACGATGAACCTGAACGGAGCCTCCGAGAGCCGTAGCTTCCGCTAAGGCAGCCGTCAACCGGATGCGCTCGGCGATTCCGTCGCCGATGCTGGCGGAGGAGAGGAGCACGCCATGAGTAACAATCTGCCCGACCTGCCCGACGAGGAGCGTCCCGCCGATCCGGCCGCCGAGAGCTTCTTCGCCGACCCGCTGCTCGACGACGAACGTCCCGTGCCGCTCGACGAAGAAGACGACGCCGCCCTCGAGATCGAGAGCCAGGACCTCGGCTCCTGACACGGCGGGGCGGCAGCGCCGGGCTGGCCGCATCGCCCCCGCCGCGGTAGCGCGGCGCCTGCGCTCGGCGGGCGGCGAGGTCGTCGCGCTGTCGCGGCTCGTGCTGGCCGCCAAGACCGCCGTTGCCGCCGCCGTCGCCTGGTATCTGGCGCCCGCCGTTCCCTTCGCCGACGCGGAGTACTCGTACTACGCCCCGATGGGGGTGCTCGTCAGCATGTACCCCACCGTCGCGGACTCCGCACGCGCGGGCGCGCAGGCCCTCGGCGGGCTGGCCCTCGGGATCGTCCTCGGCTTCGGGGGACTCGCCGCGGTCAGCGTCGGTGCGCCTGCGATCGCGGCGATCGCGCTGGTCATCGGGGCCGGCGTCGCGCTCGGCGGCATCCGGGGGCTCGGGGCGGGACGCGACTGGATCGCCATCGCGGGGCTCTTCGTGCTGCTGCTCGGTGGGGGCAGTGCGGACGAGTTCTCGACGTCGTACCTCGTGACGATGGCCTTCGGCGTGCTGGTGGGGATCGCAGCGAACTTCCTGCTGCTGCCGCCGCTGTACCTGCGGGAGGCGGGTGCGCAGCTGGCGGACCTCCGTGAGCGACTCGCGCTCAGTCTCGAGCGCCTCGCCGGCGACATCGAGACCGGCGAGGTCGACCCCGCGCGCCTCGATCGTGAGTCCGATGAACTGGCATCGCTCGCGGCGAGCGTGGCCGAGGGCATGGGTGAGGCCGGCCGCAGCGTGCGCGGCAATCCGCGCGGACGCGGACGGGTCGCGGAGCAGGAGCAGAACGACCTCGCGTGGTCGGCGCTGGAACGCGCGACACTGCTCACGCGGGAGGTGACCGAGGTGCTGGCGCGGCGGCCGCAGGTGACGGCCGACGGTCTGCCCCGTCTGCATCGGCAGCTCGGCGAGGCGTTGCGCGCCTGTGCTGACCTCGTCGCGGCGGGTCCGTCCGCGCAGGACCTGTCTCCATCCGCCGAGGGTGCCTCGGCCGCCGTCACGCGGTACGCGCGGTCGGTCGCCGCGGAGACGGACGACGCCGCTCAGCCCGACCCGGCGTTCGCCGTGGCCGGCCACCTCAGCCGCATCGTGCAGCTGTGCGGGCCGGCTGCGGCACGGGGCTGAGCGGCGCCGCCGCGTCACTCGGAGTCGGTCGTCTCCGCGTCGATGTCGTCGCCTTCGGCCTGTGAGGGGTGACCCATCGCTTCGTCCGTCCCGGACTGCTCCGAGGGGCGGTCCGGGTCGTCACCTTCGGCCTGGCTGGGGTGCGCGTTGTCCGTGTCCATGCTGCTCCTCCTTCGATCGGGCATCAGTGGGGTCGACGCTAGGGGCAGCGCGCGCCGGTCGCGAAGGGATTGACGACGGCTCTGCGTGGGAGTACCCCGCCTCACGCCTCGCCGGCGCGGAGCGCCTGCTCGACCGCCGCCGACACGCCCTCGGTCCACGGCTCGCCATGCCCAGGCAGAACGGTGCGGGCGCCGGTGTCGGCGAGGGCGGAGAGCGCCGCCAACGCGGCGTGAGGGTCGGCCGTCGCGGCGTTCGCGACGATGCGTGGGCCCACGGCTCCGGTGTAGGGGTCGAGCGTGACCAGCGCATCGCCGGAGAGCAGCACGCCGACGGCGGGAAGCAGCAGCGCGCAGTGCCCCTCGGTGTGCCCGGGGGTGAACACCGGCACCGGGGCGCCGGGCACGCCGAGCGGCTCACCGGGGACGAGGGTCCCGCCGGCGTCGATGCCCTTGACAGCGAGGGCGCCCGCAGCGGCCATGCGGGCGATCACGGGGATGGCGCGAGGATGCCGGAAGGGATAGATCCAGCGCGGGGCGGCGTGGCGGTAGCGGTACGGATGCCGCGCCAGGCGGCGGTCCCGCTCGTGCACGTGGTGGGCGACGCCGTGGTCGTCGACGAGGCGTCGCGACATGCCGACGTGGTCGAAGTGACCGTGGGTGAGCACCACGGCGTCGATGTCGGACGGGGTGGCATCGAACTCGGCGAGGAGCGCGACGAGATCACGCCACATGGCGGGCAGGCCAGCGTCCACGAGCGTGATCCCCGCGGCATCCCGGATCAGGTAGCAGTTCACTTCGGCGCGGGTGAGGCGGTGCACGCCGGGGGCGATCTCGGTGCGCGACGGAGCGGGAGCGGCCATGCCGCCAGGCTCCGGGCCGGACGCGCCCGCAGCCACGGGGTTGACCCCTCGGGGATGCCGGTGCTACCGAACAGGGGAGGGGTCGTCAAGTCGATGCGGCCCCGTGCGGGTCTTGCGAAGCTTGCTTCTGTCGCTTCTCACAGACAGGAACCACCATGACGCTGCCCGCCGCCGCGGAGCCCCGGATCCACCCTCGACCCGCTGCCCGCGGTCCCCTGAGCGCCGCGATCCTGGAACTGCTGGCAGACCCGGCCCAGGATGCCGCCGGCGTCGCCGCCCGCGCGGCTGCTGCTGTCGACGCCGCCGACGACGTCGTGCGCGACGACGACGTGCAGCTGTCGCTGTTCCTGCTGTACGCGCTTCACTACGGCTCCCTCGGCGGCCTTCCCGACGCGAGAGAGTGGGACCCGCACCTGCTCGCAGCCCGCCACGTGCTCGAGGCGGCGTTCGAAGCGCGCCTGCGGGCCGAGATCGACGTCCCGGAAGCGCCCGACGAGCCCGGTGCCGATGCCGTTGCCCGGTTGCTGTTCTCCCTCACCGCACCGACGCCCGGGCCGAGCCTCGCCCGCCACGTCGCAAAGAAAGCGTCGGTCGAGCAGCTGCGCGAGTTTCTCATGCACCGCAGCATCTACACGCTGCGCGAGGCCGACCCCCACTCCTGGGTGATCCCGCGGCTGACCGGACGCGCGAAGGCGGCGCTCATGGAGATCCAGTTCGACGAGTACGGCAGCGGCGACGCAGGTCGCGCCCACGCCGGCATCTTCGCGCAGACCATGCGCGGGGCGGGTCTGGACGACACCTACGGCGCGTACGTCGACGCGGTGCCCGCGGTCACCCTGGCATCCCTCAACATGATGTCGATGTTCGGGCTGAACCGGCGGCTGCGCGGCGCGATCGTCGGCCACCTGGCTGCGTTCGAGATGACGTCGTCGATTCCCAACAAGCACTACGCCGACGGCTTCCGGCGGGTCGGGTTCGGCGCGGACGTCACCTGGTACTTCGACGAGCACGTCGAAGCCGACGCGGTGCACGAGCAGATCGCCGGCCGCGACCTCGCGGGCGCGCTCGCCGAGGACGAGCCCGATCTGCTCCCCGACATCCTCTTCGGCGCCGCCGCGTGTCTCGCCGTCGACGGATGGGCGGGCGACCACATCCTGCAGGCCTGGCAGGAGGGGCGGTCGGCCCTGCGCGAGGGCTTCGTTGCCTCGCCCTGACCGCGCGCGCCTGGACGGCGAGTACGTGCTCCCGCTGCGGTGGGACGAAGACGCCGATCTCGCCGAGCAGACGGTGTACCTGCGGGAGCTGGCGGATGTCATCGACGTCACGGTCGTGGACGGCTCGGATGCCACGGCGTTCGCCGCGCACCGGGCGGCGTGGCCGTTCGCGCGGCACGTCGCACCGGTCGTTCCCGGCCGCAACGGCAAGGCGCGCGGGGCGATGACCGGCATCCGTCTGTCCCGTCACGAGAAGCTCGTCATCGCGGACGACGATGTGCGGTACGACCGCGCCGTGCTCGCTGCGGTGCTCGACCGGCTCGGGCGCTCGGATGTCGTGCGCCCCCAGAACGTCTTCTCGCCCGCGCCCTGGCATGCGCGGTGGGACACCGGGCGCACGCTGCTGAACCGCGCTCTGGGCGGAGACTTCTCGGGCACGGTGGCGCTTCGCCGCAGCGCCCTGCCGCCGGGGGGATACGACACCGACGTGCTGTTCGAGAACCTCGAGCTCGAGCGCACCGTGCGCGCCCGCGGCGGCCGTGTCGACGTGGCATCCGACCTGTACGTATCCCGGCGCCCGGCCGAGGTGCGCCGGTTCTGGGAGCAGCGGGTGCGGCAGGCGTACGACGACTGGGCCCAGCCGCAGCGACTGCTGCGCGAGCTGGCACTGCTCCCGGCCATCGTGTCGCTCGTGCGTGCCGGGAACGCACGGGGGCTCGCGGCCTTCGCCGGGGCGGTCGTCGCCCTCGCCGCCGTCGGCAGGGCGCGCGCCGGTGGGCGGGCGCACTTCCGGGCGAGCGACTGCCTGTGGGCGCTGCCCTGGGTGCTCGAGCGCTCTCTCACCGTCTGGATCGCCGTGCTGCTGCGCCTTCGCGGCGGCGTGCGCTATCGCGACGAACGCATCCACCGCGCGGCCACGCCGCTGCGCACCCTCAGGAGGACGACATGACCGCGGACGAGACCACCATCACCGCCTACCCCGACGGCCCGCTCATCGTGCGCGGTGCGGTGATCTACCGCAACGAGGCGGGGGAGGAGATCCGCCAGCCGCGCCGGACCGTGGCGCTGTGCCGGTGCGGCGTCTCGGCGATCAAGCCCTGGTGTGACGGCACCCACAAGCTCATCGGGTTCACCACCACGCCGGAGTTGCCGGGGGAGTGAGGCGGGGGCAGGGCCGGCGGGCGGCGGGCCGGGGGCGGGGGCGGCTGCGGCCCCGGGCGGCGGCAGGCCAGGCGGTCTCCCAGCGGCGACCGATACGGTGAACGAATGCCTGTCTGGTGGGAACGCGTTCGCTCTTTGTTGTCGATGAGCGCCCACGAGCATGCCGCCCTCCCGGACCTGCGCGGGCTGGAATCCAGCCGTGCCCGTGTCGAGGGCACCCAGTATCGCCCCAACGACCACGAGCGGATGAGCGTCGGCGATCGCATGTACGTGCTGCGCCGCGAGCCGCGCAACCAGCGAGACGCGTCGGCCATCGCCGTCTACGCCCGCGGGCGCGCGGTCGGATACGTCTCCACGGCGCGGGCGGCGGTCATCGCGCCTCTGCTGGACCGCCTCGGTGGCGCCGCGGTGGTCAACGGCATCGGCACCGACACCGACAGCAGTCGACTGTGGGTCGAGCTGCCGGAACCTGCGGTGCTGGACGACTTCGTGCGGGAGTACGAAACGGCCTGAGGTCGGGCTGCGGTCCGCGGCTCGCGCGAACGGGCCGGGGATTCCTCCCCAGGCGGCGGTGCCGCCGAGTTATCCACAATGCCCGCGTGGCCTGGGATTTGTGAAGCCCTCAATGTCGGAGGGGGTCGGCAGAATCGGGGGTATGAACAGCTCCTCGGCCGCCGGCTCGATCGCCACCGCCTCGCACGGCGCGGTGATCAGCGGGGTGGAGCACACCCGGCGGGCGATCGCGGCGTTGCAGGCGGAAGAGCTGCAGTGGTTCGCGCGGGCCGAGGCTCTCGCGGCGGAGGAGACCGCGCGTATCCCGTCGAGTGAGGGGCGGGAGCGGGAGATGCCGCGCCGCGGCATGGCCGCCGAGCTCGCGGCGGTGTTGCGCCGGTCGGATCGGGGCATGCAGGAACGCATGCGGGACGCCGCCGTGCTGGTGGAGGGGTTCCCCGAGACGCTGGGTGCTCTCGAGTCCGGCCGGATCGACGTGGCGCACGTGCGGGTGATCCAGGATGCCGGGGCGCGCATCACGGACCCCGACGCGCGAGCACGGTTCGAACAGGCCGCGCTGGTGGTCGCGGAGCGGGAGACGCCGGGGCGGGCCAAGCCGATCATCCTGATGCTCGCGCAGCGCCTGGACCCGGTGCCGCTGGAGGAACGGCACACCGAAGCCGCGGCCGGTCGGCGGGTGTGGGTGCGGGACCTCGACGACGGGATGGCCGAGCTCGCGGCGGTGCTGCCGGCTCCGCTGGCGTACGCGATCAAGGAGCGACTCACCGCGCACGCGCGGGAGATCGTCGCGGCGGCACGGGGGGCGCGGACTGGGGCGGGCGGCGAAGCTGACATCGGAGCGGAGGCTGCGAGCACAGATGTCATCGCAACGGACTGCCGCACCACCGACCAGGTCCGCGCCGATGTGCTCACCGACCTGCTCCTCACCGGACACGCCACCGCACCGGTGTCCGCCGGCAGCATCCCCGCGACCGCGGCGATCAGCGCGCACGTGCAGATCACCATCCCCGCAGCGACCCTCACCGGGGAAGGCACCGAACCCGCCGAGCTCGTCGGCTACGGGCCCATCGACCCCACCACCGCCCGGCACCTCGCCGCCACCGCCCCGACCTGGGAGCGACTGTTCACCTCACCCACCACCGGGGCGGTGCTGCAGGTCGACACCTACCGGCCGAGCGTGCAGATGCGACGGCTCCTCGACGCGAGGGATGAGCACTGCCGGTTCCCCGGATGCCGGAGGCCCGCGCGACTGTGCGACGGCGACCACACCATCGACGCCGCCCGCGGCGGACCGACCCGCGTCACCAACCTCGCCAACCTCTGCCCCGGCCGACATCACCCCGTGAAGCACAAGACCGCATGGAGTGTGGTGCAGAGACCCGACGGCATCCTGGAATGGACCAGCCCCACCGGGAGGGTCTACGTCGACGTCCCGCGGCGGGTGCTGGAGTTCATGGCCCTGGCCGCCGCGGAAGAACCCGCACCGTTCTGACGAGCGGCGACGGTCAGCGGGTGACCGTGAGCCGCACGTCCATGAACCTCGGACGGTAGATGCTCGCGTCGTCGTAGACGTCGCCCACGTTGTCGAAGGTGTTCACGTTGTAGGTGACCAGCAGGCGTGATCCCCGTGTCAGTTCGGGGTGGGAGTGCGAGTTGTAGGTGAAGACGTCGGCATCGCCGTAGGTGCCGGCGGCGCCCGTCTCCGGTGTGCGGAACAGTTCGGTGTCGCCGGTGAACATGTCCGTCGGGCTGCAGCCGACCTTCGCCACGACCCGGGTGCTGAACAGCTCCGAGGTGTCGTGCGTCACCATCAGGTAGCCGTCACGGAACTTCTCGACGCTGAACTCATTGGCCACGTTCTCGGCGACCGGTGCCGCATCCGCTTCTGACGCCGACCAGCGGGAACCGTCCCAGAACGTCCACGCTCCCTTCAGCCCGTCGCCGTCGGTGGTGCGGGCCACGAAAGCGGTGCGAACTCCGGCGACATCCTCGATGCCGTAGATATACGTGGTGCGTCCCTCCTGGAGGGTCCAGGAACCCCAATTGATGCCGCGTTCGGACGGCAGGTCGGTCACCTCGATCAGGCGAAGCGTCCGGCTGTCGAGGGTCGCGAGATGGTTGGCGGTCCACCGGAAATCGAAGCTGCCCGTGCCGGTCTTCTCGAACTGCAGCAGCGGGATCTGTATCGTCTTGCCGCGCCCATCGGCGGGATCGCCGATCCAGTACCAGGTGTTCGCCACTCCGGTCGGGGCGACGGCATCGGGCTGCTCCGCGGTGCCGCCGGTGACGGTGCGCAGCCCCTGACGCGACTGCACCACGATCGAGTTGTTCACGAACAGTGAGTCCTGCGGGCGGGACCCGTCGGGGTTCACCTCGCCGAGGAAGGTGTCCGAGAAGAACCAGCCGAGCTCGCCGCCCTGCAGCGGGAGGGAGAACGTGCTGTCGCCGCCGGTCCAGGCCCCCGCCGTGTCGCCGTAGTCGGCGAACTGCCCGGTGAGTTCCTGGTTCACCGATGCAGTGGCCGTCAGCGTGCTCGATTCGAGGCGGCACGAGTCATCCCCGTGCGACCGGTCGGCCGACGCGTGGGCGGCGGGACCGGTGACGACGGCCAGGCCGACGGTCAGGGCGAAGGCTCCGGCGGATGCCAGGCCGATGCGCGCTGAGGGGATCCGATACATGAGGGTCACTCCTTCGAGACTGTTGTGGGTGGTAGGGGGGAGTCAACGACGGAGCCGTCGGCGTGGATGTCGAAGAGTCGCTCGGCGACGCGGAGGTTGCGCAGCGTGGCGGTGGGATCGAGGTCCTGGATGCAGCCGCCGGCGGTGACGGCGCCATCGACGCCGATCCGCACCCCGAAGATGCCCTCCACGATCAGTTCGAACCAGGCCCCGGACGAGGAGCAGGACCAGTCGATGATGTAGGGCAGCTGCGGCGGCGCTTTGCGGGCTCCACCGTTGATCCCCGGCACGGCGTCCTCAACGAAGTGCGCCTGCCCCATCGGGCCTTGGTTGGCGCTGCGGGCGAGGCCGTCAAGCCAGCTGAGCAGCACCCGCGGTGCGCCGAGCGCGATGAGAGCGCGTCCCGCATCCGCGGGCCACGCCGGGTAGGCGCCGTTCCACTGATGATCGGGCCGCACGCTGTAGCTCGCGTCGGGATCCCAGGGCGACAGCGCCCCCATCCAGTTTTCTGACTGGAGCTCGCGCTGGAAGAAAGAGACCATGTCGGCGCGGAACTCTGCCGGCAGGTCTTGCGGGATCGTCGTTCCGACGATGCTGAAGTCGTAGCAGTGCCGCACCGGCAGGCGCGTACCGTCGGGCTGGCCGGCGGCGAAGAACCCTTCGCCCTCGACCGCGAGGCCCAGCACCCGTGGGAGCAGATCTTCGGCTTCGCCGCGTAGTCCAGCGGCCGCATCCGTGTCGCCCGTCTGATCCAGCAGAGCGGCGACGGTCCGCAGGTTCCAGACGTTGGCCGCGTTCAGGCTGGCGACCTCGTGCGTGTACGAGCTGACGCACTCGAGCAGGTTGTCGATCTCGCCGTAGTCGGCCAGCCCCGAGGGCGTGCGCAGATCGTGCCACGCCAGGGCCCAGTATCGGAGCGACTCGGTGACCGCTCCCCGCTCCCCGATGCGCTCGCGGAGGAACCCCGTGTTCCCGGTGACCCGCACATAGTCGTTCACGAGCCGCGTCATCGCGAAGTCGTTCACCGAATACCAGTTGCCGACTGTCTCCCCGGTGAGCGACGACGTGCCGAAGTGCGTGTGCGTGTCGAGCCCGATCCACAGGGACACCTGGCGCCGCATCTCTTCAGGATCGAGAAGGGCATGGGTGAGCGAGCTGAGACTGTAATCCCAAATGAAGGTGGTCGTCCCCCAGTAATTGGGCATGAGGGTGTCGTAGGAGCGGCCCAGCACATTCGCCGCGAAATCGCGGCGGAACCAGATGACACCGAGGATGCTCCACCAATACAGACGTCGGAGCGCGGGGGACTGCGTCTCGAGGGTCGGCAGGTGGCCCGAATACTCGCCGTTGCCGGGGGTGAACGCGGCTGCGAGCTGGCGGTTCCAGAACCGCTCGGCTTCGGCGACCGCGCCGGCGACGTCGGCGATGACGGCGCGGTAGGACGCATCCGCCTCATCGGATGTCGTACCGGTCGCGTTCACGTACCCGAAGCGACCGGTCCCGCCTGCGGGAACGGTGAGTTCCACGGCGATCTCTCCGCCGCGACCGTTGCCGCCGATGCCGGTCCCGAACGCGTCGGGGAGTTCGGGCACGCCGCTCAGCCGGATGTGAGCCGGCACATCCACCCCTTGCATGTTCCACGCGCCGCGCTCGGCGGAACGGAACACCAGCCGCCGGCCCTCGATCTCGACGTCGTCGCGCTCGCTCGGCGACTCGGCCTGGCGCCATGCACCGGCGGCACGCGTCACGCGCGCGGCGATCGACAGTGAAAGGCGGATGCGGCGCTGTTCGTCCCCGGTGTTGCGCACCGCGACCTCGATCACCACGGCCGTCTGTCCGGGCGCGGCCACGGTCGTCGTCGAGATCTCCCAGCCGTCGACCGCAGCAGTGCGCACGACTCTGTCCGGGCGCCATTGGTGCGTCACCGGCACGCCATAGGAGGCGAAGAGCCGACCGTCGACGAACAGCACCGCGGTCTGCGTGATCGCCTGTGACACCGGCGGGAACTGCACCGCGCTGATCGCGGTGAGGTCGTGGTCGACGCGCACCGTGCCGAGGAAGTTCGTCAGACCCGAGGGCGCGACCATATCGTCGAAGTGATGCGTGACGGGGTCGGCCGCCAGGTCTTCCACACGGGGGATCGCAGCGAGCACGAAGGTCCTTTCAATACTGGCCGAGGGCGAGGCCCTTGGCGAAGAACCGCTGGGTGCACAGGAACAGCACCACGGTCGGGAGGGAGACGAGCACAGCCGCCGCCAGCACCGTCGACAGCTGTGCGCCGCCGTAGGTGGACTGCATGCCGGCCAGCGTCGTCACGATCGGACGGACGTTGTCGGATTGGCTGAGGGTGAGACCGAGCAGCAGGTCGTTCCAGACGAACGTCGCCTGCAGGATGAAGATGGCCACCAGTGCGCTCGAGGCGATCGGCAGGTACAAGCGGACGAAGATGCGCCACGTGGTGGCCCCGTCCAGCACGGCCGCCTCGAAGACGCTGTGGGCGACGCCGGTGAAGAAGTTGCGCATGACGAACGCGGAGAACGGGATCGAGATCGCCGTGTAGACGATCACCATCCCGAACCGGGTGTCGTACGCGCCCACGCGCGAGTAGGCGTCGAAGAGCGGCAGCAGCACCATCTGCAGGGGGAACACCGTGCCGCCGAAGATGACGACGAACCACAGGAATCCGTGCTTGAGGTTCAGCGCGACGATGGCGAAGCCGGCCGCGGCGCCGACCATCACCGCGATGAGCGGCGACACGACGGCATAGATGAGGGTCGCAATCACGCTGTCGCCGAGGCCCGACAACGCCATCGCGTCGGCGATGTTCTCGAACAGGTGGAAGTCCGTGGGCGCCCAGGAGGTCTTGGTCGTGAACGTCATCGGGTTCTTCGCGGCATTCACCACCAGCAGGTACGCCGGCAGCAGCCAGAAGAGACCGAGAACGACCAGGACGGCGTATCTGATGCTCTTCATGATCAGAACTCCCGCTTCGGGGACAGCTGCTGGCGCAGGTAGAGCACGGATGCCAGCAGGGTCACGACCGTGAGGAAGACCGCGACGGCGGATCCGAGGCCGTAGTCGGAATTGACGAACGTCTCCTTGTACATCGTGAGGGCCAGCGTCTCCGAGACCGTGCCCGGTCCGCCCTTGGTCATCGCCCACACGATGTCGAAGGTCTTCAGGCTCGCCACGATCGAGAGGCCCACCACGACGGCGGTGAGGGGGCGGAGCATCGGCCACAGCACGCTGCCGAAGAGGCGGAAGCCTCCCGCGCCATCGATGCGCGCCGCCTCCAGCGGCTCCTTCGGGATCGACTGCAGCCCGATGGTGAACAGCAGCGCGTTCACCCCCACGCCCTGCCAGGCCGACGCGAAGATCATGACGACGGTGTTCAGCGGCGCATCCAGCAGCCAGCGCGGCGGATCGGTGATGCCGACGACCGCCAGCGCCTGGTCGAGCGCGCCACCGGAGGACAGGATGAACGACCAGATGACCCCGACGCCGATCCCGGAGAGGGCGTACGGGATGAGGAACGGGAGTCGCAGCCAGATTCCACCGGCGAGGTTCCAGGTCAGCAGCGCGATCCCGAGGCCGATGCCGACCGGGACGACAAGCGTCCCGATCACCCACAGCAGTGTGTTCGCAGCCGAGGTGAGGAACCCGGCATCCGCGAACATCTCCACGTAGTTCTCCAGGCCCACCCACTCCGGGCTTCCCAGGCCGTTGTACCGCGTGAAGCTCAGGTACACCGTCCACAGCAGAGGGAGGTAGAGCAGCACTGCCACGAGGATCACGCCCGGGGCGACGAAGCCCCGGGCGGACCACTCGTACGGCGACTTCGGCGGGTGCGAAGGCGTGGTCGGATGCGGCGACCGCACGTCGGCGGCCGTCCGTGTTTCTGTCGTCGTCATCGGGGGGCTCCCGCGCCGGCCGTGGTCACTAGTCCTGCGACGCCCAGTACGAGTCGGCTTCGGCCTGGATCGTCTCGAGGTAGGGCATCGGGTCTCCCGGGTTGGCGATGAACGCGCCGAACTGCTCGATCGCGACATTGACCACATCGGAAGGCATCGCCTCGAAGAACCGGTCGTACAGCACGTAGTCGCCGTCGGCGATCTCGCTGCCGAGCTCGGCCAGGGCCGGGTCGGAGACGGTCGCCTTGGGGTTGAACGCCACATCGCCGTGGGCTTCGTTCCACGCGGTCTGCGCCGTGTCGGACATCCACCACTCGGAGTAGGCGAGGCCGAGGTCCTTCTGCGCAGAGCTCTCAGCGACACAGATGGGCCCGGATTCGACGGCAACGGGAGTCTCCTCCAGTGCGCCGTTGACGGCCGGAATGGCGAACATGCCGTAGTCGTCGGGCGTCATGCCGGCGCCGGCGAGGTTGCCGGCGTAGAAAGTGCCGAAGTCGATCATGGCGAAGTCGCCCTGCTTGAGCCCCACGGCGGGGTCGGTGGAGCTGCCGGGGTCGCTGAACCAGCCGTTCTCCATCTGCTCGAGCCAGACGTTCATGACCTCCACGATCTCGGGGTCGGTGTACTTCACGTCGCCGGTGGTCAGCCCTTCATACAGGTCGGGGTCGGTGCTGGCGACGAGGTGCTGGAACCACTGGAAGGTGAACAGCGTGGCCGTCTGGTAGTACGGCGTGACGCCGGCATCGGTCAACGTCGTGGCGACCGTGTCGAGCTCGTCCCACGTGGTGGGCACACTCAGGCCGTTCTGCTCGAACGCGTGCTTGTTGTAGAACATCACCCAGTAGGCGATGTTCATCGGTACGCAGTACTGCTTGCCGTCGTAGGTGTACCCCTCGGCGAGGCTCTCGTCGACCCATCCCTCATCGATGGCCTTCTGCCAGATGTCGGTGGTCTCGGCGACCAGCCCCTCGTCGACCAGCTCCGTCAGCGTCTCTCCGGTGTGCCAGGTGAACAGACCCGGCGCCTTGGAGGTGCGGAAGGACTGCTTGATGAACGCGTCGTACTGGTCGGCGTCGCTGTATCCGGTCACCTTCAGGGTGATGTCGGCATCCCCTCCGCTGGTTTCGTTGAGCGACTCGAAGTCGCCCTTCCACGCCGCCTTGTCGGTGGCGAAGTCGAGCGTGCCGGTGGTCTCGCCGTTCGAGCCGCTGTCGGCTCCGTCTCCGCCTCCGCTGCACCCGGTGAGCGCGGCGGCCGCCAGGGCGACCACCGCCACTGATCCGGCGATGATTCGTCGATTGGTCATGAGAACTCCTTCGTTCGTGATCGGTACCCGGTGCGGGTCAGGGGGTCGGTGCGGCGCGCTCCGTGCCGCGTACGTAGGCCTTGACGGTGGCGAAGCGCTCTGCGCGCGCGTCGTCCGTGCGTTCGATCACGTACGCGCCGACGGCGGCGGGCACGATGAACGTCTCGGCGTAGTGCACGACGAACGGGTCGAACGCGCCGTCGGGGCTCACCACCCGGACCTCGTCGCCCTCGACGAGGTTCAGCACGTTGACCGTGCCGGCGGTGTGGTGCGTGGCGCGCTCGGTGAACCAGTGCCGCCGCACCTCGATGAACTCCAGCTCGTGCAGGCCGGTGCGTTCCTCGACGACGCCGTCGGCGTCGCTGAGCTGCTCCACCTGGCCGACCAGGTTGTCGCGCACCCAGGCGGTGTCGCGGTTCCACTGGATGTTGTTGGCTCCGTGCTCCAGGTGCACCGGGCGGGGGATGCCATCGAGCCCGACTCTGCCCCAGTCCCAGAGCTTGAACGTGAAGATGAAGGGTGTCGCCGAGATCTCGAGCACCATCGAGTTCTCGCCCGAGCAATGAACTGTCCCGGCCGGGATCGCGAAGTGGTCGTGCTTGCGCGCGGGGAAGGTGTTGACGTAGTCCTCGGCGGGGAAGGGGCGCTCGCCGCGCTGTGCGGCCGCCAGGTCGCGCAGCATCCGGTCCCGGTCGATGCCTTCGCGGGTGCCGAGATACACGATCGCGTCGTCACCGGCATCCAGCATGTAATAGCTCTCGTCCTGGGTGTAGTGCATGCCGAAGGTGTTCTGGATGTAGTCGGTGAGCGGGTGCACCTGCAGGCTGAGGTTGCCGCCTCCCATCGTGTCCAGAAAGTCGAACCTGATGGGGAATTCGGCACCGAACCGGGCGAAGGTCTTCTCGCCGAGAAGGGCCCTGGGCTGCGAGAAGACGAGGTCCAGGGCGGGGAGCTCGACGACACCGGTGTTACTGTCAGCCGCGTCGCGCAGCAACAGGGAGTTCTCTTCGGGGACGCAGTCGAAGCACCAGGCGTAGTTCGGCTGCGCCGGGTCGAGCCCGATGACGCTCTTCATCCATTGGCCGCCCCACACGCCGGGGTCGAAGAACGGCACCACCCGCAGCGGCCGGGTCGCCGCGGCCGCGAGCGCACCGCGGAACGCCTCTCCCGTGATCATGCCGAATTCGGCTGCCCCCTCGGTGCGCGACGGTGAGATCGCGTTGCCGTCGACGACGAAATCGACCGTGTCGAAGAGCGCGCGCTTGTGCCGGTCCGCCACGCGCCACTCCACGAAGAATCCCCGCTTGTACTTGCGCAGGTTGTCGTCGTCCCCGTTGTCGCAGTGCCAGTTTGCGGCGCCGCCGCGCTGGCGCTGCTGAATCTCCCAGCGCGCCATGTCCACCACGACGATCGTCGCCGCGTCGGGGGCCGCGAGCGCCGCCCCCCAGCCGACCAGGACGAGGGGATCTTCGGTGCGCGCGGCGTCGTCGCGCACGGTACGCAGGCGCTCCAGGTCGTAGAAGTCCGTGAGCACCGCGTGGCTGATCACGCCGAAGACGCGGTCGTCGGTCAGGTTGGCGTCGATGAGGGCGTCGATGCGCGCAGTGGGCAGTGAAGCCGTTTCGACATCGACGATCCGCCAGTCCGGGAGGGCGGCTCGGATGCCACGGACCACGGTCGAGAGGTCGGCGCCGGGATAGGTGTCGACGACGAGTACAGGCGGCGTTCCGCCGGCCGCGGCGGCGCGCTGTTCGGCGGACCCTGCGGCGAGGCGCCAGGCGTCGGCGCCGCGGGTGATGCGCTCGCCGCGGGGGAGCGGGATCGTCGGCTGAGTGTCGTACATGCTGCGCGCGGTGCGGCCGCTGTGCATGCCGTCGATCGGTCCGGTCACCGGGGCGCCTCCTCGGGCGTGCGGGGGATGTCGTGGTGCGCGTGCTGGGCGAGGGCACTCAGGCCGCGCAGCACGGAGAGTTCGGGGGCGGTCGGGACCGCGAACCGGGGCCGGTGTGCGGATGCCCACAGGTGGGCGTGCACGTATTCACGGACAGGCTCGGCGACGACCGCACCAGCGCGCAGCACGCCGCCCGAGAGCACGACGAGGTCGGGGTCGTACATGTGGCAGAGGGTGACGACGGTCGCGCCCCAGACCCTTATGTACTCCGCCAGGAGCGCCGCGGAAGCGGCATCCGTCCGGCTCGATGCGATGAGGGCGTCGATGCCGTCGATGTCGGGGTGGCTCTCGCGGAGAGCGCGGGTGCTCGCGAGCAGCTCGGCGCAGCCCACGTTGCCGCATGGGCAGGGTCCGGCGTGGACGTCGACGGTCACGTGCCCCCCGACGATGCCGGCATGGTCATGCGAGCCCCGAAGAAGACGGCCGCCCATGGCGGCCGCCGTGCCGATGCCGGTGCCGAGGGTGATCATGACGACGTCCCGCTCTCCCCCCGCCACACCGCAGGCCATCTCGCCGGCCAGTGCGGCGCGGGCGTCGTTCTCGACGACCGCCGGCACGCCGAAACGCGAGCTCGCCCAGTCTCGGATGTCGAGTCCGCTCGTTGCGAGGAAGTCGTATTTCGCGTTGGCGTGCAGCATGCGCCCGGTGTGACGCTCGACCACTCCCGGCACGGCGATGCCCACGGCGCTGGGGGCGTTGCCCTCCCCGGCGATGAGGGCATCCGCGGCTTGCGCGGCGCGCTCCAGGTCGGACGGAGTCCCGAGTACGGGGAGGACGGCGGTGGTGAGGGGGGTCCCGGCGTCGAGCAGCCCCAGCTTGATGTCGGTCCCTCCGAAGTCGATGCACAGGTGCACGACGCTCACCTCTCCTCCGTCGGATGCGATGGCTGGTAACGTTACCAACGCGCCTGGGGCGGGTCAACCATTTGTTTTTCCGGCGCGAGGGCCCGGGGTCAGCGCGTTCGGAGGGTGAGGGTGACCGGCATCCGCAGTTCGCGGGCCGATCCGTCGACCACGCCGTCGAGGCGATCGAGCAGCAGTCGGGCGGTCTCGCGGCCCAACTCACGAGCGTCATGTCCGAGGACGCTGACGGGCACGGGCATGAGTTCGGAGAGCTCGAAGTCGTCGAAGCTCATGATCTCGGGAAGGTCCGATGCCGCACGCCCGAGAGCCTGGATCTGCCGGCCGATCTCTGCGATGGCGCCGATGGCGTTGCGGTTGTTCGCGCAGAACACGGCGGTGGGTGGATCGGGCAGCCGCAGGAGCCTGCGCATCGCCTCGCGGGCGTGCGCCACATCCTGCTGCCCCTCGCCGATGAGCCGCGGGTCGACGGGGACACCGCGCTCCCGGTGGGCACGTTCGAACCCTGCGTAGCGGCGCCGGCCGGTGAACATCGATCGGGCGTTGCCGAGGTAGGCGATGCGGGTGTGGCCGGCATCGAGCATCGCGAGGGTGCCCCGGTGGGACCCGCCCTCGTCATCGAGGACGACGCTGTCCACGGCGAAGCCCTCGGCGCGGCGGGAGGCGAGCACGATCGGCACACCCTGGGCGACGGCGCGTTCGAGGTGGTCGTGGTGCTCACTGGTGGGAACCACGATGAGCCCGTCGACCCGCCGACCCAAGAAGTCGCTGACGAGCTGACGTTCTCGGTCCACATCCTCCGAGGTGTTGCCGAGGAGGATGCGGCGCCCTGTGGCTGCGGCGACCTCCTCGACGCCCAGGGCGAAGGTGCTGTAGTAGGGGTTGGCGATGTTCGTGATGGCCACGCCGATGAGACCGCTCGACTGGCCGGGACGGATGCTGCGGGCGTTCTCGTTGCGCTGGTAGCCCAGTTCCCGCACGGCTTCCCACACGCGTTCCTGCACGTCGGCGCGCACGTTCGTTCCGCCCGCGAGGGTGCGTGAGACCGTCATCGGGCTCACCCCCGCGTGCTGGGCGACCTCCTTGACGGTCGGTCGCCGCGCTGACCCGGGTCTGGCCGGGGCTTGCTCGGTCATCCTGCTCTCCGGGCGCTAGGGCGTCGCGGGCAGACCCGCATCTGAGGGAACGTTATCAGCCCGGGGTTTCACGCCGGAGGGGCGTCAGCGGAGCCGGGCACGTCCAGCGCCGGCGGCGCCGCCGCGATGTGCGAGATCGAGCGCCACACCAGCAGCAGAGTCACCGCCGAACCCGCGAACGCGAACCACCATGGCGCGGTGAGTCCCCACCCCTGGGCGATCAGCCCACCGAGCAGCTGCCCGATCACGAGTCCGCCGAAGATGCCGACCATGTTCACCGAGGCGATGCGGCCCTGCAGGTGCAGCGGCACCAGCCGTTGACGCACGGTGGTGGAGATGGTACCCCAGACGAACGCGTACATGCCGAACCCGAACATGATCACGAAGGCGATCGCGGGGATCGTCGTGAGGGCGAACGCCAGGTGCATGATCACCTCGAGCGACAGGCAGACGCGCATGAGCGTCGCGAAGGACAGACGGCGTTCGAGCCAGCCGAAGCAGACGGTCCCCACGAGTCCGCCGAGGGCCGATGCCGTCGTGAGCGCGCCGAAGCCGACCGCTCCCATCTGCAGATGCTCGGTCGCGTAGAGCACGAGGAGGCTCCAGGGAGCGGCCCAGGTGACGTTGAACACCAGGATGATCACGATGAGCGTTCGCACCGGGGGGTGGGCGCGCAGCCACTGCAGCCCTTCGCGGATCGGATGCACCTTCGCGGCATCCGCCGTCGGCTCGTCCTTCGCAGGCACCGGGGTGCGGGCAATTCGGGAGATGAGGACCACAGCCAGGCTCACGCACAGGATCTGCAGGAGGAAGGGCCAGAACGACGCGGCGGCGAAGAGGAATGCGCCCAGCGGCGGACCCGCCAGCTGGTTGCCCACGAGGTACCCCGCCTGCAGGCGCGCGTTGCCGACGCCCAGGTCGCCCGGCCGCACGAGCATGGGCATGAGCGTGCTCCCGGCGGTGTCGGCGAAGACCTCCGCGGTGCCGTAGAGGAACGCCGACGCAAGCACGACCCACACGGTGACGTGGCCGGTGGCGAGGAAGACGACGAGTCCCAGCACGATGACCGCGCGCGATGCGTTGGCCAGCATGACCAGCCGCCGACGGTCGTGGTGGTCGGCGACGGAGCCGGCGAAGAGGCCGAACAGCAGCCAGGGGAGGTACTGCATCATCGCTCCGGCTGCCACGAGCAGCGGCGAGGACGTGAGGGATGCAAGAAGCAGCGGCGCCGCCGACAGCGCGATGCCGTCGCCGAGATTGCTGGTCCACGACGACGCCAGCAGCCAGCGGAAGTCGCGGCCGAGGCGTTTGGGCGCGATCAGCTCACCGGGAGAAGGCATGCGGGTTTCCTTACGCGCAGACGGCGTGGGCGCGTCAGGCCTGGACGCGCACGAGGCGCTCACCGAAGCCGACGACATCACCGGGATGCAGCTGCCGTCCTCGGCGACGATCGACCTCGCCGTTGACCGTCACCTCGCCGTCGATGATGGCCTCTTTGACGTCACCACCGGAGTCGAGGAGCCCGGCGAACTTCAGGAACTGCCCGAGGCGGATCATCTCACTGCCGACCGGGACGTCGTCGATCGGAGCCGGGTTGGTCATCCCGGAATGCTAGCCGGTCGGGCGGGGTCGACGCTGCCGATGCCGACCGGAGCGTGGTGATCAAGCGCACGCGCGAGAACGCGGCCGGCAGCGAGGGGAAGGCTCGCGGCTTGTACGCTTTCTGGGATAGGGGAGCGTGAGTGGGCTTGGCTGGGGAACCTCGACGGTTGTCGAAGGGTGGCGAGGGTGCCGGTCTGCTCGTGGGATCGCCCGCCGCCGCTGCGGCACAGGGTGAGGAATCCTGGACTCCCGCCTCGGCGCTGATCCCGCCGGAGCTGCGCAAATACCTCGACTCCTTCGACCGCGTGAACCCGCTGCAGTCGCGGGCTCTGCCTGTGGTCCTGTCCACGTCGGGCCACGTGATGGTCGTCGCGCCGACGAGCTCGGGCAAGACCCTCATCGGTGAGGCTGCCGCGCTGCGATCGATCGTGTCGGACGGCAAGCCCGCCGTGTGGCTGCTCCCCGCCCGCGCCCTCGCGGCGGAAGTGGCGGAGATCGCCAGGCGGTGGAGCGCGCACGGCATCCGGACGGTCGAGCTGACCGGCGAGACGAACATGTCCAGCGATGCGGTGCGCCAGGCGCAGCTCTGGGTGGCGACCACCGAGAAATTCGAGGCGCTCTACCGGCGGGCGTCGCTGAAGGACGTCATCAGCCGCATCGGATGCGTGATCATCGACGAGGTCCACCTGGTGGGTGACCCCGCCCGCGGCGCGACGCTCGAGTCGCTCATCGCCCGGCTGCGTGTCGCCGGGGGCGGCACGCGCATCGTCGCACTGTCGGCGACGGTCTCCAACGCCGAAGAGCTCGCGGCGTGGTTCCACGCAGACCTCGTGCGCTCCGCGTGGCGCCCGACGGCGCTGACGACCCGGCTCATTCCGTACGACGTCCCGACGCAAGGGAAGCGCGAGGACTACGAGACCGCGAAGGACGAGGTCGTCCTACCGCTCCTGCGACGCCTGGTCGGCGAGGACCTGGGCAGCTCGTCTCCCCGGGCGGCCGCGAAGGGATCCTCCAGCGCGGTCGTGTTCTGCGGGAGCAAGGCGGCGGTCGTCCGCACCGCTGCCCGCGCCGCGGGGGTGCCGTACCGAGGCGTCGACCTCGAGACGGTGGTGGAGTCCTGCTTCCGCCGAGGCGTCGGCATTCACTTCCGTGATGCGCCGCATTCGGGCCGCGCGCTGGACGCGTTCCGGACGCGTGACCTGCGTGTGCTGGTGGCGACGTCGGGCCTGTCGACGGGGGTGAACACCCCCGCGAAGTTCGTCGTGATCCGAGACCTGGAGCTCGGGATGACGCCGCTGGAGGTCAGCCAGGCGCAGCAGATGTTCGGGCGTGCGGGCAGGGCAGGGCAGGAATCCGAGGGTTTCGGATTCATGCTGGTCCCGAGGGCCGAGGAATCGGTATGGGCGTCCAGATTCAGCGACGGGTACGCGGCAACCAGCCGGATCGCCGGGCAGCTCGGCGACGCGATCCTCGCCGAGCTCCTCCTCGGATCCGTCGTCGACCGCACGAGCGCGCGCGCCTGGTTCGAGCAGACGCTCGCGTTCGCCCAGAACCGTGCGCGTGTCGATCTGGACGGCGTCATCGACGACCTGCTGCGGCGCGGCTTCGCGTCGGAGACCGACGGCCGGCTCGCCCCGACGGAAATCGGCCTGCTCACCTCCCGCCTCATGATCGACGTCGACTCGGCGGGGGAGATGCGGCGGCTGCTCGCCGCGCTCCCCCTGCCGGCGAACGCGGACGAAGCCGAAGAGCTCGTCGTGCAGACGATCGCCAGCGCGGCGGCCACGCTGCGCGACCGCCCTGTCAATGAGCGCACCTACGGGGGGTACGTCGGTCAGCTGCTCACAGGGTGGTCGCCGCGGGTCACCGCACGCGCGGCCGATCGGTTCGGCGCGCAGGTGTGCATGGCGGCGGCGCAGATCGTGCTGCGTGCCCCTGGCCGGATGCGCGAGACGCCGCCGCCGGGCGTGTCGATGGCGGAGTTCCGCCGCGCGGCGGAGGACATGCCGCGCTACCTGGCATGGGTCGCGGCTCTCGGATATGCGGAGGCCTCCACCTGGGCTCCCGCCGTCGCCGGCGACCTCGCGCGCCGGATGACCTGGTGGCAGCTGTCCCCCCACCCCGAACGCGGCACCGGGCGGATGCTCTGGATGTTCGAGCGGATGCTCGAGCCGCAGCATCACCGCAGTCGGATGCCGGACCTCTGGCGTCGTGCCCGAGCCGCCGGCTTCTCGTCGCCCGACGCGATCCAGGCGAGACCGCGGGGCGTCGACGTCACCGCCGATGGGTTCGCCGACATCGTCAGCGCCCGCGCCCAGCTCCACCTCGATCCCGTCGTCGATCGCGCGCTGCCCATGCGCGCCTCCACTGCGCACGCCCGCGTGAGCGTCCTGGCCACCACCGGCAACAGTCGTGCCGTCACCAGCACCCGGCCCACGGTGGGGCCGATCGGCCTCGCGCTTCCGCCGCGGTCGTCGGGACAGGTGGCGGCGGACGTCTTCCTCTACACGCGCGACGGTGACTTCGGCTACGACAACCTCGTCGCGGACATCCCCGAGGGCGTGCCCGCGCTCACTCCGCTCGACGAGGCCGTGGGGCTGCTCGACGACCTTCCCGAGGTGCGCGCGGGGCTGCGTCACCCGCGCGGGGTCCGCCGGCTGTTTCAGGGTGAGCGCAAGGCCCTGCGTGAGAGCGTGCGGCCGCTCATCGCCGCGGATCCCCGCCTCGCGGCTGTCGCGATCGCGCTGGCGGAGCACCATGCCGACCCCGAGGCGGCGATCGTCGCGATGCGGACGAATCTGCGCGCGCTCCTCCGGGACTCGAGTCGCCCCGAGCTGCGCTCGCCGGCTGGAGTGCTGCGGTCCCGCGAGGCGTCGGAGGCGGAGGTGCAGGTCACGCTCGCAGCTCTCCTGGCATCCCTCCAGTTCGAGGTGGGCATCGCGATCTCCGAAGGGCATCCGCTCGCCGTCGTGCGGCTGAACGAGCAGTGGGCGCTGGCCGGGCCGCGTCATGCGCGGCCGGGCGCGGTCGAGGCGCTCCTCCCGCCCGTGCTGCCACGGCGGATCGACGCGGTGTCGGCGCCTGCAGTCTCCCGATCCCGCAACACGGTGGTCGCGCCGAGCTGTGCCTGGACGGTGGAGTTCGCACGCTGAGGCGTGACTCTGCGCCGATAGACGCGACGGCGGGAGTCGAACCCGCAACGCTCCCGGGTATGAGCCGGTGCCCGGGACCACCCGGATCGCCGCGATGACCCCACGCTAGACCGGTGGGACGCGCGGTGGGGCCGACTGTTGCGGCCGGTGGCCGAGTGTGACGGCCCGTGACGGCAGGCGGGCGGCGGACGGGGGGATGCCGCGGGCGGGCTCGGGTCAGCGCGCGACGGCGCGGTCGAACGCACCCTGCCGGGTGGGGACGATCTCCTTGCCCAGCGGCGCGAGCGACACCGGCACCATCTTGAAATCGGCGATGCCCAGCGGAATGCCGACGATCGTGAGGCACAGCGCGACGCCCGACACGATGTGCCCGATCGCCAGCCAGATGCCGGCGACGATGACCCAGATCACGTTGCCGAGGAACGACCACGTGCCGGCGGTGGGCTTCGCCACGACCGTGCGTCCGAAGGGCCAGAGCGCATACAGCGCGATGCGGAACGACGCGATGCCCCAGGGGATCGTCACGATGAGCACGCAGAGCACCACGCCCGCGGCGAGATAGCCGAGGAACAGCCAGAAGCCGGCCAGGATCAGCCAGATGATGTTCAGCAGGGTGCGCACGGGTCGATTCTCGCACCGCCGGCTGTGCAGCTGCCCGGCCGGGTGTCAGCACCCCCGCCTAGACTTGATGGGACATGACCGACCCTGCCCCGGCCGCGCGAGACGCGGCATCCGCCCCTCTGATCGTCGTCGGCGACGCCGGACCGCGCGAGGACGACGACCTGCTGCGCGGCCTCAACGAACCCCAGCGTCGTGCCGTCACCTATCGCGGCCCCGCACTGCTGATCGTCGCAGGCGCGGGCTCCGGCAAGACCCGGGTGCTGACCCACCGCATCGCGTCGCTGCTGCGCAACCGCGAGGCGTGGCCGAGCCAGATCCTCGCGATCACGTTCACCAACAAGGCCGCCGGCGAGATGCGCGAGCGCGTGGGGCAGCTGGTGGGCGAGGCGTCCCGCGGCATGTGGATCTCGACCTTCCACTCGGCGTGCGTGCGCATCCTCCGTCGCGAGGCCGAGCAGTTCGGCTTCAAGAACTCCTTCAGCATCTACGACTCCGGCGACTCCCGCGCGCTCATCAAGCGACTCGTCAAGGAGCACGAGGCCGACGCGTTCGGCCTCACCCCGGCATCCGTGCAGGGGCGCATCTCCAAGCTCAAGAACGAGCTGGCGGATGCCGAGTCGTACCGCCGTCAGGCCAACATGAGCGACCCCGCCGAGCGCGTCTTCGTCGAGGTCTTCGCCGACTACGAGAAGTCGCTCCGGCGGGCCAACGCGTTCGACTTCGACGACCTGATCGCCCAGACGGTGTACCTCTTCCGCGCCTTCCCGCACGTCGCCGACGTGTACCGGCGACGGTTCCGCCACATCCTCGTCGACGAGTACCAGGACACCAACCACGCGCAGTACTCGCTGATCCGCGAGCTCACCCGGCCGGTGTCGGGCGCGAGTGGCGCCGAGCCGTATTCCTCCGGCGGCATGATGATCTTCGAGGCCGAGCCCTCGGCGAGCGGCCCCGAGCTCGAGGGGGCGTCGCTCACGGTCGTCGGCGACTCGGATCAGTCGATCTACGCGTTCCGCGGCGCGGACATCCGCAACATCAGCGAGTTCGAGCGCGACTTCCCCGGCGCCGAGGTGGTGCTGCTCGAGCAGAACTACCGTTCGACGCAGAACATCCTCTCGGCGGCCAACGCCGTCATCGGCAACAACTTCGACCGCAAGGACAAGAAGCTGTGGACCGACGTCGGCGCGGGGGAGAAGATCGTCGGCTTCACCGGCTACTCGCAGCACGACGAGGCGCAGTTCGTCGCCGACGAGATCGACCGCCTCCGCCGGGCCGGGGTCGCCTACTCCGACATGGCGGTGTTCTACCGCACCAACTCGCAGTCCCGTGCGCTGGAGGAGATCTTCATCCGCTCGGCCGTGCCCTACAAGATCATGGGCGGCACCAAGTTCTACGAACGGGCCGAGATCAAGGACGCGCTGGCTTATCTGACCGCCGTGGCGAACCCCGCCGACGAGATGGCGGTGCGCCGCATCCTGAACCGCCCGCGCCGCGGCATCGGCGACGTCACCGAAACGGCCATCGCCCGCTACGCCGCCGAGGAGCAGATCACCTTCCGCGACGCCCTGGCCAACGCCTCGGCGCTGGGAGTGGGGCCGAAGCTGCAGACAGCGATCTCGCAGCTGGATGCCGTGCTGGCCGAGGCATCCGCCCTCATGCTGCCCGCATCCGGGGAGCTGGCCCCGCCGTCGGCGATCGCCGAGGGGCTGACGCTGCTGCTCAACAAGAGCGGTTACCTCGACGCCCTCCGGCGCAGCAAGGACCCGCAGGATGAGGCGCGGGTGGAGAACCTCGACGAGTTCGTCGCGGTCGCCCGCGAGTTCGCCCGCAACAACCCGGAGGGCACGATCCTCGACTTCCTCGCCGACGTCGCGCTCGTCTCGGATGCCGACGACCTCGACGACGGCTCCGGCTCGGTGTCGCTCATGACGCTGCACACCGCAAAGGGGCTGGAGTTCGACACGGTCTTCCTCACCGGCGTCGAAGAGGACCTCATCCCGCATCGCATCTCGGCGGGGGAGCCGGGCGGGCCGCAGGAGGAGCGGCGCCTCTTCTACGTCGGCATCACGCGCGCCCGCAAGCGCCTCTACCTTTCGCTGGCGATGACCCGCGCACAGTTCGGCGAGGTCTCGGCGGCCATGCCCAGCCGGTTCCTGCAGGAGATCCCCGCCGACCTCGTGCACTGGCGGCAGTCCCCGGGCGACGTCAACTCGCGCGGCGGCACGCAGTCGCGGGCGCTCAACGCGCGCCGCCCCGGCGGCGGGTCGGGTTCGTCCGGGGGCTTCGGCGGTGGGTCGCGCTACGGCGACGACCTGGTGCCGCTCGGGCGCTCCGCCCGCGTCACGGACCCCAGCCGGTTCCCGAACCGCGTGACGGCGAAGGTGCGCGACAACGGCGATCTCGAGCTCGCCGCCGGGGACCGCATCCGCCACGACGACTTCGGCGAGGGTCGGGTCGACACCGTCACCGGCGAGGGCGCCAAGCGCATCGCCCACGTGCGCTTCGACACCGCCGGCGCCAAGAAGCTGCTGATCAAGGTCGCGCCGATCGTCAAGCTCTGACGGACAGGGCCTCGCGCCGCCGGCCCGGCGGGTCCGGCGGGCGCCGCCGGACCGCAACACCCGCCGCAACCCCCGTCTGCCGGAGGAGCACCGGCTACGCTCGACAGATGGCTCTGTTCTCCCGACGCGACAAGAAGACCACGCCGTCCGACGAGGTCGAAACGCCCGACGTCGCGCCCGAGGCGCACGCGCCTGCGGCCGAGGTCGAGGCCGATGACGTGCCCCAGGTGAACATCTCGATGTCGACCTTCGGAAAGCCCGCCCCGGCCCCGCGGCCGGCGCCGACGCCGGTGCCCGACGGCGCCCAGCGGGTGCAGCGCGGGCCGGCCGAGGCCCCCGCGCGCACCGAGAGCGTGCCGGGCCTGCCGGACAACGTTCTGGTGCGCCAGGCTCTGACCGCGCTTCCGGAGCAGCCGGAACCCTCCGACATCATGACGCTCATGCGCCAGCTGCTGCAGGGGCACCTGTTCGTCCGCGTGCGCGGCGACGCGCGGGCGCAGCTGGCCGAGGGCAAACAGCTCACCATGGCGGTCTCGGCGGTCGGCGACGACCGCTACCTGCTGGCGTTCACCGGCGGCGACGCCCTTCAGGCCAGCGTCGCGGCAGACGGCGACAAGGAGACCTCCGCGATGGGCCAGCCCGTGGCTGCGATCCTCCGCAACGTGGTCGACGGGCCGTACGCCGGGTTCATCCTCGACCACGCGACGCCGGGTCGGCGGGCCATCCTGCCCAAGGCGCTCGTGGAGAAGGCCATGCAGGATGCCGACCCCGAGTTCACTCTGAAGAACCTGCTGGCCGGGGAGCGCACCGACGAGACCCCCGCCGCCGTCGGGGCCGCTCTCGCGACCACCCGCGTGTGGGTCGCCGCGGGCGCCGTTCCCGGTGAGGACAAGCGCATGGGCGTCTCGGAGGTGCGCGGCGCGAACGGCTCCCGTCACCTCGAAGTGTTCTCACACCCGCTCGAGGTCGCCGTGCTCGGCCGCAACGACCGCGCGGTGCCGCTCACCCCGCAGCAGCTGTCCAAGGCGCTCGCCGCCGACGTCGGCCTCACCGGCGTCGTCGTCGACCCCGCCGGTCCCTGGATCATGCTCGACCGGTCCGCGCTTGCCCCTGTCATCGCGCTCACCGCCTGAGCGGGCGCGCGCCGCTCATCGCGGTGCGGGACGGGGACCGTGCAGAACGTCGCCGATCCTCGGCTGAGCGAGCCTGCACCGCTGGTTTTCGCCGCCCCGCGCGCGAAATGGCGACGTTGTGCACACCGCGCCGGCCGCGCACGCGCCGGACGCGCCCGCCGGGCGTGCGGAGGCAGCGCCCGCGCCTCTAGGGTCGGGGCATGGCATCGGAGCGCATCACCCTCACCGTCCCCGGCCCCGACGGCGATCGGGAGGTCGGTCTCTCGAGTCCCAACCGCGTGCTGTGGCCCGATCTCGGCATCACGAAACACGAGCTCGCTGAGTATGTGATCGCGGTCGCCGAGCCGTTCCTCACCGCCAACGGCGACCGGCCGGTGTCGCTGGAGCGGTTCCCGGGCGGCATCGACGGGGAGCGCTTCTACTCGAAGAACCCGCCCAAGGGGGCGCCGGAGTACGTCGACGAGGTGATGTGCACCTACAACAGCGGGCGTCGGCATCCGCAGGTCGTGCTCCGCGAAGCCGCCGCCGTCGTCTGGGCCGTGCAGATGAACACCGTGGTCTTCCACCCGTGGGCCTCGCTCGCGGCCGACACAGACAACCCCATCGAGCTGCGCATCGACCTCGACCCGCAGCCGGGCACCGACTTCGCCGACGCCGCCGCGGTGGCGCCGGCGCTGCGGGACGTGCTCGCCGAGGCCGGTCTGACCGCCTTCCTCAAGACCAGCGGCAACCGCGGCATCCACGTGTTCTGCCCGATCGAGCCGACCCACGAGTTCCTCGACGTGCGCCACGCCGTCATCGCCGCCAGCCGCGAGCTCGAGCGGCGCATGCCGCAGAAGGTCACGACGAACTGGTGGAAGGAGGAGCGGGGCGAGCGCATCTTCCTCGACTTCAACCAGGCCAACCGCGATCGCACGATGGCGGGAGCCTATAGCCCGCGGGCGCTGCCCGGTGCGCCGGTGGCGACGCCGGTGACCTGGGAGGAGCTCGCAGCGGGCGTCGACCCCGCCGACTTCACGGTGCGCACCGTGCCCCAGCGACTCGCGGACATCGGCGACCCCTGGGCCGACCTGCAGGCCGCGCCCGGCCGCATCGACACCCTGCTGCAGTGGTGGGAGCGCGACGTCGCCGCCGGGCTCGGCGAGCTGCCGTTCCCGCCGGATTTCCCCAAGATGCCCGGGGAGCCCCCGCGCGTGCAGCCCAGCCGGGCGCGGCAACCCGAAGAGGCGCCCCAGCCCGAAGCGGACTGACCGCTACGACACCGGCTGAGTGACCGGGTGCTTGGCCGCCTCGGCGACCGCCTTGCGCCTGCGACGCGAGCGGGCCCAGCGCTCGGGGGAGCCCGCATCGGTCTCGTTGGGCTTGGGGCGCGCCCAGCGGGCCGGCATGTTGTCGCCGTCCCAGACCTGCACCACGCCCCATACGACGGCCGTGATCGGCACCGCGAGCACGGCCCCGAGGATGCCGCCCAGCACCGTGCCGACCGTCAACGCGATCAGTACGACGAAGGCGTGGAGCTTCATCGAGCGTCCCATGAGGACCGGCTGCAGGAAGTTGCCCTCCAGCTGGTTCACGAGCACCACGACGCCGACGACGATGAGCGCCACGACCCAGCCGTTGGCGACCAGCGCCACGAGGGCGGCGAGGATGCCGGCGACGGTCGCGCCGACGATCGGGATGAAGGCGAGGAGGAACACCAGCACGGCCAGCGGGATCGCCAGCGGCACATCCAGGATCAGCAGACCGATGAGGATGCCGATGGCGTCGACGGCGGCCACCGTCGCGGTGCCGCGGATGTAGGAGCCGAGGGTCTGCACCGTCTTGTCACCGATGCGCACCGCGCGCTCGTAGTTCTCGCCGCGGAAGGGTCGCAGCAGGAACGCCCACATGCGCGGGCCGTCCTTGAGGAAGAAGAACAGGATGACGACCAGCAGCACGAGTCCCGTGATGAAGTTCGCGACCGCGCCGACGCCGGCGAGGGCGCCCGAGCCGAACTGGGCGCTGGTGACGAAGTCGGTGACCGCGGCGATCCACTCGTCGATCTGGGCCTGGTCGATGGCGAAGGGCAGGTCCCGCGCCCACGCCACGACGGTCTGGAATCCCTCTTCCGCCTGGCCGTAGAGCTCGCTCCACTGGTCCCGCACGGCCCAGACGATGAGCCAGCCCACTCCGCCGAGCAGCGCGACGATGGCCAGCAGCGTCGCGAGGGTGGCCACCAGGGCCGGAATGCCGTGGCGGCGCATCCAGCTCATCACCGGCGCGAACGCCGAGGCGAGGATGAGGGCCAGCACGAGCGGGATCGTGACGACGGTGATCTGCTGGATGCCGAGGATGACCGCCGCGGCCACCGCCACGATGAGGATCAGCTGCAGCGCACGCATCGCGAGCTTGCCCATGCCGTCGGCCCAGAGGCTCCACGGGGCGCGGTCGGCGCCGAGCTGCACGGGCGACTGCGCGTCCACCCGCAGCGGCGCGTCGATGCTGATGGAGCGGGGTGAGCGCGTGAACAGTCCCATGCCTCGACCGTACCGCGCACAGGCCCACGACGCGGTGGCTTGACGACGGTGCGATCAGCGGGTCACTGCAGGACGTCGCCGAGGTCGTACGCCGCCACGGCCTCCAGCTGCTCGAACGTGCAGGAGCGGGCATCCCGGTCCGGCCGCCAGCGCTCGAACTGCACCGTGTGCCGGAACCGGTCGCCCTCCAGCTGGTCGTAGCGCACCTCCAGCACCCGCTCGGGGCGCAGCCGCACGAACGAGGTGTCCTTCGCCGCCGAGAAGCGCGAGCGGTCGGTCTCGCCGGTGACAGCGGCCCCGGTGGCATCCGTCTCGACGAGCGGCGCCAGCTCGTCGACGAGCTCCCGGCGGCGGGCATTGCTGAACGCCGCCACCCCGCCCACGTTGCGCAGCCGCCCGGCGTCGTCGTACAGGCCGACCAGCAGCGAGCCCACGCCCTCGCCGCTCTTGTGGATGCGGTACCCGAGGGCCACGACGTCGGCCGTGCGGGCATGCTTGATCTTCAGCATCGTGCGCTTACCGGGGGAGTACGGCGCATCGAGCGCCTTGGCGACGACGCCGTCCAGGCCCGCGCCCTCGAACTCCGCCAGCCAGCGACGCGCCCGCGCGGCATCCTCGGTCGTGCGCGTGACGTGCACCGGGTCGGGCACCCCGTGCAGCAGATCCACCAGCTCGGCGCGCCGCGTCGCGAACGGCTCCGCCTGCAGGTCCCGGTCGCCGCGCGCGAGCAGGTCGAACGCGATGAACATCGCCGGGGTCTCGGCAGAGAGCAGGGCGACGCGGGATGCCGCGGGGTGGATCCGCTGCGACAGCGCGGGCCAGTCCAGCCGCTGCGCACCCGGTTCTCCCACCGCGACCACGATCTCGCCGTCCACGAGGCACGGCTCGGGAAGCAGCCGGGCGAACGCCTCGACGAGCTCGGGGAAGTACCGGGTCAGCGGCTTCGCGCCGCGGGAGCCGATCTCGACCTCGTCGCCGTCGAAGGCCACGAGCGCCCGGAACCCGTCCCACTTGGGCTCGAAGCTGTAGCCCGGCGCGCCGGGAACGTCGGGGACGGACTTGGCGAGCATCGGGGCGGGGATGTCGTACATGCGCCCATCCTGCCCGGCGGTGCCGCGCCTCGCCACGGGCGGCTGGTCGCGGCATACTCGGGGGCATGCGCCCGGTCTTCGAGTTCCTCGCCGCGCACCCCGTGCTCACCGTCTTCCTGCTGGTGGGACTGGGCTCCGCCCTCGGCCGCATCCGCATCGCGGGGGTGTCGCTCGGGGCGATCGGGGTGCTCTTCGGGGCGATGGGCCTGACCGCGTGGGCCGTGTCCACCGGCGTGACGATCGAGTTGCCGGCGCTCATCGGCGACACCGGACTGGTGCTCTTCGCCTTCTGCGTGGGGCTCATCGCCGGGCCGAGTTTCGGCCATGCGCTGCGCACCGCCTACCCGCTCCTGCTGGTGGTCGCCGGGTTCCTCGTCGTCGCGGCCGCAGCCGGCTTCGTCCTCGGGCGGGCGATGGGGGTGTCCACGCTCACGATCGCCGGCACCTTCGCCGGTGCGGTGACCAACACCCCGGCGCTCGCCGCCACCGGCGGCAGCCCCGAGGCGACGGTCGGCTACGCCAGCGCCTACGTGTTCGGCGTGGTCGGCCCCATGCTCGCCGTCGGCCTGGCCCTGCGCCACCGCGCGGGCGAGACCGGGGGGCACGTGCCGCTGGTCGACAAGGCGGTGCGCATCGACACGACCGACCGCCCGACGGCGCGCGCGCTGCGCGCCCGGTACGGCGGCCGCATCACGTTCTCACGGCTGCGCACGAAGGGCGGCGGTGCCATGGCGACGGTGGGACCAGACACCGAGATGCCGCCCGGCGGCGTCGTGAACGTCATCGGACCGCAGGATGCCGTCGAGGCCGTCGCCGCCGAGCTCGGCCACACGTCGTCGCTGGACATCGTGCACGACCGCTCGCACCTGGAGTACCGGCGCCTGATCCTGTCGAATCCGCAGCTGGCGGGTCGCACGCTCGCGAGCCTGGGCCTGCGGGAGCGGTTCGGGGCGACCGTCCCCCGGGTGCGCCGCGGCGACGCCGACATCATCGGCGAGGCGTCCCTCGTGCTGCAGCAGGGCGACCGGCTGCAGGTCGTCGCACCGCGTGACGCCATGCCGGCGCTGACGGCGCTGATCGGGGACTCCGAGCGGGGTATCAGCGACATCAACCCCGTCGCCCTCGGGCTCGGCATCGCGCTCGGGCTCGCGATCGGCGCCATCCAGGTGCCGCTCCCCGGCGGGGGAGTGTTCGCGCTGGGGCCGGCGGCCGGCGCCCTCATCGTCGGTCTCGTCTTCGGTCGGGTGCGGCGGATCGGGCCGATCGTGACGACGCTGCCGTCGACGGCGGCGAACGTGCTGTCAGAGGTGGGGCTGGTGATCTTCCTCGCCTACGCCGGTACCAAGGCGGGCTCCCTCATCATCTCGGCCATCACCTCGGGCGAGATCCTGCGACTGCTGCTGCTCGGCTTCGTCATCACCACGATCGTGGTGGCGGGAACCTACCTCGTGGCGCGGCACGCGATGCACACCGGCGGCACCCGGCTGGCGGGGGTGATGGCGGGGACGCTCACCAACCCCGCCCTCCTCGCCTTCGCCAACCTGCGCACCGAGTACGACACGCGGGTCGCGCTGGCCTACACCCTGGTGTACCCCGCGGCGATGGTGGTGAAGATCCTGCTGGCGCAGGTGCTCGTCGCGCTCTGAACCTCGTCAGCGCGACAGCGAGGCCTGCACCCGGCGGGCCACCTCGGCCGCCGGCATCCGCTGCGGGAAGACGGCGACCACGATGTCGTCCTCGGCCGGCGGGCTGGTCGGGGCCACACCGAAGCGCTGCAGGGCGTCGTCGAGGGCGCTGCGCAGCACCGAGACCGGCACCCGCTTCGGTCCCCGCAGCAGCCGGCGCAGCACGTGGTTGTGGACCGCGGTCACCAGCGCGGCGAAACCCACGGCATCGAGCGGGTCGAGGTCGGGGATCGCGCGGCGCAGGTACTCATCGAACAGGCGCTCGTAGCGGAAGACGGTCACGATCTCGCGGTCGCGCAGCGCCGGCACCTGCCGCACCACCGCGTAGCGGCGCCGGGCGAGGTCGGGGTCGGCGGCGAAGTGGCGGTACACCGTCACCGACGCCTCGCAGACCGCCTGCCATGGGTCGGCATGGTCGTCGGCGAGGTAGGCGCGCAGCCGCTCGAGGAGCACCTCGTGGTCGGCGAAGACGACGTCGTCCTTGCCGCCGAACTGCCGGAAGAACGTCGACCGCGACACCCCGGCCGCCTGCGCGATCTGCTCGACCGATGTCGCCTCGAACCCCTGCGCCGCGAACAGATCCAGCGCGGCGGCCACCACGGCAGTGCGCGCGGTGGTCACGGCGTCGGTGTCGCTCATGTCAACGGAGCCTACTGCCCGCCGTGTCAAGCCGTTGAGCCGGTTGCGCGTCCGGGTTTGAGTGGGGCGATGACCGCTCTCTGGAAGCAGGACCCCCGCCCCGTCCCCACCCACCCCTTCGAGCGCGGCGCCCACCACGACGTGGTGATCGTGGGCGCGGGGCTGACCGGACTCAGCACCGGCGTGATGCTCGCACGCGACGGCTTCGACGTCGCGGTGATCGATGCCGGCGACATCGCCTCCGGAGCGAGTGGGTCGAACACCGGAAAGGTGTCGCTGCTGCAGGGGAGCACGCTCTCCACGATCCGCGCCCACCATCCGGCGTCCCTCGTGCACGCCTACGTCGAGGCGAACCGTGCCGGGCAGGAGTGGATCCTCGCCTTCGCGGATGCCGCGGGCGTGCCCCGCACGACCCACACGGCCTACTCCTACGCGCAGTCCGCCGCCGGCGTCGAGACCGTCGACGCCGAGCATGACGCCGCCCGCGAGGCCGGTCTTCCCACCCGCATCGTCACGGCCGACGAGGTCGCGGGCCTGCCCTTCCCCGTCGCCCGTGCCGTCGCGCTGGACGACCAGACCGCTCTCGACCCGGAGGACCTCACCCGGGCGCTCGCCGCGGCGTTCGTCGCCGCGGGCGGGACCCTGCACACCGGGGCGCGCGTGATGGGCATGTCGGTGCTCCCACGACCCGAGGTGCGCACGAGTCTCGGCGAGATGACCGCCGGCCAGGTGGTGCTGGCCACCGGCATCCCCATCGTCGACCGAGGGCTCACCTTCGCGAAGGTCACCGGCAGCAGGTCGTACTGCGTCTCGTTCGACACCCCCGGCCCCGTGCCCGAGGGCCTCTATCTCTCCGTCGACGGCCCCACCCGCTCGGTGCGCCCCGTCGCCGAGCACGGTTCGCGTCTCATCGTCGGCGGCAACGGGCACCCCGTCGGCCGCGCCGACTCGGAGCGCCGACTGGTCGAAGACCTCGTCGCGTGGACGCATCAGTACTTCCCCGGCGCCGAGCCCACGCATCGGTGGTCGGCGCAGGACTACACCTCGCACAACCGCGTCCCCTTCGTCGGGGTGCTGCCCCGAGGGCTCGGTCGCGTGCGCTTCGCCACCGGCTACGCGAAGTGGGGCCTCACGAACGCCCCGTGGGCGGCGCTGCGGCTCGCTGCCGAGATCCGCGGGCAGGCCCGGGAGGAGCTGCCGCAGTGGATGGCGCAGATCGGCACGCGCCTAACGATGCCCGGCGATCTCGGGCGCGGCATCGTGGAGAACGCCAAGGTGGCCGGGGCGGCCGCGCGCGGCTGGGTGGGCGCCGAGCGCACTTCGGTGCCGGTGCCCCGCCCCGCCGAGGGGGAGGGCGTCGTCGCCGAGCGGCGCGGGCGCCCGGTGGGCATCTCGACCGTCGGCGGGGTGACACGCGCGGTGAGCGCGGTGTGCAGCCACCTGGGCGGAGTGGTGGCGTGGAACGACGCGGAGCGCACGTGGGACTGCCCGCTGCACGCCTCGCGCTTCGCCCCGGACGGCACGCGACTGGAAGGGCCTGCGCGCACGGACCTGCCCTGCCTGGCGCAGCGGTCCGACGTGTGACCGGGCGGCGCCGGGTGCTCGCGGCCAGAGTCCGCAGACGCGGGTAGTAGGCTGGGGAATCGGTCGATCTCTCGACATCGAGATTCTTTTTCGGCCCCGAAACCCACCGTCGCCCAGCGAAGGATTGCACGTGGATCTGTACGAGTACCAGGCACGAGACCTATTCGAGAAGTACGAGGTGCCGGTGCTCGCCGGCATCATCGCGGACACCCCTGAGGAGGCGAAGGCGGCAGCCGAGAAGATCGGCGGACTCGTCGTCGTCAAGGCGCAGGTCAAGACCGGCGGCCGCGGCAAGGCCGGCGGCGTCAAGGTCGCCAAGACCCCCGACGACGCGTACGCCGCTGCCGAGGCCATCCTGGGCCTCGACATCAAGGGCCACGTCGTCAAGCGCGTCATGGTCGCCGCCGGCGCCGACATCGCCGAGGAGTTCTACTTCTCGGTGCTGCTGGACCGCTCCAACCGCTCCTACCTGAGCCTCTGCTCGGTCGAGGGCGGCATGGAGATCGAGCAGCTCGCGGTCGAGAAGCCCGAGGCGCTGGCCCGCGTGGAGGTCAATCCCCTCACCGGCATCGACAAGGACAAGGCCCTCGAGATCGCCCGCGAGGCGAAGTTCCCCGAGGAGCTCGTCGAGAAGGTCGCCGACGTCTTCGTCAAGCTCTACGACGTCTACAAGGGCGAGGGCGCGACCCTCGTCGAGGTCAACCCGCTCGTCCGCACCGGCGCCGGCGACATCATCGCCCTCGATGGCAAGGTGACCCTCGACGACAACGCCACCGAGGTGCGCCACCCCGAGCACGAGCTGCTCGAGGACAAGGACGCCGCCGATCCCCTCGAGGCCAAGGCCAAGGCCGCCGGCCTCAACTACGTCAAGCTCGACGGTCAGGTCGGCATCATCGGCAACGGCGCGGGCCTGGTCATGTCGACCCTCGACGTCGTCGCGTACGCCGGTGAGAAGCACGGCGGCGTCAAGCCCGCCAACTTCCTCGACATCGGCGGCGGCGCCTCCGCCACCGTCATGGCCGCGGGCCTGGACGTCATCCTCGGCGACGAGCAGGTCAAGAGCGTCTTCGTCAACGTCTTCGGCGGCATCACGTCGTGCGTCGCGGTGGCCGAGGGCATCGTCAAGGCCCTCGAGATCCTCGGCGACGCCGCGAGCAAGCCGCTCGTCGTGCGCCTCGACGGCAACCAGGTCGAAGAAGGCCGGGCGATCCTCGCCGCAGCGAACAACCCGCTCGTGACCCTCGCCGCCGGTATGGACGAGGGCGCCGACAAGGCCGCCGAGCTGGCGAACGCCTGAGCCCCGGACGAAGAAGGACAACGAAATGTCGATCTACCTCAACAAGGACTCCAAGGTCATCGTCCAGGGCATCACCGGCGGCGAGGGCACCAAGCACACCGCGCTGATGCTGAAGGCGGGCACGAACATCGTCGGCGGTGTCAACGCGCGCAAGGCCGGCACCACCGTCTCGCACACCGACAAGGACGGCAACGCCGTCGAGCTCCTCGTCTTCGCCTCCGTCGCCGAGGCGATGGAGAAGACCGGCGCCGACGTGTCGATCGCCTTCGTGCCGCCGGCGTTCACCAAGGACGCCATGGTCGAAGCCATCGACGCCGGCATCGGCCTTCTCGTCGTGATCACCGAGGGCGTGCCGGTCGGCGACACCGCCGAGGCGTGGGCCTACGCCGAGAGCAAGGGCAACGCCACGCGCATCATCGGCCCGAACTGCCCCGGCATCATCACGCCGGGCGAGTCGCTGGTGGGCATCACGCCCGCCAACATCACCGGCAAGGGGCCGATCGGACTCGTGTCGAAGTCGGGCACCCTGACCTACCAGATGATGTTCGAGCTGCGCGACCTGGGCTTCTCGACCGCCATCGGCATCGGCGGCGACCCGGTCATCGGAACCACGCACATCGACGCCCTCGCGGCGTTCGAGGCCGACCCCGAGACCAAGGCGATCGTCATGATCGGCGAGATCGGCGGCGACGCCGAAGAGCGCGCGGCCGAGTACATCAAGGCCAACGTCACCAAGCCCGTCGTCGGCTACGTCGCGGGCTTCACCGCCCCCGAGGGCAAGACCATGGGCCACGCCGGCGCCATCGTCTCGGGCTCGGCGGGCACCGCGCAGGCCAAGCAGCAGGCCCTCGAGGCCGCCGGGGTCAAGGTCGGCAAGACGCCGTCCGAGACCGCCACGCTGATGCGCGAGATCATCGCCGCGCTGTAACGCCGGACGCACACGACGAAGGGTGGATGCCACGCGGCATCCACCCTTCGTCGTTTCGTCGTCTCGCGTGCGCCCGGCTCAGACCGCCTGAGGTCCGCCGCGACCGGGGCCGCCCGCGGGCTCGGGGGAGCGGGTGAGGGCGTCGACCAGCTGGGAGTCGATCTCGGTGAACGCCTCGGCCACCGCATGGGCCTGCTCCTTGAGGGCCGTGACCTCCTCGATCAGCTGGCGGCGCTTGTCGTCCCACTTGCCGGCGAAGTCGTCGGTCGCGTTCGCCAGCTCCGTGACCGGGATGGCGCCGGCGAGGGAGCTGGCGTCGGCCTGCGCCGACTCCAGCCGGCGCACGATCGTGGCGAGGTTGGTCGACACGCGCCCCACCTCGTCGATGTCGATCCTCAGTCGTCCCGACATGTCGAGTTCCTTTCGTCAGTCCTCGGGTGCGAGCCCGATGGCCCGCGCCAGTGCGTCGTAGTCCACGCGCAGCGCCTCGAAGCGCGCGATGTCGGGGTCCCCCGCGATCATCAGCACGTCGCGGTCGTCCAGGCGCCACAGCCAGTGGGTGATGGCCGTCAGAGCCCCCTGCTCGTCGGCGACGTGGCGGGTGGCGGTGGACCCCGGGCCCAGCCGGCCGTCGTCGAAGGCGCTGGGCTGCACGGGCCGCACGGCGGTGGCGTCGGCGACACCCAGCATCTGCTCGTCGGTGGCATCCGTGCGGGGCATCTCGTAGATGCTCGCGATGCCGAGCGCCTCGTGCGGGCGGGAGAAGTACGCGAACCGGTGCTCGTGCTCGTCGGCGCCGCGGGCGAGGCCCTCGGCGGTGGCCGCGACCCACTCCCGCATCGCGTCGTCGTAGCCGTATGCGCCGGCGAGGGCGTCGGCCAGGGCGTCCCGCCACTGCTCGATGCCCGCGAACCCCTCCCACGGCCAGGCGTCGGGGACGTACAGCCACAGGTCGCGGTCGAAGTCGACGTGCAGGGTCATGCTTCTCCTCCGGCCGCGGGCCACGTCAGGGCGTCGAGCATCGTGGTCATGAGCGTCGTCAGCGCCTCGGTCACGGGCGCGTACTCCGCGACCGGCAGGCCGGAGATCGACGCGTAGGCGACGAGGTAGGCGTCATGGCCGGGGACCCGCCAGATGTAGTCGATGCTGCGCAGCAGCACGACCGACTCGGGATCGGCGTCGCCGGGGTGCTGCTCATCGCGGATGCCGCGACGAGCGGGGCCCGCGTCGGTGTCCACCCGCTCGCCCCCGGGGGGAAGCTCCGGATCGGGGGCGGCCACGTGGCTGAGCACGAGGGACGTCGACACCGGCACCTGCCAGGGGATGCCCATGGGCATGGCGGCGGCGAACGCCCCGGTCTCGCGAGCGTCATCCAGCGCCGACGCGAGCGTGCGCTCGAGCTCGTGCACGAACGGGCCGATGCTGTCGCGGGGCCCGCTCTCCCAGGCCCCCGCGAACGCCGCGCGCGCCGTGGCGGCGTTGTCGTCGGTGACGGGGAAGAGCTGCCACCCGGGCGGCAGGATCATCTCGGGCCGGGGGAGCCGGCCGGCGGTGGTCGATGCCGGGCTCACCGGCGCACCGGCCGGCGCAGCTCGCGGATGTCGCGGACGTATTCGATCGCACCCCGGATGCCGAAGACCACCATGGCGACGAAGAAGGCGCCGGCCGCGGCGAACACGATCGACGACTGGGGCGCCTCGTATGCCACGGCGGCGATCAGCGTCGTCAGCAGGCCGACGAGGCTGATGATGCTCATGTCGAACCGCGCGCCCCAGAAGTAGGCGGGGAAGCGCGAGGGGAACGGCCACGTGATGACCGTGAGGGCGAGCATTCCCAGGGCCGGGAGCCACAGCAGCCAGAACGGCGGCTGGAAGAGGGGGAAGCCGGGGGCGGAGCCGATGATGCCGCCGTCGGCTTCGGAGGGGACGGTGCCCTGCGCGATGCCGATGATCGCGATGATCGCCAGCGGCAGCATGCCGAAGGCGACGACGCCCATCGCGGACCAGAAGAACACGCGGCCCGCCAGCCGCACCCTCGGGGACTTCTCTGCGGGCCGCTTGCCGCGGCTCTGCCTGCGGCGGGCGGGGGCGGGTCGGCGCCCTGCGGCGGAGGATGTCTTCGTCGCGCGATCTGTCACGTTACGACCCTACTTTCCAGGTGGCGGCATCCTTGACGTGCTGCCACCCGCCCAGGGCGCTGTCGATCACGCCGCTGACGGGGTTGTCCGGCAGCTGGCCCTCGAGGATCTCGGAGATCGGCGCGGCGACGCTCTGCACGGTGCCGGGCATGGTGGCGATCGTGCGCGTCAGGAACGCGTTCTTGATCGTGGCGATCTGGCTGCGCCCGATCTGCAGCAGCAGGTCGTCCAGCGGCCCGCCGGCTCCGGCCTGGGCGCGCTGGGCGACGCGCAGGAAGTGGGCGCTGGTGATGCCCTTGGCCCCCCAGACCTCCCGCGCCCACGCGGTCGAGGGCAGCTTCACGGGGCCGAGGGTGAGCCCGTTGCGCCCGCGCAGCACGCCGTTGAAGCTGCCGGTCACCGAGCGCAGCGCCGAACCGTGACCCTGCGCCGCCAGCCGCGCGACGCGGGTCCCCTTGAGGGCGTTCATCGTGGTGCCGAGCGCCCGCAGGGCCACCGCGGCCACACCGAAGGTGGCCACCGTGATGAGGTCGATCGCGAAGTCGACCCACGACATCTGGCCGGTCGCGGCGAGCACGAGACTCAGGCCCGCCGTCAGCGCGGCCGCGGCGATGGCGAAGGGCGCCAGCACGGGGATGAAGAAGCTCAGCACGGACAGCACCGAGGTGACGATGCGCAGCACGCTGTGGATGGCCTTGAGGATCTCGGCGTTCTCGGCCACCCAGCCCGAGAAGTTGTCCCACATCCCGTCGTTGAACCCGTCGCCGTCCATCGCGTCGCGCATGCGGGCGGCGGCATCCACGCCGGCGGTGCGCACGCGCTGCACGATCTGGGTGAAGCGCGCCTGCGCGTCGGCGGCGGCGGAGGACTGCGCGCCCTGGCGCTGCGCGAGCAGCATCAGGTGCTGGTTGAGGTCGACGGCGACCATGGGGTCCGTCGTGCGCTGGCGCTCCTCGCGGTAGCGGGAGATCTCCCGGTCGTAGCGCTGCTCCGCATCCGCGGCCTCCGCGTGGGCGCGCACGACGGTCTCGGCCTCGCGCTGAGCGCTTTCGAGGACCGTCGCGAAGGAGCTGAGAGCCTCACCCGCCTCGCGGTAGCGGCCCTCGAGGGACTCCAGCCGCGTCGCCGTCTCGCCGGCGTTCTCGGCCAGCTGGTCCAGCGCCTTGCTCTCGTGGTTGGAGGTGTCGGCGATCGCCGCGCGCAGGCCGGCGACGGCCTCGAGGATCGCGTCGGCGGTCGCGGTGAAGCGACCGGCACGTGACGAGATGGTGCCCGGGTCCCCCGGGATGGGGCCGATCTGGTCGGGCAGGGACATCAGTGCTCCTTCGGGTGGCGTGCGGCTCTCACTCTAGGAGCGAAGACGGCGGGTGGCCGATGGGGCGAACTCCCCATTGACGCTAGCGTGAGGGGATGTCGTTGAATGGTGAGTATCTGCCGAGCACATCGGAGTGGGCGCGCACGCAGGCCGAGCAGTACGAGGCGTCGGACGGCCGCGAGGCGAATACCCTGCGGGGGGTCCCCATCATCGTGCTGACCACGGTCGGAGCCAAGAGCGGGGGACTGCGCAAGACCGCGCTGATGCGGGTCGAGCACGACGGTCGGTACGCGGTGGTGGCATCCAAGGGTGGCGCCCCGGAACCGCCCGCATGGTACTGGAACGTGCGGAAGAACCCGCGGGTGGCGCTGCAGGACGGGGCCGTGCGGCGTGAGTACCTTGCGCGCGAGCTCGACGGCGACGAATACGCGCAGTGGTGGCGTCGGGCGGCCGCGGTGTGGCCCGACTACGACGCCTATCAGGAGAAGACCGACCGGCGCATCGCGGTGTTCGTGCTGGAGCCGGTCGAGGACTGAGCGGCGCGGCGCGCCGGCTCAGCCCTCGAAACCGGTCAGGCCAGCAGCGCCTCGATGGGGCCGCGGGCGAAGTACACCACGAAGCCGAGGGCGACCACCCACAGCAGCCAGTGCACCTTGCGCGCCCGGCCCGACAGCGCGTTGACGACGACCCAGCTGACGAAGCCCGCACCGATGCCGTTGGCGATCGAGTAGGTCAGCGGCATGACGGTCGCCGTGAGGAACACCGGCAGCAGCACGTTGAACTCCGAGAAGTCGATGTGCTTGATCTGGGCGAGCATCATCGCGCCGACGAGCACGAGCGCAGCGGCGGCGATGAAGCCGGGGACGAGGCCGGTGACGGGCGTCACGAACATCGCGAGCAGGAACAGCACGCCGGTGACCACGTTCGCGAGCCCCGTGCGGGCACCCTCGCCGATGCCGGAGCCCGACTCGACGAACACGGTGGCCGACGACGACGAGGTCGCGCCACCCACGACCGCACCGACGCCCTCGACGACGAGCGCGGACTTGATGCGGGGGAAGTCCCCCTTCGCGTCGGCGAGGTCGGCCTCCTTCGCCAGGCCCGTCATGGTGCCCATGGCGTCGAAGAAGTTGGTGAACACGAGCGTGAACACGAACATCAGCAGCGTGACGAAGCCCACCTTGGCGAAGTCGAAGCCGAAGTCCACGGCGCCGACGAGGCTGAGGTCGGGCAGGGCGAACAGACCGCCCGAGAGGCCGAAGTCGGCGAGGGGCGTGAAGATGTTGACGATCGCGGCGAGGATCGTGCCGCCGACGAGGGCGATGAGGATGGCGCCCTTCACCTTCAGCGCGATGAGGATGCCGCCGATGAGCAGGGTCACCACGAACAGCAGCGTGTCGATCGAGGCGATCGAGCCGGCGGTGCCGAGCTCGAGGGGCGTGCCCTCGCCGACGCGCACGAAGCCGGCGTTCACGAAGCCGATGAACGCGATGAAGAGGCCGATGCCGACGGTGATCGCCAGCTTGAGCTGCACCGGGACGGCGTCGAAGATCATCTTGCGCAGCCCGGTCGCCGCCAGCAGCACGATGATGAGGCCGTTGATGATGGTGAGGGCCATCGCCTCGCCCCACGTCACCTGCCCGACGACCGAGAACGCCAGGAAGGCGTTGATGCCCAGCCCCGCGGCGAACGCGAACGGCAGCCGGGTGACGATGCCGAAGAGGATCGTCATGAATCCGGCGGTGAGGGCGGTGCTCGCCGCGACCGCGCCGGGGGAGAGCACCGTGCCGTCGACGTCGGCCGTCGACAGGATGATCGGGTTGAGGATCACGATGTAGGCCATCGTCACGAAGGTGACGAGACCGCCGCGCACCTCCGTGCCGACCGTGGACCCACGTTCGGTGATCGAGAAGAAGCGGTCGAGTGCGCCCGTCGCGATGGCAGGCGTGGAGGCGGGCGGCTTCGCGCCCGGTCGGGTGGAGGTCATACCCCAAATGTATTGCGATTCGCTGTGAGTTCTGACACGCGTGACGCGCCCGGCGTCCGCGCGGGCCACAGAGCCGCCGCAGGTAGGGTCGACAGCGCATGAATCGCCTTCTCGTCGCCCTCCTCGCCGCCTTCGACGCCGTCCTCGCCGTCGCCGTCGGTCTCGTCGCCGCGCTCGCGCCGCTGACGCTGCTGTGGATCTTCGGCTTCGGAGCCGACGCTTCGTGGGCGGGTCTGTGGCCGGCTGCGGGGCGCATCTGGCAGCTCGGCCATCTCGTGCCGCTGGCCATCAGCCTGCCGGAGGAGTTCACGGTTCCCCTGGGCATCGACCCGGCCGCGGCGTCGTTCGCCATCTCGCTGGCGCCGCTCGCGCTGACGATGTTCACGGCGATCTTCGCCTTCCGTTCCGGTGCGCGCGCCGCCACCGCCGGCGCCTGGGTCGTGGGGGTGCTCTCCGGCGCCGTCGTCGTCGTGGCCGCAGCAGCGGCGGTGCTCGCCACGACCGGCAACGACATCGCCGGGGTCGAGCCGTGGCAGGCCGTGGTGCTGCCGGCCCTCGTGTATACGGTGCCGGCGCTGGGAGGTGCGCTGGCGGTCGCCTGGCAGAACGGCGATGACGGTGTCGTCGATGCCGTGCGCGTCGTGCTCGACCGCCGAGGTGGGGCGTGGCCCGACGTCCCGGGTCTCATCGCCCGAGGGACCGCGATCGTGCTGACCGCCCTCATCGGTGCCGGCGCCCTGCTGCTGGCCGTCGCCGTGCTGCTGCGGGGGTCGCAGATCATCGCCCTCTTCCAGTCCGCGCAGGTCGACGCCCTCGGCGCCTCGGTGTTCACCGTGGGCCACCTGGCCTATCTCCCGACCTTCGTGGTGTGGGCGATCGCCTTCATCGCGGGACCGGGCTTCGCGGTCGGTGTCGACACCGTCGTGTCGCCGGTGGGCACCCAGGTGGGGCTTCTCCCCGGCATCCCGGTGCTCGGCGCGCTTCCCGAGTCCTCTTCGCCGTGGCTGCTGCTGCTGGCGCTGCTGCCGGTGGGTGCCGGTGCGCTGGCCGGGTGGGTGGCCCGGTCGCAGCTCGTGCGCGACCGTGCCGGCGCCGCGGGGCCGGAGCCGATGGGGGCGCGCATCGTCGTGACGCTCGGCATCGCCGTGCTCGCCGGAGCGGGAGCGGCGCTCCTCGCCGCGGTCGCCTCGGGCTCCATCGGCCCGGGGACCCTCGCCTCGGTGGGGCCGGCACCCGGCCCGCTCGCCCTCACCGTCGGGATCGAGTCCGCGATCGGGGCGGCCATCCTGCTGCTCTCGCCGCGCGGTCGCGGGGAGCCGGATGCCGCCGAGCCGGCTGCGGCCGCCACTGCGGACGTCGCCACGGCGGGCACGGAGGGCGCGGCCGAGGTCGCACCGCGCCCGCCGGTAGACTGACCGCGTGCTCACGGTCGCCGTCCTCATCTCGGGTGCCGGATCGAACCTCCGGGCCCTCCTCGAAGCCGCGAACGATCCCGCCTTCCCGGCCCGGGTGGTCGTCGTCGGCGCCGACCGGGACGCCTCCGGCCTCGCGCACGCCGAGGAGTTCGGCATCCCGAGCTTCGTCGTCCCCTGGCGAGGCGCCGCCGAGCGCGATGCGTGGGGAGCCGAGCTGCAGGAGCAGCTGCAGGTCTGGCAGCCGGACCTCGTCGTGCTGAGCGGCCTGATGAAGCTGCTGCCCGCCGCCGTCGTCGAAGCCTGGTCGCCGCGCATCATCAACACCCACCCGGCCTACCTCCCCGAGTTCCCCGGCGCGCACGGCGTGCGCGACGCCCTCGCTGCCGGCGCCACCCGCACCGGGGCGAGCGTCATCGTCGTCGACAACGGTGTCGACTCCGGCCCGGTCCTCGCGCAGGAGCGCGTGCCGGTGCTGCCCGGAGACGACGAGCACACCCTGCATGAGCGCATCAAGCCCGTCGAGCGGCGCCTGCTGATCGACGTCGTCCGCCGTATCGCCGTCGGTGAGCTGGATCTCACCGCGGCATCCGCACACTGACCCGGAGGAGTTCTCCATGGCCGGCCCGAGCCACGACCCGTCCCTGTACCGTCCCCGCGACATCGTCCCGGTGCGCCGGGCCCTCGTCTCGGTGAGCGACAAGACCGACCTGCTGGTGCTCGCCCGCGCCCTGGCGGATGCGGGCGTCGAGATCGTCTCGACCGGCTCGACGGCGGCCACCGTCCGCGACGCCGGCTTCGCCGTGACCGACGTGGCAGCGGTCACGGGATTCCCGGAATCGCTGGGCGGCCGTGTGAAGACCCTGCACCCGGGCGTGCACGCGGGTCTTCTGGCGGACCTGCGCCTCGAGGACCACGAGCGGCAGCTCGCCGATCTCGGCATCGCGCCCTTCGAGCTCGTCGTGGTGAACCTCTACCCGTTCGTCGAGACGGTGGCCTCCGGTGCGTCGTCCGAGGACGTCGTCGAGCAGATCGACATCGGGGGACCGGCGATGGTGCGGGCGAGCGCCAAGAACTTCGCCAACGTCGCCGTCGTCGTCTCTCCGGAGTCCTACCCGGCCGTCATCGAGGCGATCGCCGCCGGCGGCACCTCGCTCGTGCAGCGCCGGGAGCTCGCGGCCCGCGCGTTCTCGCACACGGCCGCCTACGACACCGCGGTGTCGACGTGGTTCGCGGAGCAGACCCTCGCCGAGGGCGACCTGCCCGCGCACCTGACCATCAAGGCCGAGCGCCTGTCGACCCTCCGTTACGGAGAGAACTCGCACCAGCGCGCCGCCATCTACACGACGACCGGCGGACACGGCATCGCCCAGGCCACGCAGCTGCAGGGCAAGGAGATGTCGTACAACAACTACGTCGACTCGGATGCCGCCCTGCGCGCGGCCTTCGACCTCATCAAGCCGGCCGTCGCGATCATCAAGCACGCCAACCCGTGCGGCATCGCCGTGGCCGCCCCGCAGGCGCTGGACCCCATCGCGTCGGCGCACCTGCGCGCACACGAGTGCGACCCGGTGTCGGCCTTCGGCGGCGTCATCGCCGCGAACCGCACGGTGACGCTGAAGATGGCCGAGAACCTGCGCGACATCTTCACCGAGGTGATCGTCGCGCCGGACTTCGAGCCCGAGGCGCTGGAGGTGTTCCGACTCAAGAAGAACCTGCGCGTGCTGAAGCTCCCCGCCGACTGGCGTCAGGAGCCGATGGACGTGCGCCTGGTGTCGGGTGGCCTGCTGCTGCAGGACGCCGACCGCTTCCCCGACAAGATCGAGTCGCTCGTGGACGGCTGGGAGCTCGTGACCGGCGAGCGTCCCGCCGACGAGGACCTGATGAACCTGTCGTTCGCGTGGAAGACGTGCCGTGCGGTGAAGTCCAACGCCATCGTGCTGGCGAAGGCCTCGGCCACTGTCGGCATCGGCATGGGGCAGGTCAACCGCGTCGACTCGTGCCGACTCGCGGTGGAGCGGGCCGGAGACCGTGCGGCCGGGTCGGTCGCGGCATCCGATGCGTTCTTCCCCTTCGCGGACGGCGTGCAGGTGCTGCTGGATGCCGGCGTGCGCACGATCATCCAGCCCGGCGGGTCGGTGCGTGACGCGGAGGTCATCGACGCGGTGCGCGCCGCCGGCGCCACGATGTACTTCACCGGGGAGCGTCACTTCTTCCACTGACCCCGAGTGAGTATTCGTGGTGCCGAGTGAGTATTCGTCGTGCCGGTCTGGTCAGGGCGTGGGTCGCCCGTAGGCCTCGAGCCAGCGGAGCCACACCTCGCTGACCGTCGGGTACGCGGGCACCGCGTGCCAGAGCCGCTCCAGCGGCACCTCGCCGACCACGGCGATGGTCGCGGCGTGCAGCAGCTCGGCGACATCGGGGCCGACGAACGTCGCGCCGACCAGGACCCCGCGGTCCTCGTCGACGACGGCGCGCGCCCGGCCCCGGTAGTCGTCGGCGTACACAGAGGCGCCTGCGACGGATGCCAGGTCGTAGTCGAGCACGCGGGTGCGCAGCCCGGCGTCGGCCGCGGCCTTCGCCGTGAGGCCGATCGACGCCACCTCGGGATCGGTGAAGGTGACCTGCGGCACGGCGGCGTGATCCGCGGTGGCCACGTGCGCGCCCCACGGCCGGTCCTGCACGCCGCGACCGCGGGCTCGGGCGGCGATCACGTCCCCGGCGGCGCGCGCCTGGTACTTGCCCTGGTGGGTCAGCAGCGACCGGCCGTTGACGTCGCCTACGGCGTAGAGCCAGTCGGTGCCGCGCACGAGCATCGTGTCGTCGACGTCGAGCCACTCGCCGGGCGCGAGTCCCACCGCATCGACGCCCAGGTCGGCGGTGCGGGGCGTGCGCCCGGTGGCCACGAGCACCTCGGCCGCGGCGATCCGCGACCCGTCGGACAGGTGGAGCACGGCATCCGCACCCCGCTCCCGCTCGGCCCGAACAACCTCCACGCCGGTGCGGATGTCAACGCCCGCGTCGGCGAGCGAGGCGGCGACAAGGTCGGCGGCGAACGGCTCCATCGACCCGAGCAGGCGCGAGCGCACGATGAGGGTGACCGTGGCGCCGAAAGCGGCGTACGCGGTCGCCATCTCGGCGGCGACGACTCCGCCGCCGATGATCGCCAGAGAATCCGGGACGGCTTCGGCGCTCGTGGCATCCCTGCTCGTCCACGGCTGGACGTCGGCGAGCCCGGGGACGTCGGGAAGGAGCGCGGCGGACCCGGTCGCGATCACGATCGCGTGCCGGGCGACGAGCGCGGTGCGGGTGCCGTCGGCGGAGGTGATCTCGAGACGGCGGATGCCGGTGAGGCGGGCGTGACCGCGCACCAGCTCGATGCCGGCGCCGTCGAGCCACTGCACCTGTCCCTCGTCCGACCAGTCGTGGGTGATGCCATCGCGTCGGCGGAGCACGGCGGCGACGTCGAGGTCGCCGGTCACCGCTTCGCGCGCCCCGGCGACGTCGCGTGCCGCGCGCAGGGCGGACGGCGCGCGCAGCAGCGCCTTGGACGGCATGCACGCCCAGTACGAGCACTCGCCGCCGACGAGCTCCTCTTCGACGATGACCGTGGTCATCCCGCCCTGGACCGCGCGATCGGCGACGTTCTCCCCGACAGCACCCGCTCCGATGACCACGACGTCGTACTCGCGTTCGCTCATGCCCGCACGCTAGCGCCCCGCGTCTCTCATCGCACCGCTCACCGCTCGCGAGTGAGTATTCGCGCTCGCGAGTGAGCATTCGCGCCGAATACTCACTCGGCGCCTCCAATACTCACTCGGCGCGCCGAATACTCACTCGGCGACCGACGGTGGTGTCCGATTTCCGCGAGTGGGCGGGGCGCGGGGGTGGCAGGCTGGGAGCATGCCCGGATTCGACGAGCGGTACAGCGCCATCCACGCGCGCGACGCGCGCTTCGACGGCCAGTTCGTCACCGCGGTGCGCACGACCGGCATCTACTGCCGCCCCAGCTGCCCGGCACGCACGCCCAAGCCCGGAAACGTCGAGTTCTTCGACACCAGCGCCGCCGCCCACGAGGCGGGCTACCGGGCCTGCAAGCGGTGCCTGCCCGAGGCCGCACCGGGGTCCCCGGCGTGGGACCTGCGTGGCGACACCGCAGGCCGCGCCATGCGCCTCATCGCCGACGGCGTCGTCGAGCGCGAGGGCGTACCGGGCCTCGCCGCACGCCTCGGATACTCCAGCCGGCACCTCTCGCGCCTGCTCACCGCCGAACTCGGCGCCGGCCCGCTGGCGCTCGCCCGCGCGCACCGCGCGCACACCGCCCGCATGCTGCTCGTCGGCACCGACCTGCCGATCTCGGACGTCGCCTTCTCGGCGGGCTTCGCCAGCGTCCGGCAGTTCAACGACACCGTGCGCGAGGTCTTCGGGATGCCGCCGCAGCAGCTGCGCGCCCGCCGCCCCGCCACTCGCCCCGGCACCCGCCCCGGCACCCGCCCCGACCCCGACGCCGGCGCCATCGACCTCGTCCTCCCCGTGCGCCCGCCGTTCGACGTCGACGGGCTCTTCGCCTGGATGTCCGCCCGCGCCATCGCCGGCGTCGAGACGGCGACGGCGACGTCGTTCGCGCGCACCATCGCGCTCCCGGGCGGACCGGCCTGGTTCCGGCTGCGCGCGGCGGGCCCCGACCGCGTGCGCCTCGACGCCCGACTCACCCGGTTGGGGGACCTGACGGCGCTGGTCGCGCGGGCGCGGCGGTTGTTCGATCTGGATGCCGACCCCGTCGCCGTCGACGAGGCGCTCGGGCACCACCCCGAGCTGCGCGCCTCGCTCGCCGCGACGCCGGGCATGCGGGTGCCCGGCGCCGCCGACCCCCACGAGATGCTCATCCGCGCGATGGTCGGGCAGCAGATCTCGGTGGCGGCCGCCCGCACCGCGCTCGTGCGATTGACCGACGCGCTGGGGGAGCGGGTCCCCGCCCACGAGGGGACCGACCGGCTGTTCCCGACGATGGCGGCCATCGCCGAGCACGGCGCCGACGTGCTGCGCGGGCCGGCCGCCCGCATCCGCGCCCTGACCGGTGCGGCAGGACTGATGGCGTCGGGCGAGCTGACCCTGTCGCCCGGCGATGACGCCGCCGACCAGCGCGCACGCCTCCTGGCTCTCCCCGGGGTCGGGCCGTGGACGGCCGACTACGTCCGCATGCGCGTGACCGGCGACCCCGACGTGCTGCTTCCCGGCGATGTCGCGGCTCGCACGGGCGCCGCGGCCCTCGGCATCCCCGCCGACCCGGTGGGTCTCGTCGCATGGTCCGCGCGCGCCGCGCCCTGGCGCACGTACCTGACCGCCCACCTCTGGCGCGCCGCCCTGCGACCGCCCGCCGGGCCGCCCGCCGGGCCGCCCGCCGCGCAGAGCGCCGCGCAGAGCGCCCCCGCACCCGCACCCGCCCCCGCCCTCGCCTCCGAAGGAGTCACCGCATGACCGCCCTCATCGAGACCGTCGACACCGCCGACGGCCCCTTCACGATCGTCGCCGACAGCGAAGGCCGCGTGCTCTCTTCGGGCTGGACCGCCGATGCCGAGGCGATGATGGCCCGTATCCACCCCGCGCTGCGCCCGGAGACGGTGCGAGAGGGGGCGACGGATGCCGCGGGGGCCGTCCTGGCCTACTACGCCGGCGACCTGCACGCGATCGACCGGGTGACCGTCGTGCAGCAGGGCACGGCGCTGCAGCGGGCGGGCTGGGATGCCCTGCGCCGCATCGAGCCCGGACAGCCGCTGACGTACACCGCCTTCGCCGCGGCGATGGGTCAGCCGGCGGCCGTGCGCGCCGCCGCGTCGATCTGCGCCCGCAACGCGCCGGCCCTCTTCGTCCCCTGCCATCGCGTGCTGCGCGCGGACGGCAGTCTCGGGGGGTTCGCGTGGGGTCTTCACATCAAGCGGGCGCTCCTGGTGCACGAGTCCGCCTGAACCGGGTGTTGCGTTCAGCGAATTCACAGGGATAGTCTGGGGGGCTGTCGCCATCCGTGGCAGCAATCCACATCCCCAGGAGGACGCCATGTACCAGGCCGCCGTCACCGCGAAGCCCATCGTGCGCCTCCTCGTCCCCGCCGGTCGCCGACCGGTGGCCGGGTAGGCACCGGACTCCGGCGACGTCTTCGTCCCGCCGAGGCGTGCGCGCCGTCGTCACCACGGAGTGGTGAGAGCCGCCCGCAACCCCGGCATCCGCGCCTCAGTCCGCAGCCCTCCGCGCCCAGGCCCGCGCCGGTGAAAGCCCAAGCCCGCGAAGCCGACGGCACCGAGCCGCCGAGCGCCGAGCCGATGCGACCCGCCGGCGTCGCCGCCCCGCCACCCCGCCGCCCCGGCACCCCTCCGCCCCGCGCATCCGACCAACCCCTCGAAGGACCATGTCTTCCTCGCCTCAGAGACTCTCCACCCCCCGCGCGCTCGCGCGCCTGATCCCGTTCGTGAAACCCGTGATGCCGCGCCTCATCGGCGGCGTCATCGCCGCGTTCGGCGCTGCCCTGGTCAGCCTGCTCATCCCGCTCGTCCTCGAAGCCGCCGTCGACGGCCCCATCGCGACCGGTGACATCCCGCTCATCGTCTGGGCGGCGGCGGGCGTGCTGGTGCTCGGTGTGCTCGAGGCGTTCTTCGTCTGGCTCCGGCGCGCGTTCGTGCTGAGCCCCGCCACCCGCGTCGAGTACGAGATCCGTCAGCAGTTCTACCGTCGGCTGCAGCGGCTGCCGGTGTCGTTCCACGACCGCTGGCAGTCCGGTCAGCTGCTCAGCCGCATGATGCAGGACATCAACCTGATCCGCCGGTGGCTGGCGTTCGGGTCGATCCTGCTGCTGGTGAACGTGCTCACGATCATCATCGGCGCGTTCTTCCTGTTCCGCTGGCACTGGGCGCTGGGCGTCACGTTCCTCGTGGTCTCGATCCCGCTGTGGTTCTTCGGCTTCCGATTCGAGCGCACCTATGGCGTGCTGGCACGGCAGAGCCAGGACCAGGCCGGAGACCTCGCCACGTCGGTGGAAGAGAGCGTGCACGGCATCCGCGTGCTCAAGGCCTTCGGCCGCGGCAAGCACGCGCTGCAGAAGTTCACCGCCCAGGTGCAGACGCTGCGCACCACCGAGCTGCGCAAGGCGCGCGAAGTGGGCGTGCTGTGGTTCTGGCTCGAGGTCGTGCCGATGGTGGCGTTCGCGGTGTGCCTGCTCATCGGCATCTGGCTCGCCAGCCAGGATCAGCTCACCGTCGGCGAGCTGTTCGCGTTCTTCGCGATGGCGACGGCGCTGCGGTGGCCGCTGGAGTCGCTCGGCTTCCTCTTCGCCTTCCTCGTCGACGCCCGCACGGCCACCGACCGCGTGTTCGAGGTGCTCGATGAGACCAACGACATCGTCGACCCGGTGAACCCGAAGACGATCGCCCAGCCCCGCGGCGAGCTGGCCTTCCGCGGCGTGCACTTCCGGTATCAGGATGCCCGTCCCGACGAGCGCGACCTGATCGACGGCATCGACCTCGTGCTGCAGCCGGGGGAGACGATGGCGCTCGTCGGGCTCACCGGCTCCGGCAAGACGACCCTCACCACCCTCCCCGCGCGCCTTTACGACGTCACTCAGGGCGCGGTGGAGCTGGACGGCGTCGACGTGCGCGATCTCACGCTCGAGGAGCTGCGCCGGCACGTCGCGATGGCGTTCGAGGATGCCACGCTGTTCTCCTCGTCGGTGCGCGAGAACGTGCTGCTCGGCCGCGACGACCTGCGCCCGGACAGCCCGGAGGCCGACGCCGTCCTGGCGGAATCCCTCGCCATCGCGCAGGCGCAGTTCGTGCACGAGCTGCCCGACGGAGTCGACACGCTGGTCGGCGAGGAGGGGCTGAGCCTGTCTGGTGGTCAGCGTCAGCGCCTGGCCCTGGCGCGTGCCGTTGCCGCGCGTCCGGCCGTGCTGGTGCTGGACGACCCGCTGTCGGCGCTCGACGTCGACACCGAGGCCCTCGTCGAGGCGGCGCTGCGGCGTGTGCTGGCGACCACCACGGCGCTCATCGTGGCGCACCGTCCATCGACGGTCGCGATGGCAGACCGGGTGGCGGTGCTCGAGGCCGGTCGCGTCACCGCGGTCGGCACCCACAGCGAGCTGCTGCGCACGAGTGAGCACTACCGATACGTCATCTCGAGCTTCGAAGCCGAGGAACGCACCCAGCGCGAGACGGAGGTGAACCTGTGAGCGCGTCCAGCGTCCAGGGGACCAGCGGCGAAGACCGCGACGACTACACCAAGGAAGAGAGCCGCACCATCCGGCGCCGGTCGCTGCGGCTGCTGTGGTCGCTGGTGAGCCCCATGAAGAGGCTGCTGGTGCTGACGGCGATCGTGCTGGTCGCCTCCACCGGTCTGCGCGTCCTCGGCCCCGCCCTCATCGCCTGGGGCATCAACGAGGCGCTGCCGCGTGCGGTGGACTACGCCGATTGGATGCCGGCGTTCGGGGTGACGGCGCTCTACCTCGTGTCGGGGGTGATGGGCGCCCTCCTCATCGCCTGGTACGTGCTGCTGTCGGCGCGGCTGACCCAGGCCGTGCTGATGGACCTGCGCACCCGCATCTTCCGTCACACCCAGCGGCTGAGCCTGGAATTCCACGAGACCTACACCTCGGGGCGCATCATCTCGCGGCAGACGAGCGACCTCGAGTCCATCCGGGAACTCCTCGACGGTGGACTCAACCAGCTGGTGCAGGGGGCGCTCTACGGCGTCTTCACGCTGGTGGCGCTCTTCCTCGTGGACTGGCAGTCGGGCCTGATCCTCGTGGTCATGGGACTGCCGCTGTTCCTGCTGATGCGCTGGTTCTACCGCGAATCGCAGAAGGGCTTCCGCCTGTCGCGGGTGGTCAGCGCGCGGCTCATCGTGCAGTTCGTCGAGACGATGACGGGCATCCGCGCGGTCAAGGCCTTCCGCAAGGAGAAGCGCAACGACGCCGAGTTCGGCGAGATCTCGGCGGAGTACCGCCGGGTGAACCTCAAGCTCGTGCGCCTGTTCGGCATCCTCGACCCAGGCCTCATCTTCATCGCCAACGTGACGATGGCCATCGTGCTGCTGTGGGGTGCGCTGCGCGTCGTCGACGGCACGTTCCTCATCGGCAGCCTGCTGGCGGTGGTGCTCTACATCCGCAACTTCTTCAGCCCGCTGGAGGAGATCGCGATGTTCCTCAACTCCTACCAGTCGGCCACCGCGGCGCTGGAGAAGGTCTCCGGCATCCTCGAAGAGGAGCCCACCGTCCCCGACCCGGCCGTTCCGGTGGACCTCTGGCACGCGCGCGGTCACGTCCGCTTCGACGGCGTCGAGTTCGGATACGGATCGGGCCGCACCATCCTGCCCGACTTCTCCCTGGACATCCCCGCCGGCCAGACCGTGGCCCTGGTGGGGACGACGGGCGCGGGCAAGTCCACGCTGGCGAAGCTCGTGTCGCGGTTCTACGACCCGAGCCGCGGCGAGGTGAGCCTGGACGGTGTGGATCTGCGCGACCTGCACCCGAAGGATCTGCGGCGCGCGATCGTCATGGTCACGCAGGAGGCGTACCTGTTCAGCGGCACCATCGCCGACAACATCGCACTCGGAAAGCCCGACGCGACGATGGAGGAGATCGTCCAGGCCGCTCGCGCGGTCGGGGCGGACGAGTTCATCCAGGCGCTGCCCGACGGGTACGAGACCGACGTCAACAAGCGCGGCGGCCGGGTGTCGGCAGGTCAGCGTCAGCTGATCTCGTTCGCCCGCGCCTTCCTGGCCGATCCCGCCGTGCTCATCCTCGACGAGGCGACCGCGTCGCTCGACATGCCCAGCGAGCGGATGATCCAGCAGGCCCTGCAGACGCTGCTGTCGGACCGCACCGCGATCATCATCGCGCACCGGCTGTCGACGGTCGCGATCGCCGACCGGGTGCTCGTCATGGAGCACGGCCGCATCATCGAGGACGACACCCCGGCGGCGCTCATCGCCGGCACCGGCAAGTTCGCCCAGCTGCACGCCGCCTGGCGGGAGTCGCTGGTGTGAGCCCCGGGGTATCTTGATATCGAGACAATTGCCGCTCGCGGACGGAGAGACACTGATGACCGAGCCGACCATCATCTACACGTACACCGACGAGGCGCCGGCGCTGGCGACCGCGTCGTTCCTGCCCATCGTCCAGGCCTACACCGGTCAGGCGGGCGTGTCCGTCGAGACGCGCGACATCTCGCTTGCCGGGCGCGTGCTCGCCGCCTTCCCGCAGCGCCTCACGCCGCAGCAGCAGGTGGGTGACGCGCTGGCCGAGCTCGGTGGCCTCGCGACGCTGCCCGAGGCGAACATCATCAAGCTCCCCAACATCTCCGCCTCCATCCCGCAGCTGAAGGCCGCCATCGCCGAGCTGCAGGCCGCCGGCTACGACGTGCCGGACTACCCCGACGAGCCCGCCACGCTCGAGGAGAAGGACATCCGCGCCCGCTACGACCGCATCAAGGGCTCCGCGGTCAACCCGGTGCTGCGCGAGGGCAACAGCGACCGCCGTGCGCCGCTGTCGGTGAAGAACTACGCCCGCAAGCACCCGCACCGCAACAAGCCGTTCGCCGAGGGCTCCAAGACCCGCGTGGCCACCCTCGGCCACGACGACTTCAAGTCCAACGAGTCCTCGGTCGTGATCCCCGCCGACGACGTGCTGACGATCCAGCACGTGGCATCCGACGGCACCGTCACGACCCTCAAGGAGGGCCTGAAGGTGCTCCCGGGCGAGATCGTGGATGCCACGTTCCTCTCGGCCGCGGCGCTCGACGCGTTCCTCCTCGAGACGCTGCGGGCCGCCGAGGCGGACGACGTGCTGTACTCGGTGCACCTCAAGGCCACGATGATGAAGGTCAGCGACCCGATCATCTTCGGCCACGTCGTGCGCGCCTACTTCGCCGACGTGTTCGCGCAGTACGGCGACCGCATCGCCGCCGCCGGGCTCACCCCGAACGACGGCCTCGGCGGCATCCTGTCGGGTCTTGCGACCGTCGAGGGCGGCGAAGAGATCATCGCGGCCTTCACCGACGCGATGGCGCAGGGACCGCGCCTGTCGTACGTCAACTCCGACAAGGGCATCACCAACCTGCACGTGCCGTCGGACGTCATCGTGGATGCCTCGATGCCCGCGCTGGTGCGCAACGGCGGCAAGCTGTGGGGCGCCGACGGCGGCGAGGACGACACCATCGCGGTGATCCCGGACTCCTCCTACGCCGGGGTCTACCAGACCGTCATCGACGACGTCATCGCGCACGGACCGCTGGACCCCGCCACGATCGGCAGCGTCCCCAACGTCGGCCTCATGGCGCAGGCGGCGGAGGAGTACGGCAGCCACGACAAGACGTTCGAGATCGCGTCGGAGGGCGTGGTGCAGGTCGTGAACTCCGCCGGCGACGTGCTGCTCGAGCACACCGTCGCCCCGGGGGACATCTGGCGTGCGACGCAGACGAAGGACATCGCGGTGCGCGACTGGGTGAAGCTCGCCGTCACCCGTGCCCGGGCCACCGGCGCCCCCGCCGTGTTCTGGCTCGACGCCTCCCGCGCGCACGACGCCCAGCTCATCGAGAAGGTGAAGACCTACCTCGCCGACCACGACACGTCAGGGCTCACGATCGAGATCCTCGCGCCGGCCGAGGCCACGCAGTACTCGCTGGACCGCATCCGCAAGGGTGAGGACACCATCTCGGTGACCGGCAACGTGCTGCGCGACTACCTCACCGACCTCTTCCCGATCCTCGAGGTCGGCACGAGCGCCAAGATGCTTTCGATCGTGCCGCTGCTGGCCGGGGGAGGCCTCTTCGAGACCGGCGCCGGCGGGTCGGCGCCCAAGCACGTGCAGCAGCTGGTGGCGGAGAACTACCTGCGCTGGGACTCCCTGGGTGAGTTCTTCGCCCTCGCGGCATCCCTCGAGCACCTCGCGACCACGACCGGCAACGTCAAGGCGCAGGTCCTGGCCGACACGCTGGATGCCGCGACCGGCACGTTCCTCGAGCAGGACCGCTCGCCCGGACGCAAGCTGGGCACGATCGACAACCGCGGCAGCCACTTCTACCTGGCGCGGTACTGGGCCGAGGAGCTGGCGCGTCAGACCGCCGACGCCGAGCTGGCCGCCGTCTTCGCGCCGATCGCCGAGGCGCTGGCGGCCCAGGAGGAGACGATCGTCGCCGAGCTGACCGCGGTGCAGGGTTCGCCGGCCGACATCGGCGGCTACTACCGCCCCGACGTCGCGCTGGTGGATGCCGTGATGCGCCCCTCCACCACCTTCAACGCCGTGATCGACGCGATCGGCTGACCCGCGCGCCGACCGTGAAACGAATACGGGCGGCCGAGACGATGGGTATCACCCACTGTCTCGGCCGCCCGTATTCGTCTCAGCGTCGAAGGGCGCGGCGCAGGGCGCGGCGCGGGGCGCGGCGCGGGGCGCGGCGCGGGGCGGATGCCGCTACAGGCGGACCTCGGCGACGACCTCGCCGTACTCGGTCTCGCCGACGGGCGTGAAGCCCACGCGGGTGAAGAAGGTCTCGGGGCCGCCTTCGCCGGCTTCGTAGATGACGTTGACGTGGTCCATGCCGCGCGAGCGCGCCTCTTCGAGCAGCTGCTCGACGGCGAAGCGCCCGACGCCGCGGCCCTGGTCGTCGGCATCCACGTTGATGCGCCACAGCACGGAGCGGAAGTGCTCCTGCGGCGCCTCGGGATCGAAGTTCGCACTCACGAAGCCGACGACCTCGTCGCCGTCCATGACGACCCGCTGCCACGAGGTGGCGGGGTTCACGACGGTCGCGGCGATCGCGTAGCTCTCGGGGGCGAGGAAGCGCTCCTGCCCCGGCTTGAGCGACATGTTGTTCACCGCGACGATCGTCGATGCCGACAGTTCCACCACATGCAGCTCAGCCATGACCACAGGTTATCGGGGTTTGCCGCACCGACGCACATGCGCCCGAAAGCGTCACACGCCGTTCACGACGTCGACGCGGGCGCACCGTGCTTCTCGGCCAGGAACGCCGCCTGCGCGTACCACTGGTGGGCCTCGCCGCCCTCATGCTGGTTGTGCGTGTACACCTCGATGCGCTTGTCGCCGGGGTAGTGGTTGAACGCGGCGTAGACCGTCGACGGCGGGCAGACCGGGTCCATGAGCGCGACGGAGAAGAGGGCGGATGCCGTCGCGCGCCGGGCGAAGTTGACCCCGTCGAAGTACGACAGCGTCTCGAAGACGCGTTCGTCGGCGCCGCGGTGCACGGAGAGGTAGCGCACGATCTCCTGGTACGGGTCGCTGTCGGTGAGCCCGACCGCGCGCTCGAAATGGCAGAGGAACGGCACGTCCGGCAGGGCGGCGACGAGGCCGTCGCACAGTCCCGCGGCGGCGAGCGTCATGCCCCCGCCCTGGCTGCCCCCGGCGACCGACACGCGCGCCGGGTCGACCTCGGCGAAGGTGCGCACCGCGTCGACGGCGCGCACGGCGTCGGTGAACACGCGCCGGTAGTAGTACGTCTCGGGCGAGTCGATGCCGCGCGTCATGAACCCGTTGGCGGCGGGCCCAGAGCCGTGCGGGTCGGGGGTGTCCCCGCCCGATCCCCACGCCGATCCCTGGCCTCGGGTGTCCATGAACAGGTGCGCGTACCCGGCGGCCGCCCATGTGCTCCGCTCCCCGGGAAGCCCCCGGCCGCCGCCGTAGCCGTTGTACTCCACGACGGCGGGGAGGGGCTGGGTCGCGCCTCGGGGCAGGGTCAGCCACGCGCGCACCGGCTCGCCGTCGTAGCCCGGGAACGTGACGTCGTGCACGTCGAACACCGTGAAGGGGGTGTCCACCCGGCGCCGGGTCACCTCGCCCCCGGCAGCGCGTGCGGCCGCGAGGGTGCGGGTCCAGAACTCGTCGAAGTCGTGTGGTTCGCGGACGTCGGGTCGATATGCGGCGAGCTCGGCCGCGGGCAGGTCGAAACGGGGCACGATCGCCACCCTAGGGGGCGGCGGGCGCTCAGTAGTGGATCGACACCTCGACGCCCGGGGCGGCCCAGTCGTAGAGCTGGGCTGCGCGCCATTCCGGCATCCCGACGCAGCCGTGGCTGCTGGGACGACCCCAGTTGCTGTGCCAGTACACGCCGTGGAACGCCTGACCGCCGTTGAAGTACATCATCCACTTCACGTCGGGCTGCACGTAGGGACCGAGGTCCTCGCCGTTCGGGCCGCGATACGTGCCGTACAGCGTCTGCATGGGGTACATGCTCTGGATCGTGTACTCACCGGGGTAGGTGGGTGCACCCTGCTTGCCGGTGGAGACCGACCAGGAGTCCACGGCGGCGCCGTTCTCCCAGAGGGTGACCCGCTGTGCGGAGAGATTGACGTCGATGGTCCGGGTCAGCGCGGTCGTCTGGAACTCGGTCTCGACGACCGGCAGCGCGTAGGAGGCGTTGCCGGTGGCCAGCTGGTCGGCGAAGCCGGCGGCGATTCCGTCGGTGGACTCCAGCGCCCGGCCGGTGTGGCCGGCCTGGATGTCCCAGAGCGCCTCGCCGGCGGTGTTGGTGATGACGGTGGCGTCGACCGCCTCGCGCGCGACGAGGCCGGGGAGGGTGTCGACCATCGGCTGGATCGCGGCGGCATCCGCTTCGAACGTGACCTCGCCGTTCTCGCCCGTCGAAAGGGTCAGCCAGGATGCCAGCGCGGCCCGGTCGATCGGCACGGTGCGCTCCTCGCCGATGTAGAAGCCTGCGGAGTCGAGCATCGCGTTGAGCGTGTCGACACCGGCCTGCGCCTCTTCGGTGGTGGTGTGCGCGGGAAGGGTCGAGCGGCCCGGGTCGTCGAGGGTGACGGAGCTCGCGCCGTCGTCGAAGGCCTGCTGCAGCGCCGCTTCGACGGCCGTCGGGTCGATGCCCTCACCGTCGATCGCGGGGGTCAGCACGTAGGTCTGCGATGCCGCGTCGAAGGCGACCGTGGCATCGGTCGGCGCGGTGTACAGCGCGGGGGCAGCGTCGCGCAGCACCTCTGCCGTCTGCTCGGCGTCGATGGTGACCGTGGCGGGCACCGGGTCGCCGAACCACTGGGTGACGTTCCACATCGGGCGCTCGGCGAAGGCGGCTTCGGCCAGCGCCTGTCCGTCGACACTCGCGCCCAGGTCGGCGGCGGTGACGGTCGCGCCTGTCTCCAGCACGATCTCGGTGCTGCCGAGGCGCTCGGTGACCACGTCGCCGGCGGCGCCGGGCGTGAGCCACCCCACCGGGACACCGGCCACGGAGGTGCCGGGGGCGACCAGCATCAGTGACGCGGCAGCCGCGCCGAGGGTGACGAGGGCCGCCGGCACACCGATCCACAGGCCCAGTCGGCGGCGCTTCGGAGCCGGTTCGGCGGGGGCCCAGCGCACGTCGGTGCCGTCGGTGCGGTCACCACCGGCATCCAGGGCGACGGTCGTCGCATCATCGGCAGCAGCGTCGTTCGAACTGTCGGCATCTGGCCTGGTGACCACGTCCGTCACATTCCACCCCCCGGTCGTGTGAGTCGATACGTCCTCCCCATGATAATCGACGCCTGACACGCCGGACGCAACGGAACGGTCACGGTACAGAAGCCGGCCGACCCCGTGCGCGGGGAACTGGTTCGTCGGGCGCGGGAGTCGCCGTTCCTGCGCACGGTGCGGTTGGATGGTCGTGTCGCTCTGCTTCCCGCCGGGTCGCCGACGGCCGCCGTCGGCGCGGCACTGGTCGGCGCGGCATCCACCGCTGAGGAGATAACCGTCCATGGCTGAGATCGTGATCGTTCCGACCGCCGCCGATGCCGGCACCCTGGTCGCGGAGGAGATCCTCGCCCTCGTGCGCCGCACCCCCGACGCCGTGCTCGGGCTCGCCACCGGCTCGACCCCGCTGCCGGTCTACGAGGCGCTGCGCGCTCGTCAGGGCGAGGTGGACCTCTCGCAGGTGCGCGGATTCGCGCTGGACGAGTACGTCGGCATCGACCCTGCGCACCCCGAGAGCTACCGCAACGTCATCACGCGCGAGGTCGTCGAGCCGCTCGGGCTGGATCCCGCGCGCGTGCGCGTGCCGAACGGGTCGCTCGAAGGCATCGAGCACGCCGGCGACGACTACGAGCGCGCCATCGCCGAGGCGGGCGGGGTCGACCTGCAGATCCTCGGGATCGGCACCGACGGGCACATCGGCTTCAACGAGCCGGGGTCGTCCTTCGCCTCCCGCACCCGCGTGAAGACCCTCACCGCGCAGACGCGCGCCGACAACGCGCGGTTCTTCGACGCCGTGGACGACGTGCCGATGCACTGCATCACACAGGGGCTCGGCACCATCCTGTCGGCCCGCCACCTCGTGCTGCTGGCGTTCGGCGAGGGCAAGGCCGCCGCCGTCGCCGGTGCGGTCGAGGGGCCGGTGACCGCCTCGCTCCCCGGGTCGGCCATCCAGCTGCACCCGCACGCGACGGTCGTCGTGGACGAGGCTGCGGCATCGCAGCTGAAACGGGCGGACTACTACCGCTACACGTGGGAGAACAAGCCCGCCTGGCAGGGGCTCTGACCGCTCGGCGCGGTCCGCGCGCTCAGACGGCGAAGACCTTGCCGGGATTGAGGATGCCGAGCGGGTCGAACACGCGGGCGACGTCCCGCTGCAGCTGCCACTGATCGTCGCCGAGCTCGTCGGCCAGCCAGCGGCGCTTGAGCACCCCGATGCCGTGCTCGCCGGTCAACGTGCCGCCCAGGCGCAGCGCTGCCCGGAACAGGTCGCCGGCGGCATCCCAGACCGCCGCAGGCACCTCGGTGCCCTGGAACACGAAGTTCGGATGCAGGTTGCCGTCGCCGGCGTGCGCCACCGTGGGGATCACCATGCCGTGGTCGCGCTCGACGCGCGCGATCTCGTCGAACATCGCCGGCAGGGCGCTGCGGGGCACCGAGACGTCCTCGATGAGGGTCGTGCCGAGCGTCTCCATGGCGGGATGCATCGCGCGGCGCACCGCCAGCAGCCGCTCGCCCTCGGCTTCGTCGGCGGCGAGGGCCACGGTGCCTCCCGCTGCCCGCAGCACGTCGGCGATGCCCTCGGCCTCGACGGCGGCGGCGGGACCGTCGGTCTGGATCGTGAGCTGCGCGGCACCGGGGGTGGGCGGTGGCAGCCGCAGCAGCCGGTGCACGGCCTCGAGGCTGACGGCATCCATCAGCTCCATGATCGCCGGCTGGATGCCGGAGGCGGTCACCGCGGCCGAGGCCACAGCGGCCGAGCGGACGTCGGGGAACGTGGCCGCGAGGGTGCGCGTGGCCCCGGGCACGAGGCGGCGGAGCTTCAGCGTGGCACCCACGACGACGCCGAGCGTCCCCTCGGAGCCGATCATGAGCGCGGTGAGGTCGAGACCGGTGACGCCCTTGACGCTGCGGTGGCCGAGCCGCAGCAGCCGGCCGTCCGCGAGCACGACGTCCAGGCCCAGCACGGCATCGCGCACGACGCCGTACTTCGCGCACAGGAGGCCACCGGCGCCGGTGGCGATGTTGCCGCCCACCGTGGAGATCTCTCGGCTGGCGGGGTCGGGGGCCCACCACAGCCCGTGCGGGGCGAGCGCCGCGTTCAGCTCGGCGTTGATGATGCCGGGCTCCACCACGGCCAGCAGGTCGTCGGGACGCACCTCGAGGATGCGGTCCATGCCGCGCACCGACAGGGCGATCTCGCCCGCGCCGGCGTTCGCGCCGCCGGCCAGGCCCGTGCCGGCGCCGCGGGTGACGACGGGTGTGCGGGTCGCGGTCGCGATGCGGAGGGTCTGCTGCACGTCGGCGACGGATGCCGCGTGCACCACGGCCAGGGGGGCGCCGGCGGACGCGTGGCCGGATTTGTCGGCACGGACGGCTTCCAGCGCCTCGGGCGCGGTGTCGACCCGGCTGCCCAGCGCCTCGCGCAGCAGGGCGACCACGTCGGTCGCTGTCGGCTGCGGCACCGTGCTCACGCCAGGCGGCGCCGGCCGGAGATGACGCCGACGGCCACGGCGATCACGGCGAAGCCGAGTCCGACCCAGGCGTGGCCGAGCGCCCACCAGGCGATCGTCGCGGCCGCGTAGACCAGCAGCTCGACGAGGGCACGCACGAACGGGTGCACCGCGAGCACGGCGCGGGGGGAGACGAACAGCGCCCACAGCAGGATCGCGACGATGGGGGTGCCGATCCCCGCGACGAGGTTCCACGGGAACTCCCACGCCACGAAGCCCCAGTAGGCGAGGGTCGAGAACGCGAACACGCCGCAGACCGCCGAGAACACGTCCACCGCGGTGAGCGCGCGGCTGGTGCCGGGCTGCGGCGGCTGCGGTTCGGCGGGCTTCGCGGGGCGCACGGAGGGGAGGTCGGACATGACCTCAGTCTAGGTCCGGCGCGGGAGGAGCCCGCCGGTGGTCGCTACGCCGGAACGCCGTCGACCCACACCGTGCGCACGGCGAGATCGGCGTCCAGCAGCACCGCGTCGGCCGCAGCGCCGACGGCGAGCGACCCCGCCGGCGCACCGATCGCACGGGCGGGTACGGCGGTGAGCGCGTCGATCGCGTCGGGCATCGAGACGCCGCACCGCCCGGTGGCCATCCGCAGTGCCGCATCCTGCGTGAGCGTCGACCCCGCGATCGAGCCGCCGTCGTCCAGGCGTGCGACCCCGTCCGCCACGGTGACGGCCAGGCCGCCGAGCGCGTACGCGCCGTCGGCCGACCCGGCGGCTGCCATCGCGTCGGTGATCAGGGCGACGCGTCCGGGAGCCCCGGCGAACACCAGCCGCATCACGTCGGGGTGCACGTGGGTTCCGTCCGCGATGAGCTCGATCGTGACCCGCTCGTCCTGCATCGCCGCGACGACGGGACCGGGCGCCCGGTGATGGATGCCGCGCATGCCGTTGAAGGCATGGGTGAGGATCGTCGCCCCCGCGTCGAACGCGCGGCGGGCCGCATCGGCATCGGCGTCGGTGTGTCCCACGGCCACGGCGACGCCCGCGGCGACGAAGCGCGCGATGGCTTCCGGCGCGCCGGGGAGTTCCGGGGCGAGGGTCACCTGCCGGATGGTGCCGTCGCCGGCATCCAGCAGGCGGTCGACCGAGCGCGCGTCGGGTGCCCGCAGCAGCCCCGCGGTGTGCGCGCCCTTGTGACCGACGTCGAGGAACGGGCCTTCGAGGTGCGAGCCGAGGACGGTGGCATCCGTGCGGGCGAGGCCCGCGATCGTCGCGACCCGCGAGACGAGGTCGTCGACGGATGCCGTGACAAGCGACAGCACCGCCCGCGTGGTCCCGTGGGACCGGTGCATCGCGCGCGCCTCGGCGATGGCTTCGGCCCCGTCGTCGAAGGCGTGGCCCGCGCCGCCGTGCCCGTGGATGTCGACGAAGCCGGGGGTCAGCCACGCGCCGTCGCCGTCATGCGCCTGGGCGGGGGAGAGGTCCCGCCAGGAGTCGCCCTGGCCGACGGCACGGACGCGCCCGTCGCCGAAGGCCACCCACGCGTCGTCGGTGACGGTGCCGGCATCGACGAGCCGCACGCGGTGGACTACGCGATCCACGCTCGGCACGCCCGGGGTCTGCACGGTAAGTCAGCGTAGCAACGCCGCGTCCCCCGCACGGGGACGGGCAAGCGCGACGCGGCATCCGCTATGCTCTGGGTGTCGCGACTGGCGTTGAGGTGGGTCACCACCGGGGAGCGACCGACAAGGCATTCGACCGCACGCCTGGGCCGGGTCTCGATACGCCCGCATCGCGGGTGCCTCGACCACCCCACGTACCGCTGCAGTCTGGAGATCGCCATGACCGATTCCGTGTTCAACGCCCCGCTCGCCGAGGTCGATCCCGAGATCGCGCAGGTGCTCGAGCGCGAACTCGACCGTCAGCGCGGCTACCTCGAGATGATCGCGTCCGAGAACTTCGTGCCGGTCTCGGTGCTGCAGTCGCAGGGCTCGGTGCTGACCAACAAGTACGCCGAGGGATACCCCGGACGCCGCTACTACGGCGGGTGCGAAGAGGTCGACGTCGCCGAGGAGCTCGCGATCGAGCGGGCGAAGTCCCTCTTCGGCGCCCACTTCGCCAACGTGCAGCCGCACTCCGGTGCCTCGGCCAACGCCGCGGTGCTGCACGCCATCGCCCGCCCCGGCGACACGCTGCTCGGCCTGTCGCTCGACCACGGCGGCCACCTCACGCACGGCATGAAGATCAACTTCTCGGGGCGCCTCTACAACATCGTCGCGTACGGGGTGGATGCCGAGACCTCGCTGGTCGACATGGACGAGGTGCGCCGCCTCGCCGTCGAGCACAAGCCGAAGGTCATCATCGCGGGCTGGTCGGCCTACCCCCGCCAGCTGGACTTCGCCGCGTTCCGCGCCATCGCCGACGAGGTGGGGGCGCTCCTCTGGGTCGACATGGCGCACTTCGCAGGCCTCGTCGCGGCGGGCCTGCACCCGAACCCCGTGCCGCACGCCCACGTCGTGTCCTCGACGGTGCACAAGACCATCGGCGGTCCCCGCTCGGGCTTCATCCTCAGCAACGACCCCGACATCGCCAAGAAGATCAACTCCGCCGTCTTCCCCGGCCAGCAGGGCGGGCCGCTCATGCACGTCATCGCCGCGAAGGCGACGGCGTTCAAGCTCGCAGCGACCCCCGAGTTCGCCGAGCGGCAGGAGCGGGTGCTGCGGGGCGCCGCGATCCTCGCCGACCGCCTCACGCAGCAGGACGTCAAGGATGCCGGCATCGCGGTGCGCTCCGGCGGCACCGATGTGCACCTGGTGCTCGTGGACCTCCGCGACGCGGCGATCGACGGCAAGCAGGCCGAGGACCTCCTCCACGAGATCCACATCACCGTGAACCGCAACGCGGTCCCCAACGACCCGCGGCCGCCGATGGTGACGTCGGGGCTGCGCATCGGCACGCCGGCGCTCGCGACCCGCGGTTTCGGCGACGCCGAGTTCACCGAAGTGGCCGACATCATCGCGCTGGCTCTGCAGCCCGGCGCCGACCTCGAGGCGCTGCGCGTGCGGGTGGCGGCGCTGACCGCCGCGTTCCCGCTCTACCCCGGCCTGCAGCAGTGACCGCGGTCCGGCTCGACGGCGTCGCGACGGCGGCGGCGATCAAGGACGAGCTGCGCACGCGGGTGGCGGCGCTGGCGGAGAAGGGCATCGTCCCGGGAATCGCGACCGTGCTGGTGGGGGCCGATCCGGCATCCCAGCTGTATGTCGGCATGAAGCACAAGCAGTCCCAGGCGATCGGGATGAACTCGATCCAGCGGGAGCTGCCCGCCGACGCCACCCAGCAGCAGGTCGAAGCGCTGATCGACGAGCTCAACGCCGACCCCGCCTGCCACGGCTACATCGTGCAGCTGCCGCTGCCGAAGCACCTGGACACCGACGCGATCCTGGAGCGCATCGACCCGGCGAAGGATGCCGATGGCCTCCACCCGACCAACCTCGGCCGGCTGGTGCTGAACGTCAACACGCCGATCACGACGCCGCTGCCGTGCACGCCGCGCGGCGTGATCGAGCTGCTGACCCGCAACGGCTACGACCTGGCGGGCAAGCACGTCGTCGTCGTCGGCCGCGGGGTGACGATCGGCCGGTCGATCGGCCTGCTGCTGACCCGCCGCGAGTACAACGCCACGGTGACCCTGACCCACACCGGCACCGTCGACCTCGCCCGTCACCTGCGCGCGGCCGACGTCATCGTCGCCGCCGCGGGCGTGAAGCACATCGTGCGGGCAGAGGACGTGCGGCCGGGGGTCGCGGTGCTCGATGTGGGCGTCACCCGCGAGGTGGATCCCGAGACGGGCAAGAACCGCGTCTTCGGCGACGTGCATCCCGACGTGGCGGAGGTCGCCGGATACCTGTCGCCGAACCCCGGCGGGGTCGGGCCGATGACGGTCGCGCTGCTGATGACGAACGTGGTCGAGGCCGCCGAGCGCGCCGCCGAGTGAGTATTCGCGTCGTCGAGTGAGTATTCGGGCGCGCGAGTGAGTATTCGCGTCGCGAGTGAGTATTCGGGATCCGTCGTTCGCGCGGGTGACGAATACTCACTCGAGGTGACGAATACTCACTCGAGGCGACGAATACTCACTCGAGGGGTCAGGGGTTGCCGAGATCGTCGAACATGCGGCGCTGCTCGGGGGTGAGGCCGTCGTCGACGTTTTCGCGCGCGGGCGCGGCGCCAGGAGCGGGGGATGCCGCGGCGGGCGGCACCGCGCGCTGGCGGCCACCGCCGGTGGCACGGTCGTAGAGCGCCCCGGCCCGGGCTTCCAGGCGGTCGTCGATGAGGTCGTAGAGCGCCCACGCGATGAGCAGGAAGACCGGCGGCACGAACCAGCCGAAGACGAAACCGCGCACGTTCACGCCGGTGAAGGCGACCAGCAGCACCCAGATGACCGCCGCGACCGCGAGCACCAGCAGATACTGCACGAGCTTTTCGGCGAGCCTGCTCCGTTTCACCGCGGAACGGCCGGCCATCGATCGGAACCAACGGTGGATGACCGGCTTCAGCCAGATCGTCGCCGCCGCCAGCACCGCTCCAGCCCACAGTGCCGACCACCCCACCCGCACCCCGGGGACCAGCGCGCCGATGGCGAGCAGCACCACGACGTCGAACACGTACAGCGCCACGAAGCGCACGACCCAGGTCCTCATCGCTCCACTGTCCCACGCCCCCGCTCGTGAGACGACACCGGGGCGCCGAGACCGTGGGGATTACCCACCGTCTCGGCGCCCCGTAGTCGTCTCAGCGCGCGGGCGGCGCGGGCGGCGCGCGCGGGTCAGCGCACCGTGATCGTCGTCTGCTCGGCGGGGATGGCCCGCAGCTGCGGGCTGGTGAGCGTCGCCCACGTGTCCCACTGCCCGCGGAGCACCCCGGTGAGGGTGTAGTCGAAGCTCACGGTGCCGCCGGCTGTCGGCGGGGTGGTCGTGATGACGTAGACGTCGCCCGCACGCGGCGGGTCGGCGACGGCGCCGCTCGTGCCGTTGCGGTTCTCGGCTCCGGTGATCCCCCCGGACTCGGTGTCGGCGATCGCGTCGTCGCGGTACGCGAACCACATCCCTTCAGTGCCGCCGAGGGCGATCCAGGTCTGGAAGGTGTTCACGGCGTTGCCGGAGTACGTCGGCACCTCCTCCCACTCGATCACGAGGAAGGACGTGACGCCGTCGTTGAGGATGCCGACACGCACCGCGCCGCCGTCCTCGGGGTTCAGATCGGTCCACAGGGGCGCAAGCACGTTGTTGGGCGTGGCAGGAGAGGGGATGCCGGTGGGTGCCGCCTCCACGTCGGCGGTGTTCCCACCGACGACGGCGTACCCGTTGGCGGTGATGCCGATGTTGTCGTAGACCTCGCCGCCGTAGAGGAAGGAGGCCACCGGGACGTTGACCGCCTCCTCATCTCCCAGCCCCGCCACCGGCGCGATCCCGAAGTCCGCCAGTGACAGGTACCCGCCGGCGGGGTGGGTGTCGGCATCTGGGGCGACCGTCTGGATCGTCGGTGCGATCGCGGGGCTCAGTGTGCCGTCCCACCTCGCACCCAGGAACTGCCGCTTTGCGGGTGCGGTGACGCCCCGCACGTTCAGGAACGGGTGCGCGGCGACGTTGATGCTCGCCGGCACCTCCACCGGCAGGAAGTTCGTCGCGGTGACCGTGCACGTGGTGGTGGCACCGCGGCGGATCTCCTCCGGCTCGCACGACTGCCCGAGCGCGACCTCGGCCTCGCGCACGTTCGCCGCGAGCGGGATCACGACGTCCGAGCCGCCGCGGGTCGGCGTCAGCGTGATCTCGCCCTGCTGCCAGCCCTCGGCCGATTCCAGTCCGTCGATGATCACCGACAGCCGCTTGGACGACCCCGGAGCGATGGTGAACCGTGACGGGAAGACCGTCACCCGCAGGCCCCCGGTCGCCTCGTCGCTGACGCGGAACGTCTGCGGCCGGTCGGTGACGTTCGTGACGGTGCGGGAGGTCTCGATGGCGCCGGGCATCGGATCGACGTAGATGCTCGGGATGTTGAGGTCGACGCGTCCCTGCGGGTCGCTCATGCTGCCGTGGAAGCGCTCAGCCGTCTCGGCGATGGTGAGCATCGGCGCCACGGCACGGTCGGCGCGGATGCTGCCGGCGCCGCGGTCGAACACGCCCGCGGGCGAGCCGTCCGGGTTCACGACGTCCTGCAGAGAGGAGGTCATCAGCGCCGACTTGACCTGACCGGGCGTGAAGTCCGGCCGGGCGGCGATCACGAGGGCCGCGACGCCGGCCGCATGGGGCGAAGACATCGACGTGCCGGCGATGGCCTGGTAGTACTGGCCCGCGGGACCGGAGTCGGGTCCGCTCGGGGCGGGCGTGTGACCGGCGAGCACCTGGATGCCGGGGGCCGTGATGTCGGGCTTGAGGAACTCCCCGATGGGTCCTCGCGAGCTGAAGTTCGCCATCACGTCGCCCGGTCCGGGACCCGCCTGCCCCGGACCCCACGAGGCGGTGACGCCCGGTCGGGTCAGGAAGGCGAGAACCTCGTCGTTGGGTCCCTCGAGGTGGATCGTCGGGATGAAGTGGTTGTCGGTGTTGGTCTCCTGCGTGGTCGGGTTGTACAGGATCATGCCCGCCGCGTCGCCGAGGAAGGCGTTGTAGCCCTTTGCGACGCGGCCGTTGCCGCCCCGCTCGCACACGACGACGGTGCCGGCGAGGGTGCCGTCGGCGAAGGGCTGCTCGCAACGGATGCCGCCTGTGTAGCCCGGGACGGCGTCGGCGCGCACGACCGGGGCGTCCGTGACGCCCTGGGTGATCGTCGCGCCCGGCTTGGTCAGCGTGCCGCCGTCGGTGGACGAGAGCTCGAGCGTCGAGGTGAAGGCCCGGTCGAGGGTGGAGGCGGCGACCGTCGTCGTCCACGGGCCGGCGTGGTTGGCCGTGGACGCGCCGGGGCCGGAATTGCCGGCCGAGGCGTGCACGGCGACCCCTGCGGCGTAGGCGTCGAGGAACGCCATCTCCACCGGGTCGGTGTAGACGTTCGCCGAGCCGCTGACGGAGTAGTTGATGACATCGACGCCGTCGAGGACCGTCTGCTCCACGGCGGCGAGGAGGTCGGAGTTGTATCCGCCGCCGGGGCCGAGTGCCCGGTATGCGATGATCGACGCCCCCGGTGCGATGCCGCTGATGGGGCCGTGGTCGACGCCGAGCACGGGGGAGCTGTCCACGGCGCTGCCGGCGGCGGTGGTGGCGGTGTGGGTGCCGTGCCCGTCGGAGTCGCGTGCGGAGCAGACGTCGGCGCCGCAGAAGTCGACGGCGCCGGCGGGCTCTTCGGCGAGCTCCTGGTAGGTGTCGAGGAACGCGTGGGCGCCGACCAGCTTGTCGTTGCAGGCGAAGTCGTCACCGGCGCCCTCCGCGCCGCCGCCGAACTCGCACGCCCACGGCCCGCCTTCGGGGGTGGGGATGCCGTTGTCGACGAGCATCGGGTGCTCGGGCCAGATGCCGGTGTCGATGACGCCGACGATGACGCCGGCACCCGCCTGGTCGCGACCGCCGAGGCTCGGCCACACCGTGTCGGCGCCGACGAAGGTCGAGCCGTCGTTGTCGAGGCCGTTCGTGTCGTAGGTGATCGGGCCGGGGGTCTCCTCCGGCGCCGGGGTCTCTTCGGGGGCGGGGGTCTCTTCCGGTGCGGGGGCTTCTTCCGGAGCCGGGGTCTCTTCCGGTGCGGGGGTCCCTTCCGGCGCCGGTGTCTCTTCCGGTGCCGGGGTCTCCTCGGGTGCCGGGGACTCCTGCGGTGCGGGGGTCTCTTCCGGAGCCGGGGTCTCCTCGGTGGCTGCCGTTCCCTGGGTGCGCAGGGCGTTGTCCTGCACCGCGGCGACCGTCTCGAGTCCTGCGACGTCCTTCGCGCGGTTTGCGGGGAGGATGATCGACAGTCCGCCGTACACGGTCACGTGACGTGACAGCAGCTCCGCGGAGGGGACGGATGCCTGGATCTCGGCGAAGGCGGCATCCAGCCGCTCCTCGACGTAGCGCGTGTAGGCGGAGACGTCGCTGTCGGCCAGGTCGCGCCCGGTCGCGGCGGGGCTCGTCGCGGCGAAGCCCTCGACCCCGCCGGCGTAGGCGGCGACAGGGTCGACGTCCACCTTGACCATGATCGCGGTCTGGCGCGCGTCGGTGCGCGCGAGCACGTCGGGGTCGCTCTCAGCGAGCTTGCCCGTGGCAGAGCGGGCGCCGGACTCGGCCGGAGCCTCGGGCGTGACGGGGGTCGCGGTGAAGTCTCCGGTCGTCGCCGCGCGCGCCGGCGGTGCGAGCATGACGAGGAGGAGCACCGTCACCCCCACGACGGCGAACAGCTGCAGCAAGCGCGGGAGAGACAGCGAGCGAGTCATGCGGGGCCTCCGTCTGCCGAACCTGAGTGTTCGGTAGGAGAAACCTACGTGCGTCCTGAAAGAAAGCGCATCGGGTGCGGGTGAGCTCTCATCGAACTCTCATCTAGCGCGGTCAGTACGACACGCGGGGGGCGTCGCCGACACCGTGCACCCAGCGCGCGCTGAGCGCTTCCGATCCCCGAGCGAGAAGCGCGACGTCCGCGTCGACCACCACGAACGACGCGCCGGCCTCGAGGTGACGCGCGGCCACGGCGGGGTCGAAGGCGTTCACGCCGACGGGCTTGCCCGCCGCGCGCGCGGCCTCGAAGGTGCGCTGGATCGCCGCCATGACCTCGGGATGCGACTGCTGACCCAGAAGCCCCATGGAGGCCGCCAGATCCGCCGGGCCGACGAAGACGCCGTCCACCCCGTCCACCGCCGCGATCTCGTCGGCCGCCTCGACGCCGGCCACCGTCTCGACCTGGACCAGCAGCGACACGTGCTCGTCCGCGTCACGCAGATAGTCCTCCACGCGGTTCCATCGGGCCGAGCGCGCCAGCGCCGCCCCGACCCCGCGGACTCCGCGCGGCGGATAGCGGACCGCGGCGACGACCGCCCGTGCCTCTTCTGCACTCGAGACCATCGGCACGAGCAGATTCTGCGCGCCGAGGTCCAGCACCTGCTTGATCGTGATGGCATCGCCGCTCGGCACGCGCACCACCGGCGTGATCGGGTATGCCGCCACGGCCTGCAGCTGAGTGAGCACCGATCCGAGCCCGTTGGGCGAGTGCTCCATGTCGATGAGCAGCCAGTCGAGCCCTGACCCGGCGCAGATCTCCGCCACCACCGGCGACCCCGAGCTCACCCACATCCCGGCGAGAGGGCGGGATGCCGCAGCGAGATCGTCGCGGAAGGTCGGTGTCAGACGAAGCGGCATGTGATGACTCCCATCGGTCCGTAGTCGCACCGCACGGTGTCGCCGCGGGCGACCCACACGGGGCGGGTGAAAGAGCCCGCCAGGATGATCTCGCCGGCCTCGAGTCGCGCGCCGTGCTGGTGCAGCTTGTTCGCCAGCCAGGCCACGCCCGTCGCCGGGTGGCCGAGCACGCCCGCGGCCACGCCGGTCTCCTCGATCTCGCCGTTGCGCGAGAGCACACCCGGCACCCAGCGCAGGTCGACCTCGTCCGGCCGCTTGCGGATGCTGCCGAGCACCATGGCGCCGTAGGCCGCGTTGTCGGCGATGGTGTCGACGATCGTGCGGCCCTCGAGCTCGATGTGCGAGTTCAGGATCTCCAGAGCCGGGACGGCGTAGTCGATGGCGCGCAGGGCATCCTCGAGCGTGCAGTCGGGGCCCTCGAGCGGCTCTTCGAGCGCGAACGCCAGCTCGACCTCCACCCGCACGTTCGAGAAGAGGTCGATGGGTATCTCCGCGCCGTCGGCATAGACGGTGTCGTCGAACA